>JBGQBP010000031.1:0-21438 GCA_041494945.1 Binatia bacterium | reverse complement strand
CGCAGGCGCTATTTCGCAAGCAGCGTTGGTGACGGGCGGCGGACCGATACCCGGTACCTGTTGTCCACCTCCGCCGCCTCCACCACCGCCTCCGCACAACGCTTCTTCGGTAAAATTACCGCCGCCTTGTAGAACAACGTGTTGATGTCAAAGTTGATGGAACCGACAATCCCGCGGGGGCTCATTCGATTGTGGCCAGGCAACGATTTTATGTCGTTCGACGGAGTGAAAACCGTGTTTAAAAAAATAATTTTTGTTTTGGCTATGCTTATGATCTCGGCGAGCGTCGGCAACGCCGCACCCGACAGCAAAGGAACGGATTTCTGGCTCACGTTCCCGCAGAACTATTTTGGTGACCCGCAGCTCACTTTATTCATAGCCGGGGATACGGCTACTACCGGCACTGTTACAGGACCCGGAATGACGCCCACGAATTTTTCAGTGACACCCGGGACAGTGACAGTCGTCAACATTCCGCCCAGCGCCGAGCTTACAACATCTGACACTGTCGAGAACAAGGGGATTCACGTCACGGCACAAAACGAAGTGACGGTTTACGGCCTGAACCATATTACCGCCACCACTGACGCCTATTTAGGGCTGCCGACGGATATTCTTGGGACGGAGTACATAGTCCTCGCATATTCTACTTTCGGGCCCGAATTCGCAATCGTCGGAACAGCAGATACAACAACCGTTACCATCACACCTTCCGCCGATGCGGGCTCGCAAACCGCCGGCGTCCCCTTCAACATCAACTTGAACCAAGGAGACACTTACCAGTTGCAAAGTTTCGGCGACGATCTCTCCGGAACCATCATAACCTCCGACAAACCGATCGCGGTCTTCGGAGGAGCAATCTGCGCCGACATCCCCCCGAGCGCTGGTGCCTGCGATCACGTCGTCGAGGAATTGTCCCCAACAGAAACGTGGGGTAAGAGTTTTGTCACCGTGCCTCTCGCCACACGGGCGAACGGCGATACTTTTCGGTTCTTAGCTTCCGCCGACGGCACGAATGTGACCGTGAACGGGACCTTGGTTGCGACGCTCAATCGCGGACAGTTTCACGAGCGAATTATCGACAGTGCGGCTGTAATCACTTCTGATAAGCCGATCCTTGTCGCGCAATACTCTAACGGCTGCTCCTTTGACTCAGCCTGCGGTCCAGACGACGGCGACCCCTTCATGATGCTGATTCCGCCTTTCGAGCAGTTCCTCGCTCAATATACCGTCTCTACACCGGATGCAGCGGACAATCCTGAGCCACAATTCCCAGCGAATTTCGCCAATGTCGTGGCGCCTAACACAGCCGTCGGCGCAATTAAACTCGACGGCACGGCCATACCTTCTGCGAGTTTTACGGCTATCAGCACGAGTGGATTCTCAGGCGCGCAGGTTTCATTGTCACAAGGATCTCACACGTTATCAGGACCGCTGCCTTTCGGGGCGTTCTTATACGGCTTCGGCTTCTTCGACTCGTACGGCTATCCCGGCGGATTGTCGCTCGCACCTGTGGCCCGCGTAACGAATGTCTCGCTCGCGCCTAAAACCGCAACCAATCCCGTCGGCACAGAGCATTGCATTACTGCAACCGTTACAGACCAGAACAACGCTCCCCTCAACGGAGTGCGCGTGGACTTCAACGTAACGGGCGCAAATCAAACCGCCGGTTTCGTCAATACCGACACCAACGGCCAGGCCCAGTTCTGCTATACGGGCCAGAACTCAGGCCAAGACACAATCACTGCCGCCGTCGGAGACATCTCCGATACGGCAACCAAAGACTGGACCGGCGGCGAGAACACTCCTCCAGCCGCCGATCCTCAGCCGGCAGTCACGACTCCCGAAGACACTCCAAAACAGATCAAGCTCACCGGAAGCGACGCCGACGGCGACCCGCTGACCTTCAGTATCGTAACTCCCCCGCAACATGGGGATCTCTCAGAACTTACCATTGCCAGCGCAAAACAGAAATCCAAACCAAAACCGAAGCACAAGAAACCGAAAGGGAAACCGGGTCCGATCGCTGCGGTCATCCCATCCACAGGGGCAAACAACGTCACGTATACGCCGGATCCGAACTACAATGGTCCGGACTTTTTCACATTTAAAGTCAACGATGGGAAAGCAGACAGCGCGGAGGCTAGAGTGGACATTACGGTTACGCCAGTGAACGATCCTGCCCAAATTCAAACCGTGACCCTCGAGCGCAGGACATCGCCTACTGCTGGGTACTCTTACTCCACCCCGGGGATCGCCGCGGTCCTCGAGTTTCTAAATGTAGACGGCGATAATTCAGTTAGCCTGACACTTCCTTCTATAAAGGCCAAGAACGTGCCCAAAGGATGTGGGGCTAACGTCCTTCCGTCGGACGAAGTCACAATAGCTCCACCGGCCATTGTCGAAACCATTCCCATCGACTCTCAAGGCGAAATCAAGGTAGTGGAAATCGGTCTTGCGGGTATGGCATTAGCCACACAAAACAATTGTCAAGTGACCCTGGAGCTCACGGCTTTCAGTATCCGCACTACCGACAACCCATCTGTGACTTTTGTATTATCGGAAACGCTCTGCATAGATAGCGACGGCGGGGCTGTCTATTCGTGCGCTCCAACCGTTGTTGCAGCGCTCGCTAAGCAGCCTCGCGCCAACAGGGCGGCAATAAAGATAGCGCCACCGGCCGTTCGCTGAACTATTTTTTTCCGCGCTTCGTGAAGAGGGGCGCCAAGGCTCCTCTTCACATTTTTTCCCTCGGCTTTGTTGTCCGTTCCGGCTTCTTAGAACAGCTCAATTACGGCTGTTTGTTTGACAGACTCACAAAACACCTGTATTTTAGCTGGCAGTAAGCTAAACTCCGGGACAAAACAAACTCCAATCGTGTCCAGCTCCAATCACCGCTCGGTCTTGCTTTCGAGAATCTCCTCGATAGGAATTTGGCTGTTCCTGTATTACATCGTTGCGATTACGCTGTTTGCTGCGAGCCCGATCCTCGCCCAGGAAGGACGCGAATCCGCCGAGATCACGTTCTCCAAGGCGGTTTTGCTCTACGACGACAAGAAATACGCCGAGGCGACGCAGTTGCTGCTCAAAGCCAACCAGCAGGACCCGCGCAACACCAACGTCATCTACTATCTTGTGCTGAGCCTGAATGCGCAGGGCAAGCACGCCGAAGCGGAAGCATATCTAAGGAAGGGCCTCGAAATCCAGCCAAAGAACGCGAACCTTCAATACCTGCTTGCTTACACTCTCCGCGCGCAGGGCAAAACGAGCGCGGCAAAAGAAATCGCGGAATCCCTTCAACTCGAGCCCGCCTCGCCTCTCGTCGGTCCCAGCCGCGACCTTTTGACGGCGTTGAAAACTCCCAGGAGAGGCGACTCGCCGTTTTGGATCGAGGCCACGGCGCGAGCGCAGTATGATTCCAACGCGCCCGCGACCTCGAACAAAAGTTCCAACACGTCGGGGCTCGGCCAAAGAAACAGCTGGGGTAATCTGCTCGCTCTAAGTGGAGAATACGCGTTTTTTCGATCCAACGAGTGGCAGGCTGCCTTCAGATACGATGGTTATCAAATTCTTAACTATCAGAACCATGACTACGATTATACCGATCAGGTCATTGGCAGTCGTCTTACTTACAACAATCTTTTTCCCAGCGGCCAACGGTATTTCATTACGGTGCGCCCTTTCTACGACATTCTCCTGCAAGACGGCAGGTTATTCCTCCAGAGACCGACCGGCTTGATCGATTCTTATCTTTATTGGGACAAAAACGGCTCAAACCGGACTGAGCTTTTGTATCAGGTCCAAGGAAAAATATTCAACGAGCACCCCTCCGGCAGCCTGTCAAAGCTTGGAAAGGGAGACGAGGACCGAGATGCCGTCAACTACCGCGTGGGACTGATCCATTATCTCTTCTTCGATCGACAACGATACGGGATCAATTTCGGCTACAACTATGACTTCGAGGATGCCAACGGAGCAAATTGGAAATACAGCGGGCACAGAGCGGTAGCGGGCTTCTTGGTCACTTTACCTGGAGAAATTCGGGCGACGACAAACTTCGAATTCCACGCGCGTAATTACGATGGCACAAATAGCCAGTTTGGTAAGCATCGAAGTGACCAAGAGTTCCTTGCGCTCTTCAGCCTAGCCAAAGACATTACGCCAAACCTGACTGTTTCCTTGGAGCACTTGTGGAATAGCAACAACTCCACGATCGGAACCTACAGTTATCATAGACAGGTCGCTTCCCTTGGCCTTATTTGGCGCTATTATTAATGAGAGGTTAACCATGAAGAGAACTCTTCTCATTCTTTTTCTCGCGGCTCTTGGAAGTTCGCTCTATCTGATCTCCGGCGCTGAAGCCGGGATCGGCACGGTGACGGGCGTTCGCGGGGAAGCTACCGTGCGACGCGACGCCGCGCCTCAGGCTAAAGTCGTCAAATTTAGAGACGAGCTTTTCTGGCTCGACACGTTGAACACCGGCCCGCAATCGGGACTGCGGCTCTTGGTTCTGGAGCAGAGCGTGATTACGCTGAGAGAGCACAGCCAGCTACAGCTCCGCGAGGAGGCGGCCACACCGTCTCAGCCGAAAAAGAAGAACGTGATTAATTTAGTTGCGGGCGCCGCGAGAGCGGTGGTGGAGAAGGACGCGTTAAAGGACACGGACTACGAGATCCGCACTAGCCGCGCGATCGCCGGAATTCGCGGCAGCGACGTCGTCGGCGTCGTCGGCACGGCGCTGAACGATCAACTCCAGCAGCTCGGTCTGCCGCGCGTGCCGAACAACAATTGCGTCGCTTTCATCACGGGCCCAGGATCGACTTCGGGCGTCGTCGCACCGCAGCTAGGCAACACCGACATGGGCCCGCTGGATCTTTTGATTGTCTGCGATCAGTTCACGCACCAAGCGGTCTCGATCAATCAGTTCGACGAAGTGTCGAACTTCCTTCCCCCGACGGATTCTCCCCCCGACCCGATCATTCCCCCGCCGGACGGCGGCGGCCCTCTGACACCGCCGGGATTCTTCCCGCCGTCAACACCCAGAAAGGATTAACTTGTCCGTAACCTGAGGGGACGCGGACGGGCGTGGCCAGTCTCTCAGGCAAGCCAACACATTACTTCCCGCAGCATCTCTTATATTTCTTCCCGCTGCCGCACGGGCAGGCATCGTTTCTGCCGACCTTGGCGCCGCCGTCGCGCTTGGGCGCAGCGGCCGGTCGCGCCGGTTCCTCGCTGCCGCCGTGACTCAGCACCATTCGCTGTGGGCGCTGCTGGACTTGAATCTCCTCCACTGCGGCTTCCCGGGCCATCTCGATCGTGAAGAGCTTCTGCACCACGTCTTCCTGGATGCGGTGCACCATCTCCTCGAACATCTCGAAGCCTTCCTTCTGATATTCCTGCAGTGGGTTTTTCTGCCCGTAGCCGCGCAGCCCGACGCCTTCCTTGAGGTGATCCATGTTGAGCAGATGATCTTTCCAGAGCGCGTCGATCGTCTGCAGCATGATGATCTTCTCCAACTGCCTGAGCATCGGCGCGCCGAATTGCACCTCCTTGCGCTCGTAGGCTTGCGTGACTTTTTCGACCGCCGTTGCCTGAAGCCCCTCCGCGCTCGAATTTTCCCGCTCTTCGTCGGAGAGTTCGAGTCGAAAGGCAAACCGGTGATAGAGTGCTTCGCCGAGTCCCTTCCAGTCCCACTCCAACGGGTCCCGGTCCGCTTCCGCGTAGCGCGCCGCGATTTCCTCGGCGAGCCCTGCGGCCATGTCCAGGACTTCTTCCTTAAGATTTTCTCCCTTGAGAACTTCTTTTCTCTGATTGTAGATGACTTCCCGCTGCTTGTTCATCACGTCGTCGTATTCGAGCAAGTGCTTGCGGATGTCGAAGTTGTGCGCTTCGACCTTCTTCTGCGCGTTCTCGATGGCACGCGTGACCAGCCCGTGCTCGATGGGAATGCCTTCTTCCATCCCCAGGCGGTCCATGATGCCTTGAATGCGTTCGGCGCCGAAGATGCGCATGAGATCGTCTTCCAGCGACAGATAAAATCGGGAAGAGCCCGGATCGCCCTGACGTCCCGAGCGCCCGCGCAGTTGATTGTCGATCCGGCGGCTCTCGTGGCGCTCGGTCCCCACGATGTGAAGCCCGCCGGCGGCGACGACCTTCTCCCTCTCCTCGGCGCAAAGCTTCTGATACTTGCCCAGGATCTCCTCGTAGCGCTGGCGGTAAGCCTCCGGCGCTTTTTCCAGCTCTTCGCGCACTTCCTCGATGATCTTGACGTATTCCTGCCGCTTCGATTCGTAATTTCTCTGAGCTTCCCGGATCGAGTTTTCATAGGGACCGCGCACCTCTTCGCAGCGCGCCTCCGCCTCCTCGAACGCCCTACGCACCTCTTCGAATTCGGCCACCTCGGCCGCGTGGTCGCCGCGCGCAAGCACCGCGTTGCCGACGACGAACTCGTAATCGTTAACGCGCTGCTCGTAGTTGCGCCGGGTCTCGTCCAGCGCTTCCATGATCTCTGCTTGCCGGCCGTTTCCTTCCTGCCAGCGACCGAGAGATTGATCGAAAGCCTCGCGCGCCTCGTCGAAGGCTTCTCTGACTTCCGCGGCGACGCCGTCGCTCGCCTCCGACAAAGAGGACTCGATGCTTCCCTTCACGCGCAAGTAACGTTCGGGAATTCCGTTCAATTCGTGCAAGGCCTCGATCAAATCGGTCGCCGCCACCTGATCGTATTCTTCCCTGAGGTCCCGGAAAGGAGAAAGGTCTCTCAGCCGCCGCTGGATTTCGGTCAGCCGTTTGAGCGAATCGCCGCGCTGTTGCTGGTAAAGCTCGCCCTCCTTGCGGTACTTCTGCTCCGCCCTCTGCACCTCCTCCTCGTATTTTTCCCTGAGTTCCCTCAGCGTGTCCTCGTAGCGCGTGGCGCCTTGCAGCGGAAGCTTCGCCGAGCGGCTGATCCACTCGTGCTCCATGTCGGCGCGCGCGAGAAATTCCGGATTGCCGCCGAGGAGAATGTCCGTGCCGCGGCCGGCCATGTTGGTGGCGATCGTGACGGTGCCGTGTCTGCCGGCTTGAGCGATCACCGTCGCTTCGGCCTCGTGGTTCACGGCGTTGAGCACGTTGTGCTTGACGCTCTTTTGCTTGAGCATGCGCGAGAGGCGCTCGGATTTCGCGACCGAGGTCGTGCCGACGAGAATCGGCTGGCCCTTCTCGTTCCGCTGCTCGATCTCCTCGACGACCGCGTTGAATTTCTCTCTTTCACTCTTGTAGACCATGTCCGGGTTGTCCTTCCGGATCATGTTCCTGTGCGTGGGAATCACCACCACGTCGAGCTTGTAGATCTTCTTGAACTCGGTGGCCTCGGTGTCGGCGGTGCCGGTCATGCCGGCCAACTTCTTGTACATGCGGAAATAATTCTGGATCGTGATCGTCGCCAGCGTCTGATTTTCCTCGCGGATGTGGACGCCCTCTTTCGCCTCGATCGCCTGGTGCAGTCCGTCGGACCAGCGCCGTCCGGGCATGAGCCGCCCGGTGAACTCGTCCACGATGATGACCTCGCCGTCCTTGACGACGTAATCCACGTCGCGCTTGAAGATCGCGTGCGCCTTGAGACCCTGATTAACGTGGTGCAGCGTGTCGATGTGGCGCGGGTCGTAGAGATTGTGGATGTTGAGCAGGCGCTCGACCTTGGCCACGCCGGTTTCGGTGAGCGTCGCCGTGCGGCTCTTCTCATCGACCGTGTAGTCGCCCTGCTTCTCGATGTCCGCGCGCTTTTCCTGCGACGGGTCGCCCTGGATCACCGCGCCGCGCTGGAGCTTCGGAATGATCCGGTCGATGACGTAGTATTTATCGGTGGACTCTTCCGCCGGGCCCGAGATGATTAGCGGCGTACGCGCTTCGTCGATCAGGATGTTGTCCACCTCGTCGACGATGGCGAAGTTGAGCTCGCGCTGGACGTATTCCTCCAGCGAGAATTTCATGTTGTCGCGGAGATAATCGAAGCCGAACTCGTGATTCGTGCCGTAAGTGATGTCCGCGTGATAGGCTTCTTGCCGAGAGATCGGGCGAAGATTGAGATAACGGTAGTCCTTCGTGATGTAGGTGGGATCGAACATGTAACTCGTCTCGTGAACGATGGAGGCGACCGAGAGGCCGAGCGCGTGGTAGATCGGACCCATCCACTGCACGTCGCGCCGCGCCAGGTAGTCGTTGACCGTAATCAAGTGAACGCCTTTTCCGCCGAGCGCGTTCAAGTAAAACGGCAGCGTCGCGACCAGCGTCTTGCCTTCGCCGGTCTTCATCTCGGTGATCTTGCCTTCGTGCAGCACGATGCCGCCGATCATCTGCTCGTCGAAATGGCGCAGCCCGATCGTCCGCCTGGAGGCCTCGCGCGTCGCGGCGAACGCTTCCGGAAGGATCTCGTCGAGAACTTTGGCCACGGCCTCGCGCAGTTGCGTCTCGATCTTCTCCGCTTCGCCCTTCAATTCCTCCCGCTCCTCGGCGGGCGCGGCCAAAGCCCGCGCTTGAGCCTCGTCGAGAGCGGCGCGCAAGGCGTCGGTCGCTTCTTTGATTTTTGCCTTGAACTCGTCGGTCTTGGCGCGCAACTCCGCGTCGCTTAACTTCTGAAACTCCGGCTCGAGCGCGCTGATCTCCTCCATGACGGGCCGGATGCGCTTGATCTCGCGCTCGTTCTTGGTGCCGACGATTTTCTTAATTAAGCCGATCATAACTTTTGAGTGTTTCTTCCTCTCGCCTCTTGCCTAACGCCTCTCGCCTTCTTGATAAAATACACGATTCTGTACGGTGGTTACAAGACAATCGAACGACTTCTCAGAGTGTGTGAAAAATTCGTTCATGGTTCGACAAGCTCACCACGAACGGGATGACATCGATGGATGTTCAAGTACTTAGCCGTTCGTCCTGAGCCCGTCGAAGGACGATCGGCGATTTTTCATACACTCTCAGCGCTCGATCCTGACCGCCGAGTCCACTTTCTCGCCGAGAAAGCGCCGCCCCACCTTGATGAAACGATCCGGAACGTCAGTGACGAAAAAGCTCGCGCTGCCTTTTCCCCGCTCGCGCTGAAGAGATCTTTTCTCGAGCAGGTTGGAGACTTCGTTCCCCGTCTCTTCCGCGGAATCGACGAGCCGAACGCCGCGCCCCATAAACCTTCTGATCGCCTTCTTGAGCAACGGATAATGCGTGCAGCCTAAAATCAGCGTGTCGATTCGGCTGTGCTTCAAGCTCGCAAGGTAAGACTCGACCGTCATCTCGACGACCGGGTTGTCGAGCCATCCCTCTTCCACCAGCGGAACGAACAGCGGACAGGCGCGGCTGTAGACTTCGACTTTCGGGTCGAGCCGCTTGAGCGCCTGCGTGTAAGCGCCGCTCTGGATCGTCGCTTCGGTGCCGATCACGCCGATTTTCCCCGTCTTGGTTTTAGCCAGAGCCGCCTTCGCGCCGGGCTCGATCACGCCGACGACCGGCACAGAAACATTCTCTCTCAACGCGTCAAGGGCGATTGCAGTCGAAGTGTTGCAGGCAACGACGATCAGCTTGACGCCCTTCTCGATGAGAAAATCGGCGTTCTCGAAAGAATAGCGCAGCACCGTTTCGACCGATTTTGTGCCGTAGGGAGACCGCGCCGTATCTCCCAGATAGACCGTGTTCTCCTTCGGCAGCTTTTCTATAATCTGCTGGAGAACCGTGAGCCCGCCGATGCCGGAGTCGAAAAGACCGATGGGGCTCTCTTTGTTCATTTTCGATTTTAGATTGCCGATTCTAGATTATAAGAGTCGATAGCGAATTGATCTTTCAATCGAAAATCCAAAATCGTTCGACTGAGATCACGACGAAGTCTAAAATCCAAAATTGGCGAGGCGGCTGCCCAACTCTTTTTCACAAGCGGGCGCGAAGCCGAAGACCTGCTCCCAGACCTCGCGCGATTCCATGCAGAGATAAACGAAGACGATCGGCGAGGCGGCGCGAATCCAACCCAGCATCTTCCGGTACATGCCGACTCTCAGCGGCTGGAAATAACGCATCTTGCCGTCGGGACAGAGCACCTGCTCGCCCGCGGGCAAACGGCTTGCGGGAAAGCGCGAGCGCATTGTTCGCTTGAGACCGGGAGTCGTGCGCAACACGCCCATGCTGATCCAGGCGATCCTGCGGTGATCGACCGCGGCGAAAACTTTCTCGACCATGTCGCGATAGTCCTCCTCCCAGCCGGCGTATTCGACGATGGGATCGAAGTGAAAGCCGAGCTTATAGCCCGCCGACTGACAGCGCCGCGCCGCCGCCAGCCGCTCGTCCAAGGACGCCGTCCCATGCTCGTCCGCGTCGATCACCTTCTGCGGATTCATCGACCACGAAACCACGACGCGCTCTTTGGGATCGAGCTTCAAAAGTCCTTCGACGCAGTCGCTCTTGGTTTTGAGCTCCAGGAGAACGTTCGGCTGCTCGGCAAAGAACGGGACAACTTCGGCGCAGAAGCCGATATACGGATCGAGGGCTAGGCTGTCGGTGATCTCGCCGGTGCCGATGCGGAAGAAGAATTTCCGCTGCCGGCTGAAAAGCTCGTCCGCTTCCCGGAGCAGATCATCCACGTTGCTGAAAACTTTGAGCGCCGGATTGTCGGCGAGATATTCCTGGAGATAGCAGTAACTGCAATCCATGGGGCAATTGCTGGCGAAGTTGATGACGAAGTAGTTGCAGCAGACCTGCCCTTCGCTGCCGGGACATTTCTTGAGAAACTCGCCGCAATGTCGCGCCAGCAACAGCCTGCGCTTTCCTGCGCCGAAAGCATCGCGATTCGCCGGCGACGACGCAGGAGTCAGCGGCTCTTCGATGAAAGTAACCGGAATCTCCGGAAACGCCCGCTTCAGATTTCTGAAGATCGGACTCCGCTCCGAACCAGACTCGACAACGATCTCCTGCGGCTTAAACATTTCCACGCGAACTACCCCTTCCTCCCGCCTGCCGCTCGCCGTTCACACCGCGCCGTTTCTTTCGCCGCGCAGCAACGCGAAAATCTCCTTCATCCCATCGTCCTCGACAACACGCGCAACTTCCGCGGACAACCGCTTCAACTCGTCGTAGCCGGCCGCTTTCATTTGAATGGTGACGGCGCCGCCTTCGAGTCCGGCTGGAACGGCCACCAGGATTTTTGGATCGAGCTTCATCGCGCGCACGCGCCGGCGGATTTCGTCTTCGATCCGCGCCATGCGCGGGAAGCGCAACCGTCGCACTTCATCTTTGAGACGCTTGAGCCTGTCGCTTCGTCCGAGACGCGGGTCCGAAGCCACGCGGCTGAGATCTTCACGGCTCAAGACCTGAGCGACGCCGACGCCGTCTCTGGCCGATATCTCTTCGAGCCAGTCGAGCAGATCTTTGAAATGATTCTCTCCGGCCTTGAGCGTTTCCACGAGCGTGAGAAGCGCTTCGCGGTCGGCCTCATTCAACTCCAGCCATCGTTCCTGCGTTTTGGGATGAAAACCTTTGCGCCGGCAATAGGCTTCGATTTGCTGATCGACCATTTTTTAATTCTCCAACAAAATCAGTAAGTAGCAAATCATACTCTAAGGCTTCGCCTTCACATCCTCGTTTTCGCGCGCCCTGAGCCAGGATCGCTACTTTGCGCGCAAGCGCTTCCAAAGACCAGCTTCTCTTCTCGCCCTCGATTCCGGAGTCGAGCAGCTTTTTGATCGCGCGCACGCGAAACCGGTCGAGCCCCCAGGTGGATCTGGATAGCTGGTCGGCATGGCCGCCTCTTTTGACGACCAACGGCTCGGCGATCAAAGGAACCGGATGGTCGAGGGCGATGCGCAGCCACAGGTCGTAATCCTCGCACACCGGAAACGACTCGTCGAATCGGCCGGCGCGCTCGAATAATTCTCTCGTCATCAACGCCGCCGACGGGCTCACCAGGCAGAGATCGAGACTCGCGCGAAAGATATCGCCCGACGGCTTGCGATGTCTTTTCTTCGGGTTGACGCGGACGCCGTTCCTGATCCAGATCTCTTCGGTCTGGCAGATCTGCGATGGAGCTTCGGTTTGCATGAAGCCCATCTGGATCTCCAGCTTCCGCGGCCGCCACATGTCATCGGAATCTAGAAAGGCGAGATACGCGCCGCGCGAGCATTTCACTCCCAGATTACGCGCGGCGGCCACGCCCCGGCGCGCTTGCGTCAGCACGCGCACGGCGGACCCGTATCGCGCCGCGATTTTCTCCGCGGTGCCGTCGTCCGATCCATCGTCCACGACGATAATCTCGAAATCGCGATAGGTCTGCGCGAGCACGGAATCGATCGCGTCGTGAAGCATGCGCAGGCGATCGTGGGTCGGAATGATAACGCTCACTTGAGAGAACATGCCCTAAGTACCTAACTTTAAGGGACTGACAATACAAGTGAATGAAGACGCCGTGATTTTTGGTTGACAAGGCCGGACGAGTCTGACTAGTATCCTCACGTTTCGCCTGACGGCATTTCCCTCGCGCCAAAAAACTTTTACCAGCCCTTCAGCGGCGACTCTTCATCCGCAAAGGCGCGCCGTCGCGGTAGAGCAGGAGTTATCATTCATGTGGCGCTGGAAAGCTGACCCTACAGCCTCCGAACAGAACTCGACTTCGGTCATCGACCAGAGTTGCGAGATGGAAGGCCGCTTCCGCTTCGCCGGCACGCTGATTATCAACGGAAAATTCCGCGGCGAGCTGCTCTCGCCCGACACGCTCCTGGTCGGAGAATCGGCCGAGCTGGAAGCCGAAGTCCGCGTCGGCACGGTTATCGTCAATGGGTCGGTTATTGGGAATATCACGGCCCGCGAGCGCGTCGAGCTGCGCGCCGGCGCCCGAATCGCCGGCGGCATCGTCACACCGGCGCTGGTGCTCGAAGAGGGCGTCGTCTTCGACGGCCGCTGCAGCATGATCGGCCACGAGGTCGCGGCGGCACAGAAGATATCCTGAGGATGGCGCATGGCAAAGCGGTATTCGATTCTCATTCTCGCCTCGCGCGAAGCGCGCGTTCGACGGCTGGGCTTTTCTCGCAAGTCGGCCTGCGCCGTTCTATCCGGCGTGGCGCTTATGGTCGGCCTGGCCGGCTGGTTTATGGGAGATTATCTTTGGCTCAAAATCGAAAGCGGCAGCCTGAGCCGTCTTCAACTCAAAGCTAAGAACCAGCGCGAGCAGTTTTCCCGCCTCCAGGACCAGACGCAGACCCTTCAGACCCTGCTCGCCGACTGGCAAGGCCTCAGGGAAAAAGTCGATGTATCGGTGCCTTTGCAGCAGAGATTCACGACCAAGAACCGCTTCGCCATCGCAAAACTCCAGCAAAGCCTCAATTCGCTGCAATCCGAGCTGCAAGAGTTGATTGCCTCGATTCCCACCGACTGGCCGGCGACGGGGAAAATCACTTCCGGCGTCGGAGACCGCGTATCGCCGATGACGGGCAGAATCGAGTTTCATTCGGGTCTGGACATTCCTAATCCGACGGGGACGCCGGTTTATGCGCCGGGCAACGGCACCGTCGCGGCCGCGGGTGAGATGAACGGGAACGGGCGCACGGTCGTTTTGGACCACGGCCAGGGGATCACGACGCAGTACCTGCACTTGTCGAAGATCAACGTGAGCCCGGGAGAGCAAGTGCGCAAAGGCCAGCAAATCGCGGAGGTCGGCAGCACCGGGCAGAGCACCAGCCCGCATCTTCATTACGAGGTCCGCGTGAACGGGGTTCCGATCGACCCGCGTAAAAACCTGCTTAAATAAAGTCCTCTACCTTTCTAAAGAACTGCTCCACCACCATCTTGGCGCCGCCGCCGATCATCCTCTGTCCCATGGCCGCGATTAAGCCGGGCGCTTTAAACGTATAGCTGCCTTCGATCTTCAATGGACTTCCCTCCACTCATGACTTGCACAAGAACCCGAAGCTCAACTATCATGCGAGAATGACTCGTTCAACCTTTTGCCATTAGGCTTATGCCCGAGCGCGACGGGCAGGCACCAAGGCGAGACGGTCATTCGTCGCGAAGCAACAATTGTCCTTGTTAATAGGGGCCGATTCGGATTATCATTCAGGACTGCCGATTGTATTCGCCTGCAAGTACTCATGAGACGACTGCGAACTTGTGGATAGCTTGTTAACCGCGAACAGAACTCCGCCGAACACAGAACTCGCGCCTGCGTTGTCGCGGGCCGCCGATCTCCGCGAAGCCACGGCCATTCCGGAATCGAATCACGAAGGCCAGTCCCTCATTCTCCTTCGCTATGTTCTGATAGCCGCCGCGGCGTACTTGTTTCTCTTTGAGGGCGAGACGAGCCATCCGTCCGTCATCGCCACGATCATAGCCACGGCGCTCCTCTCCAACGTGCTCTTATCGCACGTATCTGAAAACGTATTGATGAGCCCGCTGGCCGTAGGGATCATCGTGTGCGTGGACATAGCCTGGATCGCCCTCGGGCTGTGGTACAAAGGACAATTGGGAAGCGACATATTCTTTCTCTATTTTTTCGTCCTCTTTCTCGCGGCCATGGGCCAGCACCTTCTGCTGATCGTCGGCGCGGGCGCCTTGATCGGTTTGGTGGACTTTGCCGTTCTCATGAGTCCCAGCCAGGGCCACCCTCATTGGAATTGGGCGTCGCCGTCCCTGATCCGAATCCCATTTATTTTCAGCGCGGCGCTGTTTTACGGTTATCTCACGGAAGGGCGGAAGCGCGAACGGCGCTGGGTGATTTTGGAAAAAGAATTCGCCGATAGGCTGGCGCAAATCGTTCAGGAGCAGACGCAAGGCATCCGAAAACTATACGAGCAGGCCAAAGAGCAGGCTATTGAACTTGAGCGGGCCAATCAGGTCAAGAGCGACTTTCTAAGCATCATGTCGCACGAATTGAGGACACCGCTAAGTATCGTCATGGGTTATGCCGGCATCATCAAGGAACGGACCGTGGGCGAAGTCACTCCTGGCCAAGAAACAATGCTTAACAAGATCGTGGCTCAGGCCAGAGACTTGAACGGCATCGTCAACAGCATATTGGATGCGACCGCGATCGAGTCGCAAGCGCTGAGATTGGCAAACCAAGATATTGATCTTGCGGAATTTCTCAGTCGACTGAAACTATTTTACGACGTTCCTCTTAAGGAGGAAGTAACTCTGATTTGGAATGATAGCCCCGACTTGCCCGTGGTCAGCACGGACGCCGGAAAGTTGAGGCATATCCTCCGCAATCTTATCGACAACGCCGTTAAATTCACGGAACGAGGTCAGGTGACTATATCGGCAAAGATCCTGAGCGACGGGATCCCGCCTTTCGCAAGTCCCGGAGTCTCTGCGGCCCAATCCGGGAAGCCAGTACCCGAAACGCCGGGCAAAAATTGGCTGGAGTTCAGGATCGCGGACACCGGAATCGGCATGTCGCCCGAAGCGCAGCCGACTATTTTTGAAATGTTTCAACAGGGGGACAACTCGCCGACCCGACCTTATGGCGGTATCGGGATGGGGTTGTATATCGTTAAGAAGCTGACCGAGATTTTCGGAGGATCGATAGGAGTCGAAAGTCTCCCCGGCAAGGGCTCTACCTTCACATTAACCGTCCCGATCACTCTGGTCCCCGTCGCCGACGCCAGCCGGGATCGGTGACAACGTCGCCGAGACGCCGAGTGCGCGACTTGAGATCCGGCGTCTGCCCAAAAACCCCGTCCGGCGGCGCCGTTCTCGCTTCGCCGAACCATTTTCTCTACGCTTTACGCTAAGAACGGTCAGCGGGTTGAATCCGTGACTGGCCTCCGTTACACTTTGCTAAGGCTCATGCGAAGGCTGCTCACCTTTTTCCTCGCTCTCGCTTTGCTTTCGTTCCCGTCCGGCATTCGCGCCCAGCAGGAAAATCCTCGCGAGCTTTTCTCCCAGGCTTTCGGCCGTTTCTCTCAAGGCGACGCGCGCATCGCGGAGGAGTTTTTTCTCCGCACGGTGGACCGGAGTTTCGTCCTGGAGGATTACAGCCTCTACTATCTCGGCCTGATCGCCACAAAAGCCGGAGATTTCCAGGCCGCGCGGCAACGCCTCTCGCAACTCCAACAGAAATTTCCCGACAGCGTCTGGGCGCCGCATGCCGGCCTCCAACTGGCAAAATCCGCCCTGTCGGAAAAAAATTATTCCGAGGTGATCGAGCTCTGCCGCAACCTGCGGGCCCAACGCGCAAAAAAAGAAGTCTCCGACGAGGCAACCTATCTTCTCGGCCAGGCGCAGGAGGCGAGCGGCGATGCGAAGCAGGCTTACTCCACCTATCAGGAATTGCGCCGCGCCTCTCCGCTCTCTTCGCCGGCGGCTTCTGCGAGAAAGGCGGCCGCCGAGCTACGAGAAAAATTTCCCGATCAATTCGGCCTCACGTCGCCCGAGGCACTGCTCGCCGAAGGCGACCTGCTGGCGCGCGAGCAGGTTTATCCGGAGGCTGAGCGGCTGTACCGCAAGCTCCTGGAGCAGACGCCGAAAGGGAATTTCCGCCCGCGGGTCCTCTCCGCGCTTGCCAATCTCTACCGCATACAGCGAAAGAGAGAGGAAGCGATACCGATACTTTCCGAGATCGTGCAGCGCTTTCCCGAGAGCGCCGAAGCGCCCGCGGCCCTGAATCAGCTTGCGATGATTTACTGGAATCGCGACGACGATCTCAAAGCGCTCGAGCATTTCAAGCTCTTGAAGAATAAGTATCCGAAAAGCTCTTTTGTCGATTTCGCCGAGCTCGCCTCGGCGCGCATCTACGAGTCCCTGGGCAAGCCGGACGACGCTCTCGCCGCATACCAGAGCCTCGCCAAAAAAACCGGAGACAGCCAATTGCGCGAGGACGCCGCGTGGAGAGCGGCATGGATCTACTACTTGAGGAAAGACGATAAGAACGCCAACGCCGCATTCAAGCGGCTCGCGTCGGGTAAGGATGCCGCGCGCTGGCGGACCGCCGCGCTCTACTGGCAGGCGCGCACTGCGGTGAGGATGGAGCAGAGCGAGGAAGCGAAGCAGCTCTTTCTAACCATCATGCGCGATCCCGAAGAGAGTTACTATAAAAGTATCGCCGCCGGCTGGCTCGCGCGGATGGGCGTCGCGGTCGAGGAGAAGAAGACGCCCGAGCCGACCGTCTCCACCATCACGCCGCCGACGCTCAGCGCGCCGCAGTCGTTTCATTTTTCCCGGGCGCAGGAGCTTTCCGAGTTAGCTTTGAATTCATTGGCCGCGGCTGAATTGGACGAAGTAAGAAATCTCGGCGCCGAGGAACTTTCACTCAAGCTGCTGCTCATGCGCGAATTTGCGCGCAACGGCGCTTACGCGCGAAGCTCTGCTCTTGCCAATCAAATCCAGTTTCCGCGCTCCGCTGAAGAGCTGGCGCGTTACCGCTTCCCGCTGGCCTATTGGGACACCGTTCAGAAGCTGGCGAAGGAAAACAATATCGACCCGTATCTCGTCGTGGCGCTGATCCGCCAGGAGAGCCTGTTCGAGCCCAGGGCGGTTTCTCCCGCGTCGGCGCTCGGATTAATGCAGCTTCTTCATTCAACCGCGACCAGGACCGCCGCGCGGTTAAAACTCTCTTCACCTCCGCGCGACGCACTCTTCGAGCCCGAGCTCAATCTGACGCTCGGTATGCATCACCTGAAAGAACTCCTCCAACGCTATTCGAACAATCTGGTCAAGGCGATCGCCGCCTACAACGCCGGCGAGAACGCCGTTTCCAAATGGGAAACGCAGCTCGCCGCGGCCGACGACGACGAATTCGTCGAGCGCATTCCTTACTCCGAGACGCAACTCTACGTAAAACTCGTGCTCAGGAACCTGCGGGTATATAGAAATATTTACGGCGAGCAGAAATGAAAAGCCGCAGAGGCGCGCCGCTGATCGGCATCACGCCGGACGTCGCCGCAACCGGCGATAACGCAGAGCCCTTGATCGTGCTCCAGGAGCGCTACGCGCGCGCCATCCAGCAGGCCGGCGCGATCCCGCTGGTTTTGCCGATAGCCTCTGCGCCGGCGACGTTGCGGAGAATCGTCGAAAGTCTCGACGGCGTCGTCGTCAGCGGCGGAAATTTCGACATTCATCCGAAATATTACGGCGAGCGGGCGATCGAGAGGCTGGGAAATATCCGGGAAGAGCGGACGGAGTTCGAGCTGGGATTGATTGCGCTCGCGCTGAAGAGAGATATGCCGGTCCTGGGCGTTTGCGGCGGCGCGCAGGCGATTAACGTGAGTTTAGGCGGCTCGCTCTATCAGGATATCCGAAGCCAGGTCGCCGGCGCCGCGGAGCATGAGCAGGGTCATTTAAAAGACCGCGGCGGCCACGCGGTGAACATCGTCGCCGGAACCAAGCTCAGACGGATAGTCGGGCGGGAATCTCTGGAGGTCAACACGACGCATCACCAGTCGGTGAAAAAACTCGGCAAAGGATTGATCGTCAACGCCGCCGCGGCGGACCGCGTCATCGAAGGGATCGAGAGCCAAGGTCATAGGTTCGTCCTCGGCGTCCAATGGCATCCCGAGTTCCTGGTTCACCGCGATCGGGCGCAGAAAAAAATCTTCGCCGCTTTCGTCCGGGCCTGCAAATCAGACCGGCGCTGAACGCGCCAACTCTCTGATAAAACGATCGTCGATAAATTGTCCGGGGTCCACCGTTGCCGCGGAGGGTAAATCTCGCGCCATAACCCTGAGCGCGGCTTCCAGAGCCGCGATCACCGGATAAGGCATCGGCGGCATCCCCGGCTGAGTAAGATCGTAAGTCTCTTCGGCAACGCTGGGGTCGGCGATCCCGCTGTAGTCCCGCTGAACTTTCATCGTAAACTCGCGATCCGTCCGGTAGCGGTTCATTCCCTCGACGTATGCCGCGACGAATCTCCGGACGATGTCAGGAGCTTCCCGAACGGTTTCCCGCCTCGTCGCTATCCCGCCCAAAGCATAGTTCAGGCCGAACTCGGCGAAGTCTACGAGAAAAGCGCAGCCCCGCATCCTCGCCTCGACCGCTTCCGGCGGCGTCATCACGAGCGCGTCGCACTCTTTCGCGAGCAGAGCAGCCGTGCCGTCTCTGCCGCAGGCCGGTAGCGGGACGAGACGAAGCCCGCGAATATTCTCTTTTTCCAGACGCTCGGCGACAAAATAAACCAGCACGTCGTTCAATCCGCCGTCGCCGACGAAACCGATTCGCGCGCGACCAAGCTCGCGGCGATCTTTGATTCCCGGACGGCCCACCAGAAACTGCTGGTTGATGCCGCCAGTGAGAAAGACAAGATCGGCTCCCTCTTCCAGGACCGCTCTCAGAAGCGCGGGCGCGGCGAGGTTCCCGAATTGAATTTCTCCCTGCACAAGTCCTTTGACCACGCCCTTCGCTCCTCCCATCAGACGGGTTTTTACATCGAGCCCATGCTTGGCAAACAATCCCGCCCGCTCCGTAACAATCATCGGCCCGGCGCCCTGCCCGATCGTCGCGTAACCGGCGATGAGTTTAACGGGCATAACAATCCCTCATGTTTTTCTCATACCTCTTAAAAAATCTCTTTAAGGCCGGTCAAAATGTCCCAGAGGCAAGGCGTGCGAAGGTCCGCGAGCGGAGGCGTACTTATTTCAGTACGTCGAGCGAGTCGATCAAGCGCAACGAAGTATATGGGCCTTTATGGCCGCCCTTTAAGGATGTTTTGCGCGAGTCGCCAGCGCAGAACTTCCGTGGCGCCCTCGGTGATCCGCGTGCTGCGAATCTGCCTGTACCACCATTCGAGCGGCAGATCTTTTGTCAGCCCTACGCCGCCGTGGACTTGAATCGAGCGGTCCACCACCCGGCTCGCCATCTCGGTACAAGTGATTTTGACCATATACGAGAGATTACGCACGTCCTCGCCGCAATCGTGGCGCCACGCGCACTCGTAAACCATGAGCCGCGCGGCGTGCAGCTCGGTCGCGGAATCGGCGATCATGAACTGCACTGCCTGGCGCTCGGCCAAAGGCCGCCCGAAAGTCACGCGATTTCGCGAGTAGTCGATCATCATATCCAAGGCGCGCTCGGCAATTCCCAACGGGCGCGCTCCGTGCCCTTTGATCCTTCCTTCTTGAATCCACTGCTGCGCGAGTGAAAATCCCCCGCCGACTTCGCCGAGGACGTTCGCCGCCGGCACCCGAACGTTGTCGATGACGATCTGCCACGGCGCGTCCCCCATCATCGTCGGCCACTGGCGTTCGAGCAGCACGCCGGGACTTTTCAAATCGACGAGAAAACAGGTCACGCCGCCGCGCGCCCGTTTTTGCGGATCTGTCACCGCCATCACCTGCGCGTAGTCCGCGCGCCCGGCGCCGGTGATGAAGCGTTTGGTGCCGGTCAAAATGAAATCATCGCCGTCGCGAATGGCGCGCGTCTGCATGCTCGCGGGATCGCTGCCCGCGTCGGGCTCGGTCTGGGCGAAGCAAACGCGCATCTCGCCTCTCAGCACCGGCTTCAAGAAACGTTCTTTCTGTTCGTCGTTGCAGTGAAAAAGCACCGGCCTCACTTCGGGTCCGAAAAGCTCCTGGCCGCGAAACGGCAGAGCGGCGCTGCGCCAGATTTCTTCGTGGATCACGCAACGGGCGAGCAGCCCCAGCCCGGCGCCTCCGTACTCGGCGGGGACGTCGAGCAGCCACAGCCCCATGCTCTTGGCTTTCTCCTGCAGCGGCTTTAAAAGATTTTCCGGCATCGGCCCTTCGCCGTCGTGCCGGTACGTCCGTTCGAGCGGGATCAACTCGCTGTCGACGAAGCGGCGCACGGTTCGCTTCAGCAGTTGCAGCTCTTCGGGCAGGTTGAAATCCATCTTCTGCGCCCTTCGCTATTGCCTAATGCCTGTTGCCTGTTGCCTATTTCTTACTTCGTTTGTACGCCCCGAACCCCGGACGAAATGTCTTGTCGTCGAGAAACTGTTTCGTTCCCGCCTCGCGCCCCTTTTCTGGGTCCGTCGCCCGTAGAGCCGCGCCCTTTGCGCTCATGTAATCCTCGGCCGCCGCGTAATCCATCGTGCGGCAGAACTTGTAGACTTCTTTCGCGGCTCGCAGCGTGTGCGGATTTTTCTCCATTAATTTTTTCGCCAGCTTCACCGTCTCCTCTCTCAGCTTCTTGCGCGGCACGGCAAAATTCACCAATTTGATCTCCGCGGCTTTCTTTCCGTCGAAGGTGTCTCCGGTCATGATATAATACAACGCGTCGCGATAACTGAGCGCGTCGGCCAACACGCGGCTAACCAGACCGCCGGGAAAAATTCCCCAGTTGATTTCGCTGAGACCGAAGACGGCGTCTTCCGCGGCAATCGCGAAATCGCAGGCGATGAGCGGCGTGAACGCGCCGCCGAAACAGTAGCCGTTGACCATCGCGATCGTCGGCTTCGGATAAGTGAACAGCCGCCGCCAGCGCCACTCTTGCGACGCCCAGCTTGCCTTGCGCCGCTCGACGGGATTATTCTCCAGCGCTCGGAAATATTCT
>JBGQBP010000030.1:0-21569 GCA_041494945.1 Binatia bacterium | reverse complement strand
TCAAGAACACTTCTGCAGTATGGAAAGTCGTAAAGAGTTCCCCAGGCTTCACCGCCGGATTGATTGCGACAGGCAACATGGTTTCGCCGTGGCGACTGAGGATCTTCACTTTTTCTCCGACCTGAAGCCCCAAGCGTCCCGTATCCTCGGGTGATATGTCCAGCACATCCGCGGGCCGAAGCACGATGTTTTTTGTTCGCATGGTCATGGTACCTGCGTTGAACTGGTAGAGCGTTCTCCCCGTCGTGAGCAAGAAAGGAAATTCTTCCGTGGTCGTCTCATCGGTCGGCCGATAGTGAATTCGTCTGAGTTGCGCTCGCTCGCCGATGGAGAAGAGTCCCGTATGAAGAATCTGCGTGCCCGGATCCTCTTCCGACGCGCACGGCCACTGCAGTCCGGCTTTTTCGAGGCGCGGGTAGGTGACGCCGCTGCCGGCCTTCCACACCCGGCGTATCTCATTCCAAATTTCTTCAGGAGAATGGAAATTGAAGAATTCTCCCTTGCCCATGGCGCGCGCCACGGCGCAAAGGATCTCCCAGTCGGATATCGCGTTTCCCACGGGCTCGATCGCCTTGCGCACGCGCTGGACGCGCCGCTCGGCGTTCATGAAAGTTCCGTCCTTTTCGAACGATGAGGCGGCCGGCAAAAAAACCGAGCCGAACTCCCTCGCGGTCTGGGTGAGAAACATGTCCTGGACGATCAGCAGCTCCAACGATTGCAGCGCGCGTCTCGTTGCGTGCGCGTTCGCATTGGTGAGGAAGACGTCGTAGCCGATGACCCAGAGCGCCTTCAATTTTCCCGTTTCGCCGGCGTCCATCATCTCCATCAGATTGAGCCCCTGGGCCGCGGGAAGCGAGGCGCGCCACACGCTCTCGAAGAGATCCTTCCCCTGCTCTACCGAGACCGATCCCGTGAGAGTGCCGGGATCGCACCCCATGTGCGCCGCGCCCTGCACGTTGTTTTGGCCGCGCAGCGGATTGACGCCGGCGCCGGGCCGACCGATGTTCCCGGTGAGCAGCGCCAGATTCACCAGCGCCATCACCGCTTCAGTGCCTTGTATGTGCTCGGTCAAGCCCAAACCATGGACGCTCATGGCAGGTTTTTCGCGGGCATAGATGCGGGCGGCCTTGCGAATAAGCCCCGCTTCGACCCCGCAGATGGATGCAGCCTTCTCCGGTGTCCACTGCTGCCGGATGAAATCGCGAAACGCTTCGTAATCCGAAACCCGGTCCTTCAGGAACGCGTCGTCATAGATCTGCTCTTCGATAATCGCGCAGGCCATGGCGTTCAACAGTGGCACATTGGTTCCGGGGCGAAGCGCCAGGTGCACAGCAGCGTAGTTTGCGAGTTCGATCCGGCGCGGGTCAATGACGATCAAGTTGGCGCCGCCGAGCGCCCGTTGTTTGATGCGCGCCCCGACGATCGGGTGATTTTCCGTCGGGTTGGCGCCGCAGACGAGAATGGTGCGCGCCCGTTCGATATCGTCGAACGAATTGGTCGCGGCGCCCGTGCCGAGCATCAGCTTCATCGCCGCAGCGCTCGGCGTATGACAGACGCGCGCGCAGCAATCGACGTTGTTTGTGCCGAGCGCCACGCGGGCGAATTTTTGCGCGAGATAATTTTCTTCGTTGGTGGCGCGCGACGAGCCCAGGACGCCGATGCTGTCGGCCCCGTGTCGCTCGATCGCGCGCTGGAGTCCGGAAACGACAAAGGCGATCACTTCGTCCCATGAGACGGGCCGCCACTTTCCATCGCGCCGGATCATCGGTTCGGTGACGCGGTCGTCCGCGTGGACGAACTCGAAGGCGTAGCGGCCTTTCACACAGAGGTGCCCTTTGCCGACCGGGGCGTCGAGCGCCGGTGTTACCGCGACGATCCGGTTGCCGCGTGTCCCAACGTTCATCTCGCAGCCGGTTCCGCAATAGGGACAAGTCGTCTTCGTCCACTGCGTCGGGACGCCGCGGGTAAGTACTGTCTTGTCTTCCAGCGCTCCGGTCGGGCAGGTATCGACGCATGCGCCGCAGCTCACGCACGAGCTTTCGAGGAGCGTTGTTCCCGAGTCCGGTCGAATCCGCGTGGCGTCTCCGCGATTCCAAACCTGCCAGACAAACTGTCCTTGCACCTCTTCGCATATCCGCACGCAGCGGTAGCAATAGACGCACTGGGACATGTCCACTCGTATGTAGGGATGGGAATCGTCGAGCAAGTCTGGATCGCGGGCGCCGAGAAGTTCATTCTCGAGGCCGTATCGCCGGACGTAACGGTGGAACGGTTTGTCAGGAAATTGCTGTGCCGAATCGGCCGGATAACGCTGCGCCAAGAGGCGCAGCAGAGTTTTCCGCTCGCGCTCCAGCTCTTCGGTATCGGTCTCGATGGACATTCCGTGAGCAAGCGGGGTGTTGCAAGCGGTGACCGGCCGGGGCCATCCGCTCACTTTGACGACGCACAGCCGGCACCCGCCGTAAGGCTTCAGCCTTTCATCGTTGCAAAGGGTGGGCACTTCGATTCCAATGGAATCCAACGCCTGCAGAATCGAAATGCCTTCTTTGAATTCGCGGCGCTCGTCGTTGATCGTTACCTGAAGCATGCGTCCAGCTCTTTGCCGTAATATCTGACGGCGCTTTCGCCGAACTCCGCAAGGCCGCCTCCCAGCCCGCACAGGCTCGTTGTAGCGAGAGCCGAGAGAATTTCCGAATACTCCGTTCTCTCTTTCGATCCAGCGGCACCGCGAAGGAAAGGCGCGAAGATCTGCTCGACGCGGCGGCTGCCGAGGCGGCACGGCGTGCACTTGCCGCAAGACTCGTACGCGCCGAAACTGAACACGTGATGGATCAGATCCTGAATCGACGTGTGCTCATCAAAAGCGACGATGCCGCCGTGGCCGACGCTGCATCCGATCGCGCGCAGCTCTTCGAATCCGAACCGCCTGTCGAACTCCTGCGGCGGAACAATGCCGGCAAGCGGCCCGCCTATGATGACTCCTTTGATCTGTCCGGTTTTCAATCCGCCGCCGAGGTCCTTGATAATCTTTCTGATAGAAATCCCGAATTCGATTTCGTAGAGTCCCGGACGGTTGAAGAGCGAGTTGAGTGAAACCATCTTCGTGCCTCTGCTCTTTGAAAAGCCGAGAGCTCGATAAGCTTCGCCGCCGTTCTCGACGATCCAGGGAATGCTCGCGAGCGTTTCGACGTTGTTCACCAGCGTGGGTCTGGCAAACAGACCCTGCTCGGTCGGGTAGGGCGGGCGCGGCATGACCTCCGGCCGTTTGCCCTCGATGGAACGGATCAGTGCGGTCTCTTCACCGCAGACGTAGCTTCCCCGGCCTAGAACGATCTCGAGATCAAAAGAAACCCGACTCTGAAGAATTTTTTCTCCCAGAAAGCCCGCTCCGCGCGCCTCGACCAGCGCCCGTTGGAGCGAACTGAGAGCGGCGGGATATTCGTTGCGAAGATAGATGTAGCCCTTACCGGCTCCGACGGCATAGCCGGCGATGATCATCGCCTCGATCAGCCGGTGCGGGTCGTCCTCCATCAAGAATCGGTCTATATAAGCGCCGGGATCGCCCTCGTCTGCATTGGCGACGACGAATTTTTCAGGCGACTGCTGCTCGAAGACAGTGCGCCATTTCCTGCCCGTCGAAAACCCGGCGCCACCCCGACCGCGCAGGCCGGAGGTTTCGACGGCGTCGATTATCCCTTGCGGCGATTTCTTCAACGCCTTTGCAAGGGCTTCGTAGCCTCCCTGCCGGACGTAGGCGGGGAGACTCCTCGCGCCGCCGTTGACGATCCGGCTGAGAACGATTCCCTCCGAGGCGCGGACTTCGATTGCCGGCCGTTTCTCTTCAGAGCCCGAGGCGGGCGCCATATAGCATTTTCCCAGACAATAGAGCCGCGGACTTTGCGCCGCGGCGGCGGCCCATCGCTGCGGATTCAGATGGCGTGCGACAAAGCAGGCGGTTCCCTGGCAAAGTTTTTCATCCGGGCTTTGCGCCAGGTGATAAAACGAGGCGATATGCGTCTGATACGACTGCATCGCGTAAACTCATCGGTCCAGATCGGCCGTCCCGCTATCCGATGTCGGCGATCTTGCGCACGCCGTTCCCCCAATCCTCGACCTTGAAGTCGGCGAAGGGTACCACGATCCGGTCCCGCTCCTCGACCGAGATCATCTTTCCCCGGTATTCCAACAAGAAAGAGATCTTCAATATCAGACTATCTCCTTCGATGCCGAGCAGCGAGACCTTCTCCTCGAAAAATGGATACTCCTTTTTGCCGAGGATTGCTTTCACCCGCTGCCGGTCGAGCACCTCTTTTTCCGCTAAAAAACCGGGCATATCGTTTTCTCCTCTCTGCGCCCGCGGCCGTCGGTCTAGATCATCCCAAAAACTCCAGCGGATGGCCGCGGCGCCGATAATATTTTTTTACCTCTTCGAAGATCAACAAGAGCGCCGCTCCGTGAAAGGCGAACAGGTAAACATGCCACGGAACCGGCGCGAAAAAATAAATTCTTGCAAGCGGCGTATAGAAGAACAGATAGCAGAGCGCGAGCTCGCAGAGAATGCCGAGGTCGATCAGGGGATTGGAGACGAGGTTCAAGAAAACGGGGTGGCGCTCCATGAAGCGCGACAGCCGTGCGGCGAGCGGGACAATCACGGGCCGCTCGAGCGCCACGGCGATCTTTGCGCCGCCCATCAGCAGCAGCTTGAAAGGGAGCAGCGCGAGCGCCGAGACCGGCGCGAAAAAGGCCTTGGCGATCTCCTTGACCGAGACGGCGGCGACGGGATGATCGATGCGGACGCGCGCCGTATAGGGGCGCGGGCGCCAACCGGCCAGCTTCTCCAACAATTCACGGCGATAGAGCGGATTCAAAAACTCCCGGCTGAAGAGCGAAGTTTTCCACGACCGCTTGCAGAGCACGTTGGCGATCTGCGTCGTCACGGTGGGAAAGAAGTAGGCGGTGAGGCTTTGCAGATAAGCGGGCGATGCCTGATCGAGCTTGAGGCCCGGCGGCGACGCCGGCATCGCCGAGAGGCCGAGCCCCGGCCGCCAGACGCCGAGCAGCCAGCCCATATAACAATAGGTCGCGTAACAACTGAAGGCCAGCAGGCTGCCCTGAACGAAATACGATCGCAAAATGAATTTAAGCGAAAGGAGTTTTTCGTCGCGCCGGCGCGGCGGCCGCTCCATGATTCCCTTTTCCGGAGGCTCCACGCCCAACCCCATCGCCGGAATCAGGTCGGTGCCGACGTCCACGGCGAGAACGCCCATGACGGTCATCGCCAGCGGCATGCCGGGAAACAGGACCCAGAAAATATACGGATAAATTTCCTGCGGGTTGCTGTTCAAAACATACGCGGCGAAGCGCCGGATGTTGTCGAACACCGCCCTCCCCTCCTCGATCGCCGCGACGATCGAGCCGAAGTTGTCGTCGGCGAGGATCATATGCGCTGCTTCTTTGGCCACGTCGTTGCCGCGGAGGCCCATGGCGATGCCGATGTCGGCGCGCTTGAGCGCCGGCGCGTCGTTGACGCCGTCGCCCGTGACGGCCACGACTTCCCCCATCTCGCGCAGCAGCGAGACGATGCGCAGCTTGTGCTCGGGAGAGACGCGGGCGAAGATGGTTTCTCCCCCGGCCAAAATCGCACGGACTTTTTCGTCGTCCATTTCGGAAAGCTCCGCGCCGCTGCGGGCACTGAGCGACGCGCCGTCCCCCAGACCGATCTGGCGGCCGATGCTCGCCGCGGTCAAGGCGTAGTCTCCGGTGATCATGATGACCCGGATGCCGGCGGCGTGGCAGGCGCGGATCGCCGGCGGGACTTCAGCCCGTACGGGATCCGACATCGCCGCGAGACCGAGAAAGACCAGCCGCCGCTCCATCGTTTCCGCCTCGTAGCTCGCGTTTTGAAGCTCGGCGTCGTCGCGATAGGAAAGCGCCAGGACACGCAGGCCGCGGCTCGCCATAGCGTCGTTCTCCGCCGCGATGCGTCGACGATCGCCGTCTTCGAGCCGGCGCATCGCGCCGTTCTCGAACAAAAATTCGCATCGCCCGAGCGTTTCCAACGGCGCGCCCTTGACGTAGAGAAGTTTTTCCCCGCGTCCATCGACTTGGACCGCCACGCTCATCCGCTTGCGAATCGACTCGAAAGGATTGAGATGAAGCCGCTGATGGGTTCCGCGAATTCCCGCCTTCTCGGCCAGCGTCACCAGCGCGCCCTCGGTGGGATCGCCCAGCACGCGGTCCGCGGCGCCGGTTTTTTCCAGCCGCGCGTTGTTGCAGATGAAAGCGCATTCGAGCAACCGGCGGAGCGCGGGCCAGCGCGAGATTTCTTCGAGCGAGAGCGGCCGCCCGTCGAGAGAAAATTCGCCTTCGGACCGGTAGCCGACGCCGGACACATCGAGACGCTTTCCGTCGACATAAAGCTCGGTCACCATCATGAGGTTTTGCGTCAGCGTGCCGGTCTTGTCGCAGCAGATGACCGTCGTGCAGCCCAAGGTCTCGACCGACGGGAGACTTTTTACCAGCGCGTTGCGCTTGGCCATGCGAGTCACTCCCATAGCTAGAGCGAGCGTCACCGTCGGCAGCAGTCCTTCGGGGACGTTAGCCACGAACAGCCCGATGAAAAAGACCAACGCCTCGAAAAACGAAAGGCCGGCGACCAGCCAGCCCAACAGCAGGAAGACCGCGCCTAACGCGCCGGCCAACGCGGAGACGGCGACGACGGTGCCGCGCAGTTGTTTCTGCAACGGGCTGTCTTCGGTGCGGATCGCCTGTGTGAGACCGGCGATCTTGCCGATCTCCGAATGCATGCCGGTGCCGATGACGACCGCGCGGGCGTTGCCTTTGACCACGGTCGTGCCGGCGAAAACGATGTTCGGCAGCTCGATCCAGAGGAATTTGCCCGAGACCAAAATCGGCCGGTCGGATTTGTAACGCCGCGCCGGATTCGCTTCTCCGGTCAGAGATGAGTTGTCGACCTCGACTTCGAAGGCTTCGATGAGCCGCGCATCGGCGGGCACCCTATCGCCCTCGTCGAGAAAGATCAGATCTCCCGGAACCAAGGTTGCCGCGTCGATCTCGCTCCTCAAACCGTCGCGCATGACCCGGCAGCACTGCGCGATGAGATTTTGCAGCATCTCGAGCGCCCGGTCGGATTTTTCCTCTTGCAGATAGGCAAAGAGGCCGTTCACGAGGACCACGACGAAGATTGCGCTCCCGAGCTGCGGCATGTCGACTCCGGGCACATAACACAAGAGAGCGGCCATCCAGAGCAGGACGGCGAAAAAGCTAAAAAAGTTTCTGAGCAGCTTCAAGTACCACGGCGTCTTGCGGCTTCTTTTTAGAACGTTGGGGCCGTAATGGAGCAGACGCCGCTCGGCTTCGGCCGCGTCGAGGCCGCGCTCCAAATCGGTCTGGAGCTCGAACGCCACTTGCTGCTGAGTCAAATTGAAGTAGGTCGCCTTGCCCGCTTCCCGTTCTCCCTTCGCGAGAACGTTCCACGCGCTGCCGGCGCCGGATGCGGCCAGAAGCTCGTCTTTGATCGCCGGCAACACCGAGCTTAGCCGCTGCAAAAGCTGAAGGTGCTCTTCGGTCCACTCGGCCGGAGTGGCAAGGAAAAGAAGGACTTTGACGAGACGGCCGTCGAGACGGACTCCGTCGCGCGCCAACCCGAGGATCATCTCCGGCCGCGGCAGCCCTTCGATGCGGACGTGAGGGACGACGGTTTCATCGCCGACGTAACTGTAAAGCCTGGAGTTTCTTTGCGCGAGTGCGGCGCGAAATTCGTTCACGCGCTCGGGGAAAGAAGATCGAGCGAAAAGCTGCTCTAAGGCCTGAGAGAGTTCTCCCCTGAGACCCGTGACGATCTTTTCCGGCCTTAGCAATTCGACGATCATCGCGTCGCGCTCCCGGATTGCATCTGCCGGACCGAGCGCATGCGAAATGCCCGGCTCGCGAGATGAAGCGCCGAGGCGAGCGCCGCGGCGCCGAAAATCCAGAGGGGATCGACGTCAACGCGACCGGAAGCCCGGCCGAGAATGAAAAGGCTGGTCAAAAAGGCAAGGTGCTTGCTGAGCTTTAGAAGAAATGCGGCGGTTGGGAGCATGGCCGTTGTCGTGCGGCATGGCGTGCGATTATAAATTCACCACGTAGCGCAGGATGTCGCTTTCGGTCACGAGGCCCACGAGGCTCTCGTTTTCCATCACGGGGAGACAGCCGATCTTTTTTTCGACCATGATGCGCGCCGCTTCTTTCACGCCGGTGTCGGGGGAAACCGTAATGACCGGCGTGCTCATCACTTCGCGGACGCGGATCGTCTTGAGCAGATCTCTGCTCTCTTTGACGTCCAGTCCGAGCGCCGCGACGACGGCGGAGTGGAAAAGATTCCGCTGGCTCAGGACTCCGACCACCTTGCCCTTATTGAGGATCGGCAGATGGCGAATGCGGCCCAGGTTCATGATATCGCTCGCCAGGTCCAAAATATCGTCGTGCTCAAGAGTCACGGGATCTTGGGCCATGATCTCTCTTACCGTGATCGGCTTGTTCGCTACCATCAGGCTCTCCGGCTACGACTCTTCCAGGAGATCGAGAAAACGGCGCAGCACGTCGACGTAGGTCACGATCCCGACGAGGCTCTGCTCTTCGTCGACGACGGGAATGCCTCCGACCTTCCCCTCGATGAGCATCTCGATGACCTCCGATAGATCGTCCTCCGGCTCCACCGACACGGGCTTGGTCGTCATCACGGCCGCGACCCCTGTGTTCATGGCGATTTCCCGTTCCTCGGGAGCGCCGAACAGCCGCCCGCCGAGAAACGAGCGAATATCGCGGTCGGTGATGATGCCGACCAGCTCTTTTTTGCTCACGACGGGAATCTGCCGGAAGCCCTGCTCGTTCATGATCTCTTCGGCCTCGGCGATCGTGTCGCCGGGACCGAGCGTCACTGGGTTCGCCGTCATCACGTCCTCGACGGTGAGAGTCCGTCCCTTCGTCGAAACTGCCGCGGTTTTTTCTTTCATGTGCCGTTCTCCTGCAACCAGATTAGAGCAAGAAATATGCCCCGCCTGTTCTAACCAATGTGCGAATAAATTTGCCGCGATGAAAAATAATTTCTCACGTTTGCGATTCACACCCGGCTTTTTCGCGCCTTTGGGAAATCGGCGACGTCGACGCGTAAGTCCCATCAAGACAAACCATCGGCTACTGGCGCAAACTTTGCACTCTCTGTCCCCTGCGGACGCTAACGAACGCAAGGGACTGTGAGGCGGACAATGAAAGACTATTTTCTTAGAAAACAACGGAAGCCGCTTCTCGAAACATGCCGCAGGATTGCAGTTGTGGGGATCGACACCGATTCCAATAGCGCGAGCTTCGTTGCCACGGAAAAGCTCCTCGGATTAGGTCTGGAAATCCTGCCGGTGATTCCTGGCCGCCGGGAATTTCTAGGCGTCAATTGCTACGGCAGCGTGCGCGACATCCCGGGCCAAATCGATGTCGTGCAGGTGTATCCGAGCGAGAAGACGGACCTGCGCGAATTGGCGCGCGAGACTATCGCGAAAGGCGTGGGGATCTTCTGGTTGGAGGAGGCCTTCGCGGACAACGAGATCCAGGAGCTTCTTGCGGGCGGAGGCGTTCAACTCGTCGAGCACGAAAGCCTCGCGATCGAATACATTAAACACGTTTGCTCTCCCGCTCTCCCGAAGACGACGCCCGGACTCGGCGGAAAGTCCCTAACCGTCGGAGAGCGCATGACTAAAAATCCCGTCACTGTCAAGCCCGGCGACGCTCTCAAAGAGGCGATCGAGAAGATGAAGAAGGGCCGCTTCCGCCATCTGCCCGTGGTCGCCGACGGGGCAAAACTCATCGGCATGATTTCCGATCGGGATATTCGGCTGATCCGTCCATCGCTCGCGTTCGTTTCGGCCGAAGACGCCGCCGCGCAGCTTTGGTCGACCGCGGTGCGCCAGGCGGCGGCCTTCAATCCCGTTACGATCGAGCCGGACGCGCCGCTGGAACGGGCTGCCGAGCTCATGTTGCGCTGGGATGTCGGAGGGCTTCCGGTAACGGCGGAGAGCGACAAGCTCGTCGGCATCATTACCTACAGCGACTTGCTGCGGGAGTTCGTGGCGCGGGCGAAGTGATCCTTCGATGGAAATTAAATTCAAGCCGATCGGAATCGTTCAGAGGAGCGCCTAGCGCGCGAGATCTGATGTTCATGCGGATATTTGACCTGGATTAAGAAAATTTTTGTTCTCTGCGCCAACGACAAACACCGGCGCAAAACCTCCGCCGGGAGTTCGGAAGTTAGTGGTCTGGCCCTCGTAAAGACGCGCTGCGACTAATTGGATCGCGCCGCCATAGACGTAGGCGCGGACATCGAGCTTGAGGTCGGTCTCGGCGCTATCTACCTCTAGGCGGCGCTCGCTCGGCGCCACGAGTGCCTGGGCGACATAATTGGCGCTGAGGATTTCTTGCCACACCCGCCGGGTGAGCTTGTCGCCGCGGTAGGCAGCTTTGCTGCCGATTTGCGTTTACGCCGCCTGCGGGAACCAGTGGCGCGTGCGGTTGCAGACCGAGCACACCGACAGCATGACCGGCACCTCTACGAGCACGCCGACCACGGTCGCCAGCGCCGCTCCTGATTCGGCTCCGAAGAGAGCGATCGCCGTCGCCACCGCCAACTCGAAGAAGTTCGACGCGCCGATCAGCGCTCCCGGCGCAGCGATATTGTGCGGGACTTTGAGCCAACGCATCAGCCCGTAAACCAGCGATGAGTTGAAGTAGACTTGAATCAGGATGGGTATCGCAATCAACACGACGTGAAAGAAACGCGTCGTGATGTTATCGGCCTGGAACGCAAAGATTATGACCAGGGTCGCAAGCAGCGCCAGAACCGAGACGGGGTGCAAGACAGGCAAAAACGTTTTCTCAAACCATTCCAATCCCCGCGCGCGCACCAGCCACGCCCGCGTCAGGCTTCCGGCTACCAGCGGAATCACGATAAACAGGATCACCGCATAGACCAGCACGATGAACGGCACCGTCAACGCCGAGGCTCTGCTCACGAGCAGCGTGACGATGGGCGCGAACGCAACCAGCATGAGGAGATCATTCACCGATACTTGAACCAGCGTGTAAGCCGGGTCACCGTCCGTCAGATAACTCCAAACGAACACCATCGCCGTGCACGGTGCGGCGGCCAAGATGATGACCCCGGCGGTATACTGGTCCGCCAGCTCCGCGCCGATAAGCGGCAGAAACAGATGTTTGAAGAAGAGCCAGCCGAGGAGCGCCATGCTGAACGGCTTGACCAGCCAGTTGACGAACAGCGTGATGAGCAAGCCTTTGGGGCGTTTGCCTACATCCAGCACGGAGGCAAAGTCTACCTTCAACATCATCGGATAAATCATCAGCCAGATCAGTACGGCGATGGGAACGTTGATGTGGCTGCCCTCGCCGAACTCCATGTTGCGCACGGCGGCGACCATGCCGGGCAATGTTTTACCGAAGAGAATGCCGATGACCATGCAGAGAGCGACCCACACGGTCAGGTAACGCTCAAACAGATTAAGGCGTTTTGGTGTCGCTTGTGTGGTCGTTGTCAAAGTCGTTTGGACGGCTTCCACGGTTTGCTATCCTTTCTTCTCTTTCAGGAACTCGTTCATGCGCCGCGCGATGTCATCGCGCGCGGCGCGGAACACGCTCAATATTTCCTCTTGTGTCCCCGTTGCTTTGGCCGGGTCAGAGATGGGCCAGTGAAGGCGGTTGACGTGTGGAATCGCCGGACAGGTTTCATCCGCCTCACCGCACACGGTAATCACCGCATCCATCGCCTTGGCGAGGTTCAGATCCAACTCTTTGGAAGTCTGCGCGGAAATGTCGATTCCCTTCTCCGCCATCACCTGCACCGCGAGCGGGTGTACGTAGCCGGCCGGATCGGCGCCCACGCAGTAAGCCTCGATCCCGGCCGCTCGCGCAAATCCTTCCGCCATCTGACTCCGGCAGGAATTACCGGAGCATACAAACATGACCTTCAACTCTTCACTCCCCTTCTTTTGGGCTGCGGCCCTCCGCTGGGCTCAACATTAGTGATACGCGCTCATGGGAGCATACCATAAAGTTGCTCGCGCTTGAGGTATGCGACGCGTTGCTTGCTGAACGCGTAACACAAGCGGCTGACATGCCATGGTATTGCCGCAGCCCGGCGCGTCAGCAGCGAAAATCTGCCCCGATTGGCCGTCACTTCTTTTGTGGTCTGCGGATTGAACTAAATCTAGCGGCAAGAAGTATGCCTGAAGTCCTTCGGACACCCCACAGCCGCATGCGAACCGGGACACGCCGAATTTTTCCGCTCGAGGCGAATGGTTTTTCGCGCGTCTGCAAATGATAGAAAAAAAATCGCGTTCTTGGGAACTATCCGAACTGGATCGGAAGATTTGACGCACGTGTCGTGAGTATTTTCCGGCGACAGGGGTCAAAAAATTTGCTCAACTCAATTGGCATTGATGTTGCTCAACACTAGTGGGTGCTTCTGCTGGCATTTTTACATTATTTCTTGTTGCTCCTAGGAGGAACGAACGATGGAAGCGAAAGTTAAGGGGCACACGTATCGGACCGTCGTTCGGTGGACGGGCGAGAAGCGCGGGATAAGCACAGCAAGTGGCAAGCCACCAATCGATGTGGCCACTCCACCGGAGTTCAAAGGACATCAAGGGATCTGGTCACCTGAGGATTTGTTTGTCACTTCGGTGAACGTCTGCGTGATGATGACTTTTCTCGCCTTTGCCGAACGAGCGGGCTTATCGCTCACACGATATGAAAGCGAGGCCGAAGGACAGTTGGAATTCGTCGATGGCGGCTTTCAATTCACTACGATCACCGTAAGGCCTCAGGTGCTCGTGAAGCCAGGCACGGATGTCAGCAAGGCCCACGAACTCATGGCCAAAGCCGAGAAGTATTGTCTGGTCTCACGGTCGGTCAAAAGCCAGGTCGCGGTGGAAGCAAACATTTCGGAACGTGAGGCGTCCGCAAGCTGATGTTGCGCTGGGATGTCGGAGGGCTTCCGGTAACGGCGAAGAGCGACAAGCTCCTCGGCATCATTACCTACAGCGACTTGCTGCGGGAGTTCGTGGCGCGGGCGCAGTGATCCTTCGATGGAAATTAAATTCAAGCCGATCGGAATCGTGAAGACGAAAGCACCCGACGAAGATGTTCGCGAGAAAATCGGCGAGATTACGGGCGAGCTGGAAATCTATCCCGAATTCGTGCCGGCGCTGGAAGGCATCGACGGTTACTCGCACTTATTTGTCCTCGCTTACATCGATCGACTGAGACCCGAGCAAATCGGGCCTTTGCAGGTCAAGCCGCGAGGCCTGTTGCGCAAAGGATTCAAGCTGGAAGAGCTGCCGCTCCTCGGCGTCTTTGCGCTCGACTCACCGACGCGGCCGAATCCGATCGGACTCACTCTAGTGCGCCTCATCAAGCGCGAGGGCAACCGGTTGTTTGTCGAAGGATTGGATTTCTTCGACGGAACGCCGATCCTCGACATCAAGGGCTACAATCCGGGATACCGGGCGGAAAACTGCACGCTGCCGGTGTGGTATACCAAACTGATGGACGAGAAGGGCCGCGTGTGAATGACCCCCCGGCATCCCTTACGCATTCGGGCCGCTCGGTCCATGCTCCGGCGCGTCTAGAAGAATCGATGGGCGTCAAAGATCTCGACGATTTGTTGGAGAGATTATGAAACTCAAGGGCGCCGATTCCGGCAAAGCGCGAAAAGGAATCGTGTTCGCCATTGCCGGCGCAGTGGTTATTTTGACCGCGGCCCTCGTCGCGCTTTACACGATGGACATGTTCGCCTCCCGCGCCAGACGGGCGGAGGTCGCGGCGCGAGGCGCCCAGGTGATGCCCTTTGACCTCGAACAGACCATGCATGTCTTCCAGAAGCTTGAGGACGGTGGCCTGCAGAAAGTGATCGTAAAGGACCGGTCGAATAAAAAGCAGATCGTTTTGATACAGACCCACCTGAAAGAAGAGTCGGAAAGGTTTCGCAAGGGAGACTTTTCCGATCCGGCCAAAATTCATGGCGAGGATATGCCGGGATTGGCTGAGTTGAAAGCGGGGGCCGGGCAAATCGACGTTCGTTACGCGCCTTTGCCCGATGGAGCCGAGATTCGGTACACAACGAAGGATCCGAAAACGGCGATGGTCCTCCATCGCTGGTTCGACGCACAGCTTTCCGAGCACGGACATCACGCCACAGGTCATTAGCAGAGCAAGCACCGCAGGCAATTTACAAATACAGGTCCTTGCCGGCCGAGACCCTAATCCCCCTACCATCTCCCCGCATAATGGAGATGAAGAGCGAGCACCAGCAACAGCCCAGCCGTCGCTGTTTTGAAAATCCATGGGCGCCAAAAACCTTTCGGGAGTACCCTGGGGCGCTGGTAGATAAGCGTTCCCAAGATAACGAGAAACAGCGTTGCGGACGACAGGCAGTAGGGGCATGCTGCTTTAAGTTCGAAGAGCGAAATCGCAGTGAGATAGCCGCTATACAGAACCGCGAAGAGCGAGATCGTCCACGCCAACTTCCATTGCATGACGGAGCGTTTGATCCAGGCGAGGCCTGCGTGGCTGGAGTAAATGAGGAAGCCCCACAACGATGTCGGCAGAGCGAACAGCTTCGACCAGCGGCTGTTCAGAACCACATCGCACGCGCTCTCTTCGGTACAGCCTGCGGCAGACTCCCCGCTCCAAGCTGTAAGCGTGAGATAAGCCGTAATCCCCATTCCGACAACCGCGAGGCCGAAAAGCGCCCAATTAGGAACTGTTCTGGCGGTGGGCTGTCGGCTTGCCTCATTCATTATCTTTGGACGCCAAGCAGACTGTTAATAGCTTCTCTAAAGTCGGTATAGGGTTTAGCGCCGGTTATTTGTTTTTGCACTTTGGTTTCAGGATTGTTCGGCTCTGCGACTCCCAGGAAAAAAGTGGGGGTAATCTTTACGCCGACTTTGATGGCCTTATCCATATCCTCACGGACTTCAGCCTCATGCTTCCCGTTATCAAGACATAGCTGAAAGCTTCGCAGGTCTAATCCAATCGCTCGGGCATGTCGAGAAAGGTCTTGAAGGCTCAGGGATTCTTGATTGGCAAAAAGCCGATCATGCATCTCCCAGTACTTTCCCTGATCGCGTGCACAGCGGGCGGCCTCGGCCGCCTTGAATGCGTCCTTGTGAGATTTCAGGGGGAAGTCCCAGAAAACAAATTTCACCTTGCCTGTCTTGACGTAGTCGCGCTCGATTTGCGGCTCAGTCTCGCGGAAATGGCGGCCGCAAAAGGGGCATTGATAATCGGCGAACTCGATTAGAATCAGTTTAGCGTTTTTATCTCCTTTGGACGGCGGGCTACCAACATTCAGAATGATGTTCTGGGAGTCTGAAGCGTTAGTCGATTGGGCGAAGGCGGCTTGACTGTAAAGAAGCGCGAATGAAGTCAGAATAAGAAGTGCCGTCAAAGATCTCTTTATCATTTTTCCACTAATAATATGAAAGCCTCGAGGGATGTTTTCACCTTCGCGATGCCCTTTTACTTAGCTTTGCTGTTGAGCCTGCCAGGGGAGGAGGTAAGCCCTTACCCCTCCCCTTAGGCTTTCCGCGAAGACTTACTCGCAAAAGTCTTCATGCGAGCGCATAGCTTGCTGCCTGCAGATTTCATCGGCGCCAAGAGGATCATAGTTGCATGGTCCATAGAAGTCGATGATATCTCCAGAGCCGGGATCCTTAAGCCGCGGTTTAGCCGAACTCAAAGTCCCCGGTTCTATCGCCGGAAACTTCAAGTGACAGTAAGAGCCGGACTTGTTGAGGGCGACCGCTGAAATGACGCCCGGTTTAACTCCTTTAACCGGCGCACGTTCAGCCGATATAGCCACAGTGCTGAAACCCAGCATTCCTGCTAACACAAGGGACAGAACTAATTTGATGTGCTTCATTTTTTTTCACCTCCCTTCTCTTGTATTTGCAAATTCCTTTTAGCAGAATGCGTGCCAGCAAATAGGTTTTTGAAAACTCTAACTTTTCAAATTAAACAAGGCTTGATTTTCTCAATAGCGCCAAAAGCTCGAAAAACAATTCGCAAATGTGCGATGGCTAAATGGCGTGGCCAATACACAATGAGCGAGACTGTCATATCAGGCTGAGGTCTTAGACTACGGGATTTCCTAACAATAGTTGGCTTCGCTCTTGCTCATCTCATTCGTCGAACGAACATTGCCGATGTTGTCCGATGCTGGTCAGCCAAAGTGAGAATGTTTGCAAGTTTTCCCATTGATCGAGAACATGAACCTGATTGCAGCTAAGGATTTGAGCAAGACCTACGCAACGGACAGCGTCGAAGTGAGAGCCGTGCAGGGCGTGAGCTTTGAGATCAAGGCCGGCGCTTTTCTTTGCTTTGTCGGCCCTTCGGGAAGCGGCAAGACTACGCTGCTCAATCTGATTGGATGCCTGGATAAGCCGAGCAGCGGCAGTCTTGAGGTCGCCGGAGTGAATGTCAGCCGGCTCGACAGGAGCGCCGCGGCCGCGTTTCGCGGGAAAAATATCGGCTTTGTCTTCCAGAGCTTCAACCTTATGCCGGTGCTGACCGCTTTCGAAAACATCGAATACCCGCTTGTCATGGTGCAGAATAAGGCGGCTGGAGAGAGACGGGCCCGCGTGCTGGAGTTGCTGGAGGCCGTCAGCATGTCGGATCAGAAAAACAAATTTCCCGAACAGCTCTCCGGCGGACAGAAGCAGCGCGTAGCCATCGCCCGCGCGCTGGTGACTCAGCCCAAGTTGGTTTTAGCGGACGAGCCGACCGCGAATCTGGATCATGCAACCGCATACACGATCATCCGGCTCATGAAAAAAATGAGAGACGATCTCAACACGACCTTTATCTTTTCCACTCACGACACCCGGATCATCGGCGAGGCGGAAATCATTTGCACGTTGGAAGACGGCAAGCTCGTGCGCTGCGAGGAAGCTCATGGGTAAGTTATTCAAGATCGCTCTGCGGAACTTGAGACGCTACAAACGGAGAAGCCTTCTTACAATCTCGTTGATCGCGTTTGGAGTCATCTTTGTTCTGGTCTTTGTCGCCGTGACCGCCTCGATCAAGGATTTTATGATTGCCCAGATCACCGATTCTTATTTGGGCGACCTTCAAATCCACCGCGCGGGCTACGTGGCCTCCATCGAAAGCCTTCCTTTGGACTTGAATCTCGCGTCTGCGGACGTCGCGAAGATCGAAACGACACTGGCAGGTATTACGGACGCTGAAGCCTATTCGGAGCGAATCAAGTTCGGCGCCCTGTTCAGTAACTTTGCTCAGACCACCAACATCAGGATCAACGGGGTTTACCCGGAAAAAGAATTTGCCACCTGCCCCCAGATGCTTTCCCGAATCTCTGAAGGGGAAAAAAGCGTCGGCGCGTTGGCGAGGGGAAAAATGCTGGTGCCGAAACTTCTGGCCCAAGGTTTTGGAGCGAAAGTCGGCGACACCGTGGTGGTCGTGGCAACCAACAAGGACGGATCGGTCAACGGCAAGACCTTTCTCGTCAGCGGAATTCTGGAAAGCGCCACGGGTCCCGGTGGCCGGGACGGTTATATCCATTTCGATGACGCGAGAGAGATTCTCCGGATATCCGGCAACGAGGTAAGCGAGATCGCAATCAACGTAAAGTCCCTGCCTCGGGTCGAAGAGGTCGCTCAGAGCATACGAGGAGCGCTTGGCTTGGGAGAGAAAAAACAAAAGGCGGGCGGCATCGAGGTCCATACATGGGCGCAACTCTCTCCCTTCGCCAACATCGCCAAGATGATCGACGTGATGACGTTTTTTATCAAGCTCATGCTGATTGCGATTGTTTTGATCAGCATTTTAAACGTCATGATCATGGCGGTCTACGAGCGCGTCAGGGAAATCGGCACCATCGCGGCGATTGGAACGCTCCCTCGGAAAATTCTTTCCCTGTTTCTCGTCGAAGGCTTTTGCCTGGGTCTTACCGGCGCCGTCGTGGGCGTTGTTTGTGGGTTGGGAGTCATATTCGTATTAAACCTCTCGGAAATTTCTTTTAACTTCGGCCAGGCCACAGGTCTCATTCTCGCCCCCACAATTGCCCCGATTGAAGTCGTTACAGCTTCTCTTATGGTGATTGTCGTCTCCGTTCTCGCGAGCCTGCAACCCGCGTACAAAGCCTCCAGGATGGAGCCGATCGAGGCGCTGAGACACATATAAGGAATAACGAGATGAAGATCGCTCTCTTCGCGCTTTCTGTCACGCTTTTTCTTGCCACGCCCGCGCTTGCAGTAGACGGTGTCGCCATTCTCAAGCAGGTGGATAAAAACCTTCAGCCGGAATCCTTCGAATCTTATCGAAAGTTGATCAACATCGAGCCCAGCGGCGCCAAAAGAGAATTTCTTCTCTACACATTGAAGAAGGGCAACGACAAGATTGTCTCTCTGTTTCTCTCGCCGGCGAGCGAAAAAGGCAGGGCTACTCTGAGGCTGGGAGACAACATGTGGCTCTACATCCCCAATGTGGGTAAACCGGTTCGGATCACAAGTCTGCAATCCGTCGTGGGCGGCGTCTTTAACAACGCGGATATTATGCGGCTCGACTACAACGTGGAATACGACGTTCAGAGCATCGCGGATGAAAAGAGCGCGTACGCGCTCGACTTGAAGGCGAAGACCGGAGCGGTTGCTTACGACAAACTAAAGATGTGGGTGGATAAGAAGACGGTCGTGCCGACCAAAATCGAGTGCTATGCGGCGACCGGCCTTTTGATCAAGACGCTTTATTTAAAAGAGAGGAAACCGTTCGACGAAGGGATTCTCAGGCCGTCCGTCATCGAGACCGACAGCCCGCTATACAAGGGCTATCAGTCGATACTGGCTTATGCGAACGTCAAAAAGAGGATTGTCCCCGATGAGGTGTTCACGCTGGAATTTCTCGCCAAGATCGAAACCATCCGGTGAGAGCTGCATGCGATTTGCAAGGCTGCTGGTCCTCCTATCCGTCTTGTTATCGGCGTCCAACCTTCATTCGCAGGAACAATCGCAGGATAAGAACAAGTTTGAGATCGACCTTTCAGATCTCCAGAAGGAGGTCGACAAAGTAGCCGCCAAGCCGTACAGCCTCGGCGGCTTCGTCGAAGCTCAACCGACTCTTTTGGGCGTGGACCGTGGCTCGGCTTTCTCGCGAGTCCGCTTCTTTAGACATCCGCCGCCGAGCGTCTCCGACCAGCATAACTTCCGGCTGCGCCTGGAGGGCTCATTCAAGCAGGATATTTTCTCCGTTTTTTTCAAAACCGATACGCGCGTGCAAAACGATTTCGACGAATGGACCGAGCAAACCAAGCTCTTCGAAGGGTATGCGTCCGTGAAGCCGAGCCCGAGCTTTATTTTCGAAGCCGGAAAGAAGGTCATGAAGTGGGGCAAGGGTTACGCCTGGAATCCGGCGAGCTTTATCGATCGGCCTAAGAATCCCGAAGACCCTGAGGAAGCTCTCGAAGGTTCGACGGTCGCAACCGCCGATTATATTAAAAGCTTCGACGGGCCTTTGAAGACCGTCGCTTTGACGACGGCGCTCGTCCCGGTTTATAGACACGTCAACGCGGATTTCGGAAAGTTATACCATCTCAACTTTGCCTCGAAGCTCTATCTGCTGTTTTACGATACCGACCTCGATTTCATGGTGCTCACGGGCACGAGCCGCACGACCCGATACGGTTTCGATTTTTCCAAAAACCTGACGACCAATCTCGAAATTCACGGCGAGTGGGCGGCGATCAACAACTTCAAGATTATGTCTATCGATGAAGAAGGCCATCCGTCCGTCGAGGGGTTAAGGGCTATCAGTTACCTCTTGGGGCTTCGCTATCTCACGGAGAAAGAGACCACTTATATTCTGGAATACTACTATAACGGGACCGGGTTCACTAAAAACCAGCTTGAGAACTTTGCCGATTTTGTCGACGCGGGTTTCCGCACTTTCGAGAAAACGGGCAACGACGGGGCTCTGCGGCGCGCAAGCCGATTGATCGAGGGACCTTATGGGAGATCTAATCCGGCGCAACACTACCTTTACTTCCGCGCGAGCCAGAAGGAGCCCTTTGATATTTTGTATTTCACGCCCGCCCTCACTTCCATAATCAACTTGCAGGACGGAAGCCTTGTCATGATTCCCGAGCTTGCCTATAGTCCCATAACCAATCTTGAGCTGCGCTTTCGAACTGCGGTTCTCGTGGGAGGGAAGAAGACCGAGTATGGCGAGAAGCAGAACGACTATCGCGTGGAGTTTCGTCTTCGGTATTATTTCGGACTGTGACCTTCATTTGACGGCTCATGCCATCAGGCTCGCCGGGCTAGACCGCATGCAATGACCGGCGCTGCACCCATTTACAGAGATCCTTCTCTGGCCAGTCTCTTTGTTTCTTTTGTAAGATTGGGGGCAACCGCTTTTGGCGGACCGGCTATGGTCGCTTACATTCGCAGGTTGGCCGTTGAGCAACTGAGATGGCTTGATGACGCTACGTTTCGTGACGGCGTAGCCCTTTGTCAGACGATACCCGGCGCAACGGCCATGCAAACGGCCGCTTATGTAGGCTTCAGGGCAAGAGGCGTGGCTGGCGCCGCGGTGAGTTTCATCGGGTTCGGCCTTCCCGCGTTTATTCTCATGATCGGCCTCTCGGCCTTTTACGCGCGTTCCTATACGCTGCCGCCTGTAGTTGCGATTTTTCACGGCCTCCAGGTCATCGTGGTGGCCCTCGTTGCAAATGCGACCGTATCGTTCGGCCAGAGTTCGTTGAAAAGATTTTGGGACGCGGCTATCGCCATAGTTGCGGCGGGCTTGTTCGGATGGGGAGTCAGTCCGATTCTAGTGATCGCGCTGGCGGCGCTTGTTGGATTGGCAATCCACGAAGACAACAGTGTTGAAACTTTACGCGCCGTCTCGACGAAGGAATCGGGCAGTGTCGTTTCTCTTGTGACCATTGCAGCGGTCGCTGCGTTCGGGTTCGTTCTGTTGTTTTTACTGGAGCGAAGGCTGTTTGAACTTGCCGCCGTCATGTTAAAGGTGGATCTTTTCGCCTTTGGCGGCGGTTTTGCCTCCTTGCCTCTTATGTTCCATGAAATCGTCGAGGTGCGCTCCTGGATGGACGGCCAGACATTCTTAAACGGAATCGCCCTGGGGCAGATTACTCCGGGGCCGATCGTGATAACCGCGACTTTCGTGGGCTACATGGTCCATGGTCTGCTGGGCGCCGTTGTAGCGACCGTCGGCGTGTTTTTGCCGTCTTTCTTGATCGTCGTCGGAGCGGCGTCGTATTTCGACAAGTTGCGGAGATCGGCCTACTTTACGAGAGCGCTCAGCGGTATACTCGGCTCCTTCGTCGGGCTGCTGCTTATGGTGACCTTTCGCTTCGCGTCGGCTATTCCGTGGAATGTTCCTCGAAGTTTGCTCGCCGCCGCCGCATTTATCGCGTTGCTGTCGAAGGTGGACATCATCTGGGTGGTCTTTGCGGGAACCCTGATCTCCGT
>JBGQBP010000029.1:0-21690 GCA_041494945.1 Binatia bacterium | reverse complement strand
CGCGGACGCGCTGCTGCCGAACGGCGTCGCCGTCGCGCTCGTCCGCTACCGTCTCGCGCCGGCCGTTACTCATCCCGCGCAAGCCCAGGATATCGCCGCGGCAGTCGCCTACCTTATCCGGTCGGCCGATAAGTATGGCTACGACGCAAAGCGCATATATCTCGCCGGTCATTCGGCGGGAGCGCATCTCGCGGCGCTCGTCGCTCTCGATGGCAGCTACCTGGGCGCGCAGCGTCTGAGCCCACGCTCCCTGGCCGGCGTGCTGGCTTTCAGCGGCATCTACGATCTCCGTCCCAAGCCGGAAAGCGCGGAGCAACAGAAGCTGGCGGTCCGGCAGGCCTTCGGCGAGACGCCGGAGAAACTTGCATCCTCCTCACCCGTCACTCATGCGCGGGCGGACGCGCCGCCGTTCCTGATTCTCGGAGCGGAAAATGATTTTCCCGGTTTTCTCGTAGATGGAAAGAGATTCGCCGACGCGCTGCGCAATGCCGGTCACAAACAGGTCATGCAACTTCTCCTTCCCGATCACGACCATTTTTCCCTGGTTCAGTCGATCGGCCAAGACGCCGAAGTCCACAGCCTTCTCCTGGATTTTTTTAAGGTGGAGCCGCTGCCGCCCGAAATGGCGCTTTTGATCGAAGCCAAGCGCCGGTGGCTCAATCCGCCGCTCTCGACTGTGCCCTTCTGGCGCGAGGAGAAACTCATTCGTCCTTATCCGGTGGACCGAAAATTAGTGGAAGAAGTGGCTCTTCTATACGGCAGCAACCGGTATGAGCTGCTCGATTGGCCGCTGGAAAACTACTACGCGATCGATCTCTTTTCGCATCTGGATTCCCTGCCGCCGGAAAAGATCGGGCGCGGCAATTATCTCACCGTCACCAATTTCCGCAACGAAAAATTGTTTTGGGACCGCCGCCAAATAGAACCTTATAAGCCCGTCATCGTTGTCGGCCTCGACAACGAAAAGAATCTCTTCCGCCTGGGCGTTTTCTATCAAGCGAACCGGGAATACAGTTGGAAAGACGGACCCAAGCCTCCGCTGATGGCGCGGCCGGTGGGCGCGTTCATTCACTTCCTCGAAACGCCGCCACCCAAACTGATAAGACAAGCACCGTATTACGGCCTCACAGGAAACAGCTTCAAACTATCCGAAGACGATCCGCTCGGCTCGTTAAGAGATTTGCCGAAAGAAGTTTACGAAGCAATGACGGTTCGCAACGGCTGCGTCTACTGTCATAGCTTCCGCGGCATCGGCTCGCAGAGCCACCACGTTACAGAGTCCGGCAACAAACCGCACGGCGGACTTGCCTTGCCGCTGGAGTCCTATCCGGAGAACGTCTGGAAGGACTTCATCTTCGAGCAGGAAGAGGTCGCAAAAAAGATCGGCGCTTCGCCGAATATCGTGGACGAAGAGGCGCGGCAGGCGCTGTACGATTTAGTCGTCGAGTCGCGGAAAAAGCCGCAAACACCCGGTCACTGAATCGCTATTCCGCCGGTTCCAAAGTTGATGTTACTACACCTGTAAGAGGAAAAATCCCTGCTGTCAGATCGGTTACTTTTATGGGCCGGCTTTACCATCTTCGTTTTGGTAATGCTGGTCGTTGACCTCGGATGGTTTCACCGCAAGGCGCACGCTGTCGGCGCGAGGGAAGCCACGATCGGGTGCGTTGTGTGGGTTACGTTGGCGCTTTTATTCAATGCCGGCGTCTACATCTGGTTAGGCTCGGAAAAGGCTCTCGAATTTTTAACGGGATACATCATCGAGTACTCCCTAAGCGTAGACAACCTCTTTGTCTTCATCATCGTTTTCTCCTATTTTGCCGTTCCGGCAGCGTACCAGCATCGCGTTCTCTTCTGGGGCATTCTCGGCGCTCTCATCATGCGCGGCATCTTCATCGCGGCTGGAGCCTTGCTTCTACAACGATTTCATTGGGTGATCTATCTCTTTGGCGCCTTCCTCGTCTTCACCGGAATCAAATTGCTGTTAAAAGAGGAGGCCCCCGTCCATCCAGAAGACAATCTTATGATCAAAATGCTCCGGCGGCTCCTGCCGATCTCTTCCGAATACGAGGGTCAAAGATTTTTTGTCAGGCGCGGCATGAAATGGACGGCAACCCCCCTCTTCGTGGTTCTCTTGGTCGTCGAGAGCACGGATCTCATCTTCGCCGTGGATTCGGTTCCCGCCATCTTTGCCGTGAGCAGCGACCCGTTCATTGTTTATACTTCAAACGTATTTGCCATCCTGGGCCTTCGGTCCCTCTACTTCCTGTTGGCCGGAGTGATGGATCTGTTTATCTACCTACGCTACGGCTTGGGAGTTGTGCTTGGGTTCGTGGGTATCAAGATGGTGCTCGCCGATTTCTACAAAATCCCCATCGGTATATCCCTCGGCGTGATAGCGGCCATATTGACTCTCTCGGTCCTGGCTTCCCTTCTCGTTCACCCGAGACGCAGTTCGTGATGCGGCCTGGCGCGTCCGGTTTGTTTTAGGATGGTGATTGGCCGGAAATTTTGGAGTGGGCGACGGGGATCGAACCCGTGACGTCCAGCTTGGGAAGCTCCACCAAGAGATCGTAATTCATACCTGGACTATCCGAAACCTTCCCGCGTCGGGCACTTGCACGGCCAACCGTCCACCAAACTTTCCCTCTGTCGCCCGTACTTCTCGCGTCCTTAATCCCGAATATTGCCCGCATATCTCTCCGTTACTCTAACGAGGCTGAGGCTGAAAAGTGCTTCGTGTCGAGCGCATCAAGCTGTCCCGCGATGTATGGGAGCGAATCGGTCAAGGACCAGCCTACCTGCTCGTCGCAAAGCCGTGCCCACTCCTCCCAGGTGACCAAGGTTGCACGGACGACCGTAGCGATGTCGTTGAGCACGACGCGTGGGTCGTAGTGGGCTTTGCTATAGGAATACTGGCGCCTGAGTGACCATGCGGAGCCGTGAACGTACGCACTCAGCTGCGAGTATACGAGATCATAGATCCGGCCGATTCGTGGACCGCAGTCCGTAGCCTGCTTGACGAGTCTGGCATTGCACCAGTTCGAAAAGGGCCGTTGCTTTCCTTTGCGGTCGGTGAAGAGATATCGAGGCTTAACGCGCTCATACTCACGTTCAAGCTCTGGTACGAGTTTCTGCATCTCCTTCACGTGCTCCGGCTTCGCACGCTCGGCCTCCCACCTGAGATTAGATTTGGCCAACTTGTAGCGTTCAACTTCGGCGTAGTCCAAAAATTGCGGAACCCGGTTGGAGAGATCCAGAGCGACGTATCGTAACGTGATAAGGCTCTCACAGAAAAGACGAACGTGGGCGGCCGCCTGATGGATGAGCTCGGATCTGAGGAGGATGTAGATAGCGTTAAGAGATGATATATCTCGCTGGATCGCGCGTACCAGCAACTTCTTGTAGTGTGTGTCGGCGAGGAAATTGTCGCGAGCTATTGCCTCCCGCTGCGTTACAGCGACAGTATTGCCGAGTAGGTCGAGCCACTCCCATACCTCTGGTTCGAATCATAGGGGACGTTGTTGACTAAGTTGACTTACTCCAGCAGTTCCCGCCACGAAGTTCCGCCGTACAGCAAGCCCTTCGACGATCTCAGGTCGGCAAAATGATTGTCGGCAGGATCTCGCACCAGGTGCGGCGGCTCTTTTCCTTGCTGAATTTCTCTCACCGCTTTAAGAAAAAGTCGGCGCAGGGCGATGATCGTTTTGTCGCTCGTTCAATTCCCGGATTTTGTAATATTTCCATCTTTGTTGATTTTTATTGACAAAATGGGAAAATATGTGCAACAACGTGCTACTAAAAGCGAGATCAAAAAAGGCTGAAAGAAAGGAATTAAAAAGGAAGGAGAAAAGGAATAAAAAAAAGGAGAAAAAATGAAAAAACAGGGATATTGGATAAATTGCACCAGCGTAACGGCCGGGATGACGGCTGGTGAATATTCCGTCGAATTGAAAACGGCCGACGGTCAAGGTGTATCTCTTTTTGCTCCCCAAGATTTCGTGGATCAGAAAAACGGCTGGCTTCGTGTAAGTGTTATTGAACAGAGCGGCAGCCGTTCTTTAGTTTACTTGCCCGCCACTCCGTTCGAAGTTGGGTCCAGATTTATAGCTGTAAATAGTCGCGACGTGAAGAAGTAGTTGCCTTAGAACTTAACATGGTTCTGAGCAACGTTGAGATTCACAAAGCCTTCGACGACGGTCGATTAATTATCGATCCAGAACCCTCACCACGAAAACCGACCGCAGATAATCCAGATTGCCCTTACGATACAACCTCAGTCGATCTCCGTCTTGGCTATACATTGTCGATTCCAAGAAGCGGAGCGTATTGTTATGACCTTACCCAACCAGGCATTGCTAAATTTCTGAGCCAGAATAGCGATGAGGTTAAAATAGACCTCAAAGGGGGCTATAAATTAGGGCCTCGCGAATTCGTGCTCGGAAAAACCCTGGAACACGTAAGCATTCCTATTAGAGAAAATACACCAGCTCTTGCCGGTCGAGTGGAGGGGAAAAGTTCATTCGCGCGATGCGGGTTATTAGTCCATTTTACCGCTCCCACGATACATGCTGGTTTCGAAGGAACGTTGACACTGGAAATAATTATTCTTGGCAATACGGGAATCGTGTTCATGCCAGGAATGAAAATCTGTCAATTAATTTTGGAAGAAGTGAGCGGAACACCTTTTCCTAATCCGAGCCAGTTCCAGGGCCAAAGCAAACCATCCGGGACAAAGTCCTAGCAACGGGTAACGGGGTCAGGCTGAGCGGATTGCGATTTTTTTCGTCCAAGTTAGTTCAAGTCAAGCGATCATTCTTCCCTTTCTCCATTTTCAGGAGTTCCCGCCACGAAGCTCCGGCGGGCAGCAAGCCCTTCGACGATCTCAGGTCGGCGAAATGATTGTCGGCGGGATCTCGCACCAGGTGCGGCGACTCTCTTCCTGAATTCCTCTGACGCCTTTGAGAAAAAGCCGGCGGAGGGCGATGACCCTTTTGTCGCTCGTTCCCAGATGATCGCGGGCTTTTTTACTCTCGGTTCGAAACACGCTTTCTTGATCACCCCGCCCGCATCTTCAGCAGCGTCGGAATATCCATGGTTTCCTGATACAGCCGCAATTCTTTTTCTTTGCTCTGCGCGCCGAGCATGGCCATGCGGTCGGCGAGTTCGTTGCCTTCGGTGCCGACGTGGCCGGCGACGTGGGTGAGGCTCAGTTCTTCTTCAATGTGTTGATAGATCGCGTAACAGTCCTGGATAATTTCCAGGTTCTTGATCTCGCCGCCGGATTTTTTCCAGCCTTTCTTTTCCCAGCTCGCTGCCCAACTACGAATGCAGTTGATGGAGTACGCCGAGTCGCTGCACACCTCGACGGTATGACCGGTCTTAATTTCTGCTTCGGCCATGCGGAGTGCGTGATAGAGCGCGTTCAGTTCGGCGGTGTTGTTGGTCCCCATGGGGTTGTACAGGCCAAACCACAATTGCGCGAGTTTGCCGGCTCGATACACCACGATGCCGGAGCCGGCATTGCCGGGGTTGGGTTCACAGGCGCCATCGCAATAAATGCTGACATCGAATCGATGAGCGGTATGCGTCGTGCCGCCTTCGCTCTTCGGTGTGCCGGCTTTTCGCGTGCCAGGGTTGTTGGGCGAGATGCTTGCGTCGCCGCCGCGAAAAGCCTGCTCGGCTTCCGCACGAGTCGGGAAAGACTTGAAGCGCGCCCCGGCATACTTGTCCACGGCCCGCTGAGTGGTCGCCCAATCCGTGAATACTCCGGTCTGACGTCCTGCCCAGACCACGTAAAATTTTTGCGCCATGCTTAGTCGTTGAGGATTTGGCGTCAGATCAGATGCGCGCGGGCTTTACGCCTGCGTCCACTGGACTTCGTATTTGCCGAGCCAACCGAATAGGTTCAAAGCCTTATAAAATACGGAATCGCCGAGAGCAACAAACCAAATATCACGAGAAAAACCTTATTCGATACAAAATAGGGGAAGAACATCAGCCCAAGTCCGGCCACTAAAGGAACAACACTTCTTGGTCTCTTCCCGTACACGAAGTAAGCAAGCCCAATTGAGCCGAAAATCACTCCCCAGTATAATGATTGGCTATCCACAACGCGCCTTTCCGTCGCCCATATTGATTATACCGGCCGCCATGCACAATCGCGTAGCTTAACGGGACAGCGGCGATTCTGTTGCCTCTTAAAAGAGTTGTCAAGGTATTTTACTCGCAACCGTCGGTGACAAACACGGATCAGCAGATCAGAAAAAATTCGACGCGATCACGCTTGGTTCCGAAAAAACAAAAGGGCCACACGGACAACGTGTAACCCCTTAAAAAAATTGGAGCGGGCGACGGGGATCGAACCCGTGACGTCCAGCTTGGGAATTTTCTATCAAACCAGCACTCGTCACCGGAGCCTTAGTCCGAGTTCGTCTTAGTTTTCTTTCCCCGCCGTCCCCGCCCGCGCCTTCCAGACATGCGGGCGATGACAGGAAACGCATTGGGTGAGATCTCTCTCAAAGTGTTTTCTATCTCCCGCCACCTGAGGATGGCAACCTAAGCAATCGTTGAACTTGAGGATCGGCTGGCTGTGAGGTTTGTGGCAGGCGGCGCACTCGAAGTGCATCGGCGCATTGTCCGGAAATGTTTCCCCCTTGAGTTTCATCGCGCCATGACAACCAAGGCAGACTTCCCTTTTCGGCTCGAGGCCCGCGTCTTTCCCGACGAGGAATTGATGACAGGCCGTGCAGTGAAACCCGGCCATGCCGCCGATGTTCGTCCGCGCCTGGTTGTGACATTTCACGCAGTCCTCGGTTTTCGGCTTGACCGAATGCAGCGACGGCAGATGGCAGGACAGACACTGAAGATTCGCTCTCGTGACGTGCACGGCGTGACCTGCTGTCTTCGCGATCTGCTTCCATTTGACTTGATCGTTCAGGTGGCAGGATTCACAAACGCTTCGTGCGAGCTGCGTGTGCGGCGGAACCTTTTCGACTCTTGAAGTCGCCCAGCTCCAGACGATCCTCGCGCGGTCTTGAATGTTTTGTTGATGACAGACGTGGCAGTTGACGCCTTTGTGCGGACCTTCGCTCCAGGTCTTGAACGCGGTTCCCATGATGTGGCACGAGCCGCAGAAGCGCGCGTCGTTCTCGGTGTAATCGTAGAGACGATAGCCGGCGACGACGAGGCCGACGGCAACGAGAGCGAGCACGGCGATGACGATCGTACCGAAGCGCCGCATTGCTATTCAGGTCTTTTGGAATCGTCGAAGCTCTTGTCCAACGTCTTGATGGAGTCCATCAAAAGCTGCACCGCGTATCTCGTGTTGTGAATCCCCTTGCTGCCGTCCTCCTTCACGAACTTGTAATTATAAAGCGCGGCCGTGACCGCGATCGGGTACTGGGCTTTATTGTCGATAAATTTCCCCTTGGGGTCGTAAGGAGGATTTTTCATCGTTTGCAGCAGGCCCGTGCCGCGCTCGTTGATAAGCCTCTGGTAAAGTCCCTGCACTTCTTCTTGAACCGTCTCGGTCTTGCCGTTGCCGTCGTAGTCGGCCGGCGCCTTGCGGTCGAAGAAGTGTTTGCCCTCGACCTGCTTCATTTCCGTGTGGCATCCGGACGAGAGGCAACCCGCCGGGTTGACCGTAGGCCGCTCGTGGACCTCGCCCGCTACGTTGAAGCTGTGGCCGCCGACGGAGGGCGCAAGCGAGTACCGCCCGTTAGGCAAGGCCATGTGACAGGTCACGCATTCCGCGTTCGGCAAGACGGCGTGGGGCGATTTGGAATACTTCTTTCCCGGATATTCATAGGCGTTGGTTCCTAGAAGCATATCCGATTGCGGGCCGTGATGGGCGCCCCAACTGTCGCTCGGGATCGCCCGCGCTTTTACTTCCTCCTTAGCGGTCCGTCTGGCCTGATGACAGCTCGCGCACAAATTTCCTTTCCCCTTATCGAATACGGCGCCGTTGGCGAGCGTGATCTTGCTCATCGTGCGGAGCGAGAAATTACCCGTGTCGTGAGGAGCGTGGCAGGTGAAGCAGCCTATCTCGGAGGGGTTCGAGACGAATTTTTTCGTGTCGACCTTTCCCGTCTTCGCGCGCTCGATAAAGCCCTCGTTCGTGTGGCAGCCCTGGCAATCGTCGCTGTTGGAGTAGGAGGCGTTGCCGATGGTTCTGTGGCCGGAGGTGAGATATTGGCTGCGCGCGCCGCGAACGGGATATTTGGGCTCGGAGCCGTGGCAATCGACGCAGTCTTTAGGAAAGGCGATCGGTTGCGAGTCGGAAATCGAAGGCAACAGGAGAACAATGATGAAGAATCCTAAAACCGCGCAAATCCGCTCGGTAGCAGTCATTATTTTTCTCCTTCGATATTAAACAAGCATGCTCTTAGAGCAACCACACACTTGCCTCGTATGTAATTATAACAGTAGCTTGCCGAACAGCAACGAATTATTTCCAGACAAAAGCTTGTAGGCCGCTTCTTCTCGCGCTCGGCCGCGCGGATCCGGCGCGCGAGCTCCTGCTCTTTTTGCGGATGAGACTTAGAGGCAAATCCAAGTTCGACTCCGGCATGCGCTCCCTCGCTCAGCAAATCCTGGGGAGCTGCTCGCCCGCGAGCATGTCGGCGATGCGAAAGCCGCCCACCCGGGTCTTCATCATCACCCTGCCGGGATGGTCCTCCACCACTTCTCCGATGATAGCCGCCTCTTTTCCCAGCGGGTTTTGTTTCATGCTCTCCAGCACCTTTCCGGCATCTTCACGGGCGACAACAGCGACCAGTTTGCCCTCGTTCGCTACGTGGAGAACGTCCAAGCCGAGAATCTCGCAGGCGCCTTTGACCTCTTCCTGGACGGGAATGCGATCTTCGTAGATGCGAAATCCGACACGTGAGGACGAAGCAATCTCGTTGAGAGCGCCGGCAAGCCCGCCGCGGGTTAAATCCCGCATGCAGTGGATCCGGAGACTTGCCCCCAACATGTCGTCTACCAGGAAGTTCAGGGGCGCCGTGTCGGACCGAATCGGTCGCTCAAATTCCAGCTCTTCCCGCGCCAGCAGGATAGTAACCCCGTGCGCCCCGATGTCGCCGTTGATCAGCGCCAAGTCTCCCGGCTGTGCCCTGTGAGCCGAGATCTCTACCGGCCGTTCGAAGATGCCGATTCCCGTGGTATTGATGAAAACCTTGTCGCCCTTTCCTCGATTCACCACCTTGGTGTCTCCGGTCAGGTTCACCACCCCGGCCCGTTCGCAGGCATGCTTCATGGAAAGCGCAACCCGACAAAGATCCTCGACGGCAAATCCTTCTTCGAGGATGAAAGCCGCGCTGAGAAATAGAGGCTTCGCGCCGCTCACTGCCAGATCGTTGACCGTTCCGTAGACTGCCAGCTCCCCGATGTCGCCGCCGGGAAAAAAGATGGGATCTACCACAAAGGAATCCGTGGTGATGGCCAGACGGCTCCCGTTGGCCTCGAATATCGCCGCATCGTTGAGCGCGGGAAGCTCCGCGGGCAAAAGCAGAGGCTGAAAGACCTTTTCAATAAGGTCGCGCATGAGCCTCCCGCCGCTCCCATGGCCCAAGAGAATGCGCTCGTGCCGAATAGGCAGCGGGCACGAAGCTATTTCTTCTTTGGTTTTCATCTTCATGCTCCGCGGTACTCCGGCTTCCTCTTGGCAAAGAAAGCCTCCAGCCCTTCGCGGAAATCCCTCCCGTCCGCGATCTGAGTAAGATTTCTGAGCTCTTTGTCGAGATGGAGATCCAAACGGTCCATTCCCACAGCTTCGTTGATCAACCGTTTCGCGATGCCGAAGGCCTCGCTGGGGCCGGAGGCCAGAGTCTCCGCGATGCGCGCGATCTCGGCATCGAAAGTTGCCGCAGGGAACACCCCGTTGATGAGTCCGGCTGCGAGCGCCTCTCGCGCATCGAGCCTGGGGTTCAAGAAGGCAAGCTCGAAGGCCTTCCGCAAACCCACCAGACGGGGCAGAAAGAAAGTCGAGCTCTCCGCGCCGGTCAGGCCGGTTTTGAAATAAGCCCACTCAAAGCTGGCATTCTCGGATGCGAAGACCAGGTCGCAGCTCATGGCGATGCCGAAGCCACCGGCCGCGGCGATTCCTTTCACCGCGGCGACGAACGGCTTCGGCGCCCGGCGGATTTCCGAGATCGTGCTGTGGATATATTCCAGGATCTGCTTGAAGCTCGAGCCGTAGCTCGCTTCCACGGGGCGCGCCTCCGGCTGGAGATAAGAGAAGTCTTCTTCGTCGCCCTGTTGCCGGACATATTTAAGATCCGCGCCGCTGCAGAAAATCTTCTCCTCGCCCCCGAGAATCACGCACCGGACTTGCGGATCTCGGGCGAACTGGAGACCCGCTTTGCGCAGATCCTGCGCCATGCGGACATCCAGGGCATTGAAACGCTCGGGCCGCGACATGGTGATGATGCCCACCGGGCCTTTCCGCTCCATCAAGATATGTTCCATCTCCGCATTCATGGAGAGCGCCTCCTCTAAATCTCTAGCCGTCGGAAACGACCACATGGCCTCCGTATTCGAACCAGATCTTGCAGGTCCCTTCGCTGCTCACCATGCAGGCGCCCACCGGATCTTGCGGCGTGCAGTCGTTGCCGAAGAGACGACAATCGCGCGGGCCTGAAATCCCCGCCATGATGTTGCCGCAGATGCATTCCTGGGAGCGCTTCGGAGGCGCCTGATCCGAGAGACTCCAGAGATCGATCTCAAAACGTCTCCGGGCGTCGACTGAAGCGTATCGGGAGCGAAGTCTCAAGTTGCCGTTCGGCACGTGCGCGATGCCGCGCCAGTTGCCGCCCTCGGTCTGAAAGACCTCCCATAAAAGCTTCTGGGCCTGCCGATTTCCGTCTGGAGTTACGCAGCGCGGGTAGGCATTGATCACGCGGCGTTCGCCGTTACGGATGAGCTTCAGCAGCTCGGCCAGCGCCGCCAGGATGTCGAGCGGTTCAAATCCTCCGATCACAACAGGAATGCCGTGCCGCTCGACAAAGCGCTCGAAAATCTTCCAACCGGTGATGGTGGCGGCATGGCCTGCCGCGAGAAAGCCTTGCACCTTGCTTTGGGGCATCTCCGCCACGATCTCCATCACGGGCGGAATGTATTTGTGGGCCGAGAGAATCGAGAAGTTCTTGGGTGGACTCGACAGGGCCACGGCCGCCGTAGCCACGGCCGTCGTCTCAAAACCGGTGGCAAAGAAAATAACTTCTCGATCCGTATGGCGCGCGAGCTGCAACGCCTCCCAAGGGCTGGTGACCAAACGCACATCCGCCCCTTCGGCCTTGGCCTCGTCCAGAGACTTGACGCTTCCAGGAACGCGGAACATGTCTCCGAAAGTCGCGAGAACGAATCCCTCTTTTGCCAAGACGACCGCCTCATCGACTTCGGGCATGTCCGTGACGCAGACCGGACAGCCGGGGCCCATAATAACGTTGAGCCGTTTCGGCAGAAGACTTCTAAGTCCGAACTTCGCGATGCTCTGCTCATGGGTCCCGCAAACATGCATGACGGAGACCTCCTTGCCGATCTCCTGACACAGCTTCGCGAGAGCTTCTCTCAGGGACTGAGCCCTTGCGGGATCACGGAACTCCAATCTTGTGAATTGCGCCTCAGGCGCCGCTGCGCTCATCGCCTAGCTTCTCCGTTCGATCGCATCGATCTCGCCCTTGACGTCTTGGGCCATGAGATCCTTTTCCGTCGCCCGGACCAGCTCGTCGTACAGAGAAAGAGTCTCAGCCACCTGCTCTTCCGGGATTCTTCGGATCGCGAAACCCACGTGCACCAGGACGTAGTCGCCAATATTGACCGGCGCATCGACGGTTTCTAATCGCACTTTCTTTTTCAGCCCCCAAAAATCGACCGTGGCCGTGAGCCCGTCAACCTCGGTGATCCGGCCGGGAACTCCTAGGCACATGATAGTCCTCCTAGCTCGGCCTCACGGACCAGGCCCTTCGAGTTCTCCGCCAAGGCGTTTCTTCGCATCGCCTGCGCCACGGCGAACACCTGTCCCAAAGCTATGCCTCCGTCGTTCGGTGGAACGCGCTGGTGCCAGTAGGGACGGGCTCCATCGGCTTGAAGGCGCTTAATCGCGCGCTCGGTGAGATATCGGTTCTGAAAGCATCCCCCTGTTAAGACCACGCGTTCTTCACTAACCCGTCGCGCGATATCCACGATGACCTTCGCGAGCGTGTTATGGAATTTGGCCGAGACGATACTTACGGGAACGCTCCGCCTCATATCATCGAGAACAGCCAGGACCATAGGCTCCCAATCCACCAAGATGATGCCTCCATGGTCGGTTAACCCAAGCGGATAGCTCTCATCGCTCTTTTCGTCTCGTATGGCAAACTCGAGCTCCATCGCCGCCTGGCCCTCGAAATAAACGCATTGACGCAGCCCGACGATCGAGGCGACGGCATCGAACAGGCGCCCGACGCTGGAAGTCAACGGCGCGCTGACGCCTTTTTTCAGCATCTGCCGGAGCAGGCTTTTTTCCGATGCGGTGAAGGAATCGAGCGGCGGGAGATTTTCCTGCTCGAAAGCGCCTTCGCCGAAGATCTCATATAAAAGTCCCAAGGCCGTTCGCCGCGGCTCTTTGATCGCCTGGCTTCCTCCAGGCAGCCGAAATCTTCGGAACGAAGCGACGCGCTTAAAAGTGGGGCCATCGGTGAGCAAAAACTCGCCGCCCCAAAGTGTGCCGTCGGTCCCATAGCCGGAGCCGTCCCAGGCGACCCCCAGGATCTGTCCCTCAAGCTCGTTCTCCGCCATGCAGGAGGCCACATGAGCGTGGTGATGTTGCACCGCGACAAAGTTTTCGCCTTGCCCCTTGGCATAATTGGTCGAGAGGTAATCCGGGTGCATGTCGCAAACAACTTGGTCCGGCCGAACGCCGTACAATCTTTGGAAGCTTCGGATGATTTTTTGAAAGGCTTCGAATGCCTTCTCAGTCTCCAGGTCGCCGATGTGTTGGCTGATAAAGACATTGTGACCCGCGGTCATTGCGATCGTGTTCTTTAAGTGTCCCCCGACGGCGAGAAGAGGCGGCGCTTCTTCCTTCAGACAAACCGGCAGCGGCGCGTAGCCGCGCGCCCGCCGCAGCACCAGCTCGCGCCCCATCACGATTCTGACCACGGAATCGTCCACGGGCCGCGCGATCGGACGATCATGGACCAGGAAGAGATCGGCTATGCCGCGGAGTCGTTCCAATGCCTCGACTTCATCCGTGCATATGGGTTCGTCGGAAAGATTTCCGCTCGTCGCCACGACCGGAAAACCCAACTCTCTCATTAAAATATGGTGCAGCGGCGTGTAGGGCAGCATGACGCCGAGATTGGGATTTCTCGGCGCCACCGAGGAAGCGATCCCATTCAGGGCGCCTTTGCGGCGAAGAAGAACAATGGGCGACTCGGGGGAAAGAAGCAGACGCTCTTCGAGGCTGGAGACCTCGCAGTCCCCCTTGATTGCTTGCAATGATGGATAGAGCAGGGCGAACGGTTTTTCTTCCCGCCGTTTCTTCTCCCGCAGACGGAGAACCGCATGATCATCACGAGCATCGACGACAAGATGAAAGCCGCCCAAACCTTTGACCGCTACGATCCTGCCCGCGCACAAAGCTTCGGCCGCCTCAAGCACCGCCCGTTGACGCGCCGAAAGCAATTTTCCGCTCTCATCCCACAGCTCTAAATGGGGGCCGCAGTTTGGACAGCCGTTCGGCTGGGCGTGGAAGCGGCGGTCCGATGGGTTTTCGTACTCGACCTTGCATTCACCGCACTTCACAAATTTTTTCATCGTCGTGTTGGCGCGGTCGTACGGAAGCGACTCGATGATCGTAAAGCGCGGCCCGCAGTTCGTGCAGTTGGTAAAGGGGTAGAGATAGCGGCGGTCTGTGGAATCAAAAATCTCCCGCTGACAATCCGCGCAGGTCGCGATGTCCGGGAGAACGAGAGCGGTGATTCGACTGGAGCTACGGCTTTCGCGAATCTCGAAACGGCCGAAGCCAACCGGATTCAGAAAAGAACACTCCAGGCTTTGGATGGAGGAGCGAGGAGGTTTCTCCTTGCCGATGCGGATGAGAAAATCATCGAGCTGGTTTTTTCCCCCCTCAACCTCGACGAAAACACCCTGCGGGGAGTTTGACACCCAGCCGGCTAAGTTGAGCTCCGTTGCCAAGCGATAGATAAAAGGCCGGAAGCCAACCCCTTGGACTGCGCCACGGATAGCGATGCGGGCCCTTTGAGTCATGGAGAAGCCTTATTCCCCGAAGTCGAATTCCACCACGCGTACGCCTTCTCCCGAGACCTGCTCGATCTTGAGCTCTGCTCCCTCGGCGGACGTTCCTTGGCTCGTAACCTCGAAGCAAAATCGAAGAGAGTCGGACGTGATGCGCTCAAGATCGCCAACCTCAAGCTTGACGCTCTTCACGGGTCGCGCCTCACCAGGAGGCAAGTAACGCCTCACAGTTTCCACAATCTCTTGAGCAATAGAAAGCTCATGCATCAGCTTGCTCCTCATCCGACGTTACGGATCCAACGCCCTGATTTTTCTCCCTGCATTCGATGCCCGCCGCCTTAAGCTCCTCGACCACCGCGGCGATCACGCGGGGCAGCGCCTCTCGAAGCATCGGGGTGAGATCGAGCCCCGGGATTTCAGTCTCAAGCGGCTTGACTCCAACGATCCGCGTGCGTGGGAGCTTCCCAACAAACGTTGCGACCGAGAGCAGCTCACAGATCCCGACCTCATGGGCCGACAAAATCGGCCCCTCGCGCCCGGGAAGATCCTCGGGGCCGAGGCGATAAATCGAACCCGGAGGGCCGCGCCCTTCTACCGCGTCTATGATCAAGAGATAATCCGCCGAGCTTATTTCCGGCAGTAAGCGGAGCCCCGCCACGCCGCCCTCGATGAGGCGGACCTGAGGCGGCAGATCGTAGCTCTCCGAAAGGAGTCTCGCCGCCCGCACCCCAACGCCGTCGTCCTGCATGAGCGTGTTGCCGATTCCAAGAACCACGACATCGGGATCATCCATCAGGCCCTCCGGGGTTTGAGTTTGTAGCCGCTCAGGATAGAGCGGAAGGTATGGTCGCGGTTCACCCACGCCGTCAGGCCGGCCGTGTAGATGTGAGCCGCCACCGTGATGAGAAAGAGCCACGTGGCGAGATAATGCCAGATGCGGGTGTAAGACTCGCCGCCGAGCAATGTATTGACCCATTGGAAACTATCCGGAGCGGGCATGATGCCGAAGACTTTTCCCCGGTACAGAGCAAATCCGGTGAGAGCTAGAAAGAGAATCAAAAATACCCAGAAGAGATAAGTTAAGGACTGGAGCGGGTTGTAGCGGCCGTGCTCTTCGTGGGTCGGTTTAATGAAAAGATAGTAACCGAGCATACTGGGAACGTTGCGGAGATTCCGCCAAATTCCAAACTCGCGCCAGTCATCACAAAACGTGGACATGAAAGCCAGGTAGATCCGAACGACAAGCCCTAGAATGAGGGCGTAGCCCGCCACGAAGTGCGAAAACCGCATCCAGCCCATGAGATCTATGCCTCCCTGTGCTCCTCTCCAGAAAGGCCAGTGAATATAGAAGCCCGTGAGAGCAAGAACGGCTGCAGCAAGAACGATGAGCCAGTGATGAATGCGGTAGGTCCAATTCCAACGGTAAATGTATTCTTCGCGCTCCATGGCGCCCTCACGACACGCGAACTTTGTAGACTTCATTGCTTTGCGGATCGATCACATGAACCGTGCACGCCAGGCAGGGATCGAAGGAATGCACTACCCGCAGGATCTCGAGCGGACGCTTCGGATCGGCCACAGGGGTTCCGATCAAAGCCTGCTCAATCGTCCCCAAAACTCCTTTTCCATCCCGCGGCGAAATGTTCCAGCACGTTGGGGTGATCACCTGGTAATTCGCCAATCTGCCGCCGTCGATCCGATTCCAGTGACCCAGCGCCCCGCGCGGCGCCTCCCACAGGCCCACCCCCTGCGCCGTCTTGGGCAGGGCATACTCGGTAAACGTTTCCTTCTTTCCACTCTTGATGTTTTCCAGGATTTCGTCCGCCCATCGGACCATCGCATCTCCGACGAGCTTGGTCTCAAGGGCCCTGGCTGCGATGCGGCCGACAGGAGAGAAAAGAAGCTCCGGCTTTCCCGCGACACCGAGCGCCGCGAGCGTTTGATCGATGAGCTTTTTCGCCGTCGGCTGACCCTTCGCATAGGCGACCACCATCCGCGCGAGCGCGCCCACTTCCATCGGCCGCTCGCCGTAGCGCGGCGCTTTCGCCCAGGAATATTTTTTGTCCGAATTCCAGTCCGTGAATTCGGGCTCTGTGACTCCGGCGCTGGGATGGAGCGGACTCCCGTCCTTGTACCAGCCATGGGTCACGTCTTCCGTGACCGCTTTCTCTTCGGTCTCCTCCGCCTTTAAGCTGCCGTTCAGCACAACGCCGCTCGGCAGGAGGCGCTTTCTGGAATCGAAGCTCGGATCATCGAAAACTCCCCAGGCGAGAAAGTTGGTTGGTCCTCTGCCGATTTGCGCATAGTCCAGGTAGTAAGGGGCGATCGCCAGAACGTCGGGAATAAAGACGCGATCCACCCACTCCTGGATTTCGAGAAGGCGCGGCTTGAGGTTCGCCACGTCATCCACGGTCGGGATGTGCACGGACCCTCCGGCGGGCGTGGTCATCGTCATCGGCATCCTGCCGCCGAAGATGGCTGAGATGTGGGAGGCCTGGGCCTGCTTATCTAAAGCCTCGAGATAGTGGGCTACGGCAAGCAGATTTAAATCAGCGGGAAGCTTGTAGGCGGGATGGCCCCAATAGCCGTTGGCAAACGGGCCGAGCTGTCCGCTGTCCACGAACCTCTGGAGCCTTGCCTGCACGTCCTTGAGCGAAGCTTCTTTGGGCTTGGCTTTTAACGCTGAAACCACATCGACAAAATCAAGCGCAGCCAGGTGATAAAACCACAGGATGTGAGAGTGGAGAAACTGAGCCCCCTCTACCACGTTGCGCACCAGGCGGCCCGTGTCCGGTGGATGGATCCCCGCTGCGCTCTCCAGGCAAAGCGCCGCCGCATGCCCATGGGAAGTCGGACAAACGCCGCAGATGCGTTGCGTGATGTGATAGGCGTCTCGAGGATCGCGTCCTTTGAGAACGATCTCGAATCCCCGGAACAATGTTCCAGAGGTCCATGCGTCCTTGACCTTTCCCCCTTCCACCTCCACTTCAATCGCCAGATGCCCTTCGATGCGCGTGATGGGATCGATGACTATGCGCGCCATGGCTGTCACCTCCCTTGCGTGGATTGATTGCCGGCAGACGCTTCGGCAGTCTCATCCCGCCCTTTGCCCTTAAAGCGTCCCGCCGCCGCGGTGCCGATCGCGTGAGCGCCGATTCCCAAAACTGTAGCGATGCCGGCGGCGATGCCGATCTTATCCGCTCCCGCTTCCACGCCGCCGACGCCGGGAATGCTGACTTCAGGGAGCCGCTCGTAGAAGCCGGCAAAACGATCTACCCATCCGTGCTCGGCGCAGCCGATGCACGGCGCGCCCGCGCCGATGCACCAGCTTACCCGGTCGTTGTAGCGCATCTTCGAGCAATTGGCGTACGTCATCGGCCCCTTACAGCCGACCTTGTAGAGGCAGTAACCAAGCTCTTCCTCGTTGGTGCCGAAGCGCTCGACATAGCGGCCGGCTTCAAAGTGAGCGCGCCGTTCGCACTGATCGTGGATCGTTTGGCCGTAGAAAATTTTCGGCCGGCCAAAATTATCGAGTTCAGGTATCTTGTTGGTGAGAAGAAAATTCACGATCGTCGCAACCAGTATCCCCTCATTCACCGGGCAGAGATCGAGGTTGATGCACTGCACGCCTAGTGCCTCTCTGACACCCTTGAGTCCCGCCGGGTTGGGATCGCCTGCCGGCACACCCCCATGCGTGGCGCAACTCCCCACGGCAATCACCGCTTTGGCTTTGGCGGCAAATTCCTTGCCGATGTCGATCATCTCGCGGCGCGAGATCATCCCATAGCCCTTCTTTGTTGGAATTGCTCCCTCGATAATCAGGATATAATCGTCCCGCTTGAGGGCCTGGGCGAGAATCTCCTCCGACTGAATGCCGGCGGCGGCCATGACGGTCTCGTTATAGTCCAGGCTTAGAGTCTCAAGGATGAGCTGCGCGACATTCGGGTAGTTTGCCTTGATGAGAGCCTCTGTACAGCCGGTATCCGAGGCGAAATTAAGCCACACGACTGAAGGGCGTTGGGCTACGGCCCTGTCCAGAGCTTCGGCGATTCGGGGAATGCCCAACGATCCCAGGCCCAAGAGCGCTGCAGTGCTGCTGCACAGCCGCAAAAATTCGCGCCGGCTAACCCCAGGGATCACCGGGAAATTGAGAGTGGTTTCAAGGATCTCAAGCTTTCGCTCCGTCGCCTTGTATTGGCGCATAAGATCCTCCTTTGTTTCAGCAAAGGAATTCTCTTGGATACACTTCGAGGTACGATCAAATAGTTTGATTCCGCAATTCTAATGCCAGAAATCTTAACCAGCCCGGAAGCAGGCTTTTTCGTTCTTTTTACGCTTTTATGCTGAAAATGCCTGCGTCCGGGTGGGTCTTGAAGCTTCGAGCAGGCAAGATTATTTTCACGGATGCAATCGAATCACACGGGCTTTTTGCAGATGTAAGAATCTTCTCTCGCCGGTGCCGATCGGGCGGAGCCGACTTTGCCAGTCCTCATTTCGTCGGGCTCACGGTGTAACCGATGTAAGTCAACACGAGCATGTAAAGAATAATCGCAAGCGCAATCCAGGTGAACAGGCGGCTTGTCTCGCCGCGCGCGGTGCGCCGGTCGAGAAAGGGAATCAACGCCAGAAACGCGCCGCCCAGGCCGAATGCTAAAATTCCCACCAGCTCGCCCTCGATGCCGAGAATATGACTGGGCAAGAGCTTCAACGTCTGAAACATGAACATGAAGTACCACTCGGGCTTGATGCCGATCGGCGCGGGCTGAAACGGGTCCGCTTTTTCGCCGAGCTCGGCCGGGTAGAAGGCCGCAAGCGCCGCGAGGACGCCGAGCGCGGTGAGCCACCCCACCGCGTCGCGCAGGAGAAAGTTGGGCAAAAAGGGCATCACCCGTTTGCCGCCGCCTTCGCGTTCCACCTCCGGCGGAACGCTCATGCCGTGCTTCTGCACGAAAAAAAGGTGCAGCCCGAGGAGCGAGGTCACGATCAACGGCAGCACGGCGACGTGGATGCCATAGAACCGCGTGAGCGTCGCGCCGGTCACTTCGTCGCCGCCGCGGAGCAGTCTCCGAAGAAACGGTCCGACGACCGGGAAGACGCCGGGGATATCGGTTCCGACGCTGGTCGCGAAGAAAGCGAGCTTGTTCCACGGCAGCAGATAACCGGTAAAGCCGAACGCCATCGTGAGCGCCATCAGCCCCGCGCCGGAAAGCCAGGTGAGCTCGCGCGGCCTGCGATACGCCCTGAGCATCAACGTGCTGAACAGATGGACGAACAAGGTGAAGATCATCAGATTGGCGGACCACGCGTGCAGCGAGCGCACGAGCCAGCCGAATTGCACTTCGGTCATGAGAAACTGAACGGACTCGTAGGCCTCGCCGGAGCTGGGCCGATAATAAAGCAGCAGTAAAATTCCCGTCGCCACCTGAATCGTGAAAAGAAAAAGCGTCATGCCGCCGAAGTAATACCAGACCGAGTGGCGGTGAACCGGCACCTGTTTTTTCTTGGCCAGCTTGTCCAGCTCTTTTAGGCCGACGCGCTCGTCGAGCCACGTCCAGAGCTTGCCGTGTTTTGCGTCTTGAGGCTCCATGCTCACGCCTTCTTGCTTACCACGATCTGGTCGCCTTTTACGTTGACGACGTATTCGTCCAACGGCCTGGGCGGCGGCCCCGCGATGTTCTTGCCGTTGAGATCGTAGTGCCCGTTGTGACACGCGCACCAGATGTGGCTCACGTCCGGCCGGTACTGCACGACGCATGAGAGATGCGTGCAGACGGCGGAATAGGCTTTCAGCTCGCCGGCCGGAGTATGAACCAAAATCGCCGGCTGGTTGCCGAACCTGAAGATCTGGCCGCTGTTCGCCTTGACTTCGGCCGGCTTGATCGAAAGCGCGACCGATCGCGCCGTCGATTCTTCGACCTTCGGCGGAATCAGATAGCGGCTCACCGGGTAAAGCATCGAGACGAGAAAAGCCCCCGCCGTCGTGCCGAGAAACCAGTTTAAAAAATTTCTGCGGCTCATGTCGGGTCGAAGTGTTTCCTCCGCCATCTTATCTCTCCTGTTGTTAGTGTTTCAATTTTGATTTGTAGGGGCGACCCTATGTGGTCGCCCAAAAACCGGGCAGGCACACAGGCCTGCCCCTACGACACATTGTTGTCACCCCTCACGCCTCACGGCTATCGTCTTTCTTCGGTTTCTCCATCTGCCGGATCTTGAAAACGAGCCCGACGACCAGAGCCGCGATGATGAAGACCGAGATCGCGAGCCCTTTACGCCGGAACTGAAGCTCATCGAGCGCCTTCATCCCCCGGGCATAGGCCTTGCCGGCGATCTCCAGACCCGGCGTTGTTTCCTTTTTTACGTTGTCCACCTCGAACGCGTGTATCGCTGCGCGCGCCTTGACGAGAGAGGTCTTCGCTCCATTCAGCTCGAACTGCGGCTGGCCCACCTCCATGCCCGCATGCTCGGCGTTGCGCAATACCGCATCGGCCTTTTCGTAATCGGTTCTGAGCGAATCGATAAGCCGGCGCATTTCGATCGCGGTCGCGCCGCCCTTATCCTGGTCGGTATGGCAACCCGCGCAGGCCGCGTTGGCGCCGACTCCCAGCATCTGATCGCTCGCCGCCGCGATCTCGTGATTCCCATGGCAGGTCGCGCAGCCCGGAATTCCCATCTTGACGAAAGCCTTGGCGTGAACGCTTTTCGCGAACAGCTCTTCATTTAGCACGTGACACTGACCGCAGACGTTTCCAACCCACGAGATTCCCGGCGGCGCCGCGCCGTGATTGCCGTGGCAATCGTTACACGTCGGCGCGGATAGATCTCCGCCCACCGAAATCATTTTCCAATGGACGCTCTTTTTATATTTTGCGAGCTGATCGGTGGGAATTTTGTAGGGCTCCATGTACTTCGCATCGCCGTGGCAGCGGCCGCAGGTCTCGGCCACGTTTAGTGGATGCACGGACGATCGCGGGTCGGACGGCGGCCGGATCGAATGCGCCGGGTGGCAGCTCGAGCAGACCGCTACTTTGTCGTCGCCGTTGCGGTTGAGCCGCTGGCCGTGCACGGAGGTGTAGTACTCCGCTACCTGATCGACGCGCAGCGAGGGATTGTACTGCCTCATAAACCGCGCATCGGAGTGACAGTGGCCGCAGACTTGCGCCATCTCTTTGCGCGCCGGCTTGCCGATGAACCCCTTGGCCTTGTCCATCGCTCCCATGCCCGGATCTTTCGCGTCACCGCCGTGGCAAGCGACGCAGCCGAACCCTTTGGCGGAATGGATGTCCTGGGGAAAATCTTTCACCGGCTGGGTAAGCTTGTCCGTTCCGATCGCCTGATGACAGGCGACGCAACTCTCGGCCTCCGGCTCCGCCGCCCGAGCGGATACGGCGCCGGCTAACAAGAGCAGAAAAAAGAGTGCGGCCGTACACGCGCGCATCCGGTTCATGT
>JBGQBP010000028.1:0-21892 GCA_041494945.1 Binatia bacterium | reverse complement strand
GAGGTCGATTGTCAGCTCTCGAAGGACGGCGCCATCGTCGTCATTCACGACGAGCGGCTCCAGCGCACCGCGCGCGCGAACGGTTTCGTTCGGGGAAAAAATCTGAGCGAGCTCAAGAAGCTCGACGTCGGCGCCTGGTTCAAGAAGTCGTTCAAAGGCGAGCGGATTCTCACTCTCGAAGAGGTCTTGCAGATCTTGGGCGGCAAGGTCGAGATCAATGTGGATATCAAGTCCAACCGGCAGATCGCTTCGGGAATCGAGCTCAAGCTGCTCTTCATCTTGAGCCACTACGATTATTTGGAGCGCTGCGTGATCTCGTCATTCGATTATCGAGTGCTCCGGCGCATACGCGAATTGGGTCCGGACTCCCGAATCGGAATTCTCCACGGCAAGGAAATCAAAGAGAACCCGTTTCAATTGGCGCGAGAGATCGGCGCCGAGTCTCTGCACATCCAGAAAGAATTGGCCACGCCACCCGTGCTGGAGCGCGCGGCCGCGCTCGGCCTCAAAACTTTGGTGTGGACCGTCAACGATCTCCGCGAGATGGAAAAATTCCTCGCCCTCGGCGTGGACGGAATCATCTCGGACTTTCCGGAGAAGTTTTGGAAGATCAGGCAGAAGAGGAAGTGAAGTTTCGTTTTTACGGCCCCACCACCGCCAGCGCGTAGCCGTCGGGCGGCAGATAGCGGTAAGCGAATTTAAGAATATCGACCGCGCTGACTTTCTGAATTTCTTCCTGGTAGCGTTTCGAATAGTCCGTGCCGAAGCCGAACAGCTCGTTGTCGGCCAGATCGGCTGCTTTGGCGGCGGGGGTCTGCCGGTCGATCCGGTATTGTCCGATCAAATAATTTTTCGCCCGCTCTAATTCGTCGGGCAGAACTTCTTCCTCGCGCAGCCTGCGCAGCGCCGCCAGCATTGCTTGTTTCATCCGCTCCACGTTTGCCGGGTCCGTGGCGGCGTAAACGCCGAATGCGCCTTGCAGCGGATCGTCCAGTGAAAAAGCGCCCACGGAGTACGCGAGGCCCTGTTGGTCTCGGAGATCGACGAAAAGCCGGCCGCCGATGCGCGAAAGAATCGCCTCGATCACTTTCATCGTGAAATAGCCCGGCGCTCCTTTGGCGGGCGCCTGAAAGCCCATGACCACCTGCGCCTGAGCGGTCTTGCTCGTTCTTTTCGCCGCGCGCAGCTTGCGCCGGCCGTTCTCGGCCGGCGGCAGATCGAGGGTCGCGCCGCTCCGCCGGAGCGACGCCAGCCTCGTTCGCAGATAGCGTAAAATGTTTTCACCTTCGACGTCTCCCGCCACGCTCACGACCATCCGCTCGGGCGAAAATAATTTTTGGTACTGCGCCACGAGATCTTCCCGGCGAAAGCGCATCACCGGCTCTCTCTGTCCGGACGGGTCGAGGCGGTAAGGATGATCGACGAGGAGGGTTTGGTAGAAAAAGCGCAGGGCGCGGTCGCGTCCCCGCTCTTCGCGATTTCCGATACGGAGCAGGATCTCTTGCCGTTTTTTCTCCAGCTCCCGTTCCGGAAATGCCGGATGAAGCAGCGCGTCCAAGAATATCTCCATCGCGTTTTCCGCGTGCCGGCTCGGGAACGTCCCGCTGAGGCCGACCGTGCTGTTTCCCGACCAACCGCTTAAAGTTCCGCCCAGCTCTTCGACGGCGCGGATCAACTGCGGCGATGACCACTGCGGCGTCCCCTGAGTCAGCATCTGAGCGATGAAATTGCCGATGCCGTTGCTCTTATCATTCTCCAGCGCGAGTCCACCGATCACCTCCGCGTGCAGTGCGACGACGGGCAGGCGGTGATCTTCCTCGATAATGATTCTAAGGCCGTTGTCCAGCGTGGCCGCAAGAATTCCATCTTGCCGTTGGGTCATCGGCGCCGGTCGTTCCAAAGAGCGGCTCAAAGCGGCGATTTTCTCGGGGTCGGGAACGTTGGCGGTTCCCTCGGGAAGCAACAAGGCTACCGACAAGGCTTCGGTCTTGAAAAAACTTTGCGCCGCGGTCCTCAAGTCCTCCGCGTCGAGCCGGCGCAGGTTCTTCAGATAAACTTCCGCATAATCGGCGTCGCGATAAACCGAAGCGAAATTTCCCAACTGGCGCGCTTGGCCGTCCAAAGTTTCCCTGGCTCGAACCAAGGCGCGCTCAAAGTTTGTGTGGGCGCGGTCGAGCTCCCAAGGAGCGACTCTTTCGCGGCGCAGGCGGTAGATCTCCTGGAGAATCGCCGTCAGCGCGTCCATCAGCTTATGCGTTTCGAGCTCGGCCTCGACGATGAACAGGCCGGGGTCCTTGGTCGAGAACGTCGAAGCCGAGATCGAATTCACCAGCCCACGGGAGACTTTGATTTTCTCCGCGAAACGGGAACTTTCCCCGCGGCCCAAAATAAACGCCAGGAGATCTAGGGCCGGAGATTCTTTATCGCTTGCGGCCGGTATGGGAAAGCCGATCATCAAGTGGGATTGCGTGACCGGTCCTCGGAGAACGTTGAGCCGCGGTCGATCTTGGACCGGCTCCGCGGGAAGACGCCGCTCCGGAGACGCGCCCGACGGCAAAGAGAGAAATGTCTCTTGGATATCGTCCTTAATCTTATCGGCCGAAAAATCTCCGGTCACGATTAGAATCATGTTCTTTGCCGTGTACCAACGGCGAAAAAAGCCGCTCACGATCTCCGGAGTGATGCGATGCAAATTCTCCAGAGTGCCGATTATGGACCGGCCGTACGGATGGACGTGGTAGGCCATGCTGAAAAGAACGTTGGTCAATTGCGCGCGGGGATTGTCCTCGCCCTGTTTCCACTCCGCCTGCACCACCTGCGCCTCTTTTTCCAGCAGAGTCGTATCCAGCCGGGGCAACTGCACGAGCTCGGCAAGGGCCGCGAGGCCACCCGCGACCCGTGCGGCCGGCAAAACCACGTGATAGACCGTATGGTCGCGCGAGGTAAAGCCGTTGATCGTTCCGCCCAGCTTCTCCACTTGCGCGGCGATTTTTCCGGCGCCGGTACCGGCCGAGGCGCGGAAGAGAACGTGTTCCAGCAGGTGGGCCGCGCCGATTTCCTCCGCGCTTTCATCCGCGCTGCCGGTTTCGACCCAGAGCTGGAGAGCGGCCAAGGGCGCGAAGGAGTCCCGGCGCACGACGACGCGCAGCCCGTTCTGAAGGGTGAACGACTCCGTGGGATCGGCGGCGGCGAGACTCGCCCGACAAAAAATAGCAAGCAGCGATACGATGAGAAATGCCGGCGCGCCGGAGCGGAAGGATATTTTTGCAAGCGGGAGGTTCACGTGTGAAACGATGCGGCCCATCGTACATGGGGCGGGAAATCGCGTCAAGTTGACGCTCTTTAGCTTGACTTGGAATGCGAATCGGATAAAATCGTTGAGTTGGGAAGAGGCGGTGGTTGCGGTGGGAGTGGGGGGTGATCCATACATTATGACGGGAATACGAGTTCGAGATAACGAGTCCATCGAGAGCGCCATTCGGCGCTTTAAAAAACTGTGCGAGAAGGCCGGTATTCTGGCCGAGCTGCGCAAGCGAGAGCACTACGAGAAACCCAGCGTCAAGCGCAAGAAGAAGGCGATCGCGGCAAAAAAGAGAGCCTTACGCCGCGCGCGGAGCCACTATTTTTAAACTCTAGCGGGCGCTGCGTCACGAGAGTGGGACTCAAATCTGAAATTCAAGACGGGATGAAAGCCGCCATGAAGAGCGGCGATCGCGTCGTTCTGTCCACCCTCCGGCTATTGTTGTCGGCTCTCCATAACGAAGAAATCAAACAGCGCCGGGAGCTCAGCACGGATGAGATTCTCAAGACCGTGGCCACGCTTTGCAAGCAGCGGCAAGAGTCGATCGAGTTCTTTCGCAAAGGGGGAAGGACCGATCTCTTGCAGCAGGAGGAGGCGGAGCTCGCGGTCCTGCGCCGCTTTCTGCCCGAGGCGCTGAGCGAGGAAGAGGTCCGCGCGCTGATCCTGAGTTCCATTGACGAGGTCGGAGCGAAAGGCGCCCAGGACCTGGGCCGGGTCATGAAGCAGCTCATGCCCAAAGTAACGGGCCGCAGCGACGGCAAGCGAGTGAGCGAGCTGGCCAAAGAGATCTTGAGCGGAACGTAACGCGCCAATCTCTTGACCCGGATGCCGCGCGATCGTCGTCACTGTTGGACGTACGGTGAATATCGTCGATGCGATCCTGCTTGTCCTGCTCGCGCTTTTTGCGTTGCGAGGATACTTCAAAGGATTTTTCCGCGAGGCGTTTTCTCTATTGGGACTTTTCGTCGGATTGATGGTGGCGGTGCGCTACGAGCAGTCCGTCGCAGTGCAGTGGGCGGAGAGCTGGAAATTCTCCTTCATATTTTTAAGGGCCATCACGTTTGTGGCCCTTTTCTTTTTGACCTATTTCAGCTTAAATCTGATCGGTTGGCTTCTTCATCGCACGGCTTCGCTTCCTTTCCTTCAAGGGATCAATCGGATCGGGGGCGTCGTCATAGGGGCGGCGAAAGGCGCCGCCATCATGGCCCTGACGATTTTTTTTCTGACTTCGACGCCGCTGGTTTCGGGAAAGGCGAAGGAGAACATCGGCCGGTCGTATCTTGTCCCGGCGTTCAATCAACTGGCCGAGGCACTCGTCCAGTTGGGCAAGACGAGGCTGCTGGAGCCGAAAGAATCGCGGGCGGGGGAGCGGAAACGGCTTTGAATATTTCTCAACGCGCCCCATGATTCCGGAAGAAAAGATCCTCCAGATCCGTGATCGCGCTTCCATCGTGGAAGTGATCTCGGATTATCTGACGCTTAAAAAAACCGGTCGTAACCATCTCGGCCTCTGCCCGTTTCACTCCGAAAAGACTCCGTCTTTCACCGTCAACGAAGAAAAAGGAATTTTTCATTGCTTCGGCTGCGGCGCGGGCGGCAGCGTTTTCCATTTTCTGATGCAGTACGACCAACTGAGCTTCCCCGAGGCGGTGGAGCGCGTCGGCAAGCGTTACGGGATCGTGGTCGAGCGGCTTCAGAATCCGGGAGCGAGAAGAGACGCGGAGCAAAGAGAGTCGCTTTACCGGCTGAACGAGAGGGCCGCGGCCTATTTTCATGAGATCCTGTTCGGCAATGGCGAGGGCAGGCGCGCGCTCGAATATCTCAAGTCGCGCGGCGTCGATGATCCGATGGCGCGGCGTTTTCATCTCGGCTACGCGCCGCAGGCAGGCCAGGGGCTGGCGGCGTTTTTAAAAAGAGAAGGACTGTCTCTGAAAGACGCGACGCGCCTGGGGCTTTTGAGCGATCGGGGAGGAGAGCGCTACGGAGAAAAATTCTTCGGCCGGCTCATGTTCCCGATCGCCGACGCCGCGGCTAAAATCGTCGGTTTCGGCGGCCGGGTCATCGGACCGGGGATGCCCAAGTACCTCAACTCGGCCGAGACCCCGCTGTTTCACAAGAGCGCAACGCTGTACGGTTTGTCTCAGGCCAAGGAGACGATTCGAGGAAGCGACCGTGTCATCGTCGTGGAAGGATACTTGGACGTCGTCGCCCTGGCGCAATTCGGCGTCACCGACGCGGTGGCGACGCTGGGAACCGCGCTGACGCCGGAGCACGTCCGCATGCTCGGGCGCTACACGAAAAACATCGTCGCCCTGTTCGACGGCGACGAGGCGGGACAAAAAGCGGCGGCCCGGAGCTTTGAGATCTTTATCGAAGGAGGCTTGCTGGGGCGCGGTGCCCGGTTGCCTAAAGAAGAAGACCCGGACACCTTTATCCGCTCCAAGGGGAAAGAGGCGTTTGAGGACCTTCTCGGTAAGGCGGTTCCTCTTGCAGATTTCTTTTTTACCTGGTTAGAAGAACGCTACGGGCGAAGTATCGAGGGAAAGAGCCAAATCGCCCAGGAGATCAGTCGGGTGCTGGCGAAAGTGCGCAATCCCTTCGAGGCCGATCTGCTGGTCAGGCGGGCCATTGATCTCGGCGTTCGTGAGGATTTGCTGCGCAAGGCGCTTCGCGCCGCGGGCGAGCCGCGGCGAGAGGCCGCGCCGTCGGCGGCTGCCGCCGCTCCAACCGAAGCGGGAAAAGAAACGGCGGAGCGCTCTCTTGTCGGACTCATGCTTCGTTTCCCCGCCATGATTCAGCGCGTCGCCGAGGAACCGGAGCTGGAGGCCGTGGTGAGTCCGGCGTGGAACGAAATTCTTCAGGAGATAGTCGCCGAGTGGCGCAAGCGCAGCCGAGTCGATGCGGCCGGGCTGGCCGAAAAATTTTCCTCCGAACGCGCGGCCGAGATCGCCGGTTTGATCCTCGAGACGGAAACGATCGCCGAAGAAGACGCCGAAAAGATGATGGGGGATTTGATCGCCCATCTGCACCGGCGGCACTTGAGAGGTCTGGAGCGCGATCTCAGGCGGGCGATCCGAATCGCGGAAGAAAAGAACGATGAGAAGACCAAAAAGGAAAGGATGATCGAATGGCAAGAGGTCGTCCGAAGAGAACGGCAACTAACGCGGCAGTAGGCCGGGTCCAGACTCGGGAGCCGGCCGGTCACGAGAAGGAGAAATCCGTCTCCGATCCGGTCGTCCAGAAGAAGGATATCAAAGAGGTCAAGAAGCTCATCGATCTCGGCAAGGAGAAGGGCTATCTCACCTATGACGAGGTCAACGACATGCTCCCGGCCGACATCGTGTCGCCGGATCAGATCGACGACGTCATGTCGCTCTTCGGCGAGATGGACATCGAAGTCGTCGATTCCAATCAAAGGGTGAGTCTGGCGGGCCAGGCCGAGGAGCTTGTGGAGGAAGAGGAGGAGGAGAAAGAGATCGAAGTCGAGGTGGATGGGGACATCACCGGCAAAACCGGCGACCCGGTCAGGATGTATCTCCGGGAGATGGGAACGGTTTCGCTCCTCAGCCGCGAGGGCGAGGTCGAGATCGCCAAGAAGATCGAACATGGAGAAAAGCAGGTCATCGTGGAAGTCCTCTCCAGCCCGCTCGCGTTGCGCTACGTGCTCGAGCTGGGAGAGAAGCTAGCGGAGCACGAGATCCGGGTGCGGGAGATCATCAAGGAAGAAGGCGAGGAGGAGCCGGAATATCTGGAAGAGGAAGAGGTGCACGAGAAGCGGCTCCTCGATCAGATCGGCAAGCTGCGCCGTCTGGCGAGAGAAAGAGAAAAAATCAAGAACAGGCTTTCCGGCAAGAGCCTCTCGGGGCGCAAGCGCAAAGTCTTTGAAGAGGCGCTGGGCAAATTTCAGGAGAAAATTTTTGCCGCGCTGCAGGCGCTGCAGTTGAACCGGTGGCAAACGGAGGCAATCGTCGAGGGGCTCAAAAGGGCGATGGACCAGGTCCGCGCGATGGACCGCAGGATTGCGGAGTTCGAGCGCAGGACGGGCAAGGGCACGAAGCAGATTCTGGAGATCGTTCCCAGCAACGGCCGCAAAAAGGCATGGCAGAAGGCGATCGGCGCCCTCAAGATGGGCCACGACGCGATCGAGCACATGGTGGATGCGATCCGCAACTCGCGGCGCGAAGTGCGCAAGGTCGAAAAAGATATCGAGATGCCGGCCGAGGAAATCCGCCGGCGCGTGCGCTCGATCATCGACGGCGAGACCCGGGCCAACATCGCCAAGAAGGAGCTGATCGAGGCCAATCTCCGCCTCGTCGTGAGCATCGCCAAAAAATACACCAACCGCGGTCTCCAGTTTCTCGACCTGATTCAAGAGGGAAACATCGGGCTGATGAAGGCCGTGGACAAGTTCGAGTATCAGCGGGGATATAAATTTTCCACCTACGCGACCTGGTGGATACGCCAGGCAATCACGCGCGCGATCGCCGACCAGGCGCGCACGATTCGCATCCCGGTCCACATGATAGAGACGATCAACAAGCTGATCCGCACCTCGCGCTATTTAGTCCAGGAGATCGGCCGCGAGCCGACGCCCGAGGAGATCGCTGCCAAGATGGAAATTCCTCTGGACAAAGTGCGCAAGGTGCTGAAGATTGCCAAGGAGCCGATTTCGCTCGAGACGCCCGTCGGCGAAGAGGAAGACAGTCACTTGGGAGATTTTATCGAAGACAAGCGGATCATGACGCCGGCCGACGCCGTCGTGAATATCAATTTGCAGGAGCAGACGCGCAAAGTCCTCGCGACGTTGACGCCGCGCGAAGAGCAGGTGCTGCGCATGAGATTCGGCATCGGCGAGAAGTCCGACCACACGCTGGAAGAGGTCGGGCAGAAGTTCACCGTCACGCGCGAGCGCATCCGCCAGATCGAGGCCAAGGCGTTGCGCAAGCTCCGCCATCCGAGCCGGAGCAAGCGGCTGAAAAGTTTTATGGAGAGTTAAGCTTCGCGTCCTGTCAATTCAAAATTCATAATTCAACATTCATCATTTTTTCTCGCGGGCCCATAGCTCAGCCTGGTTAGAGCTACCGGCTCATAACCGGTCGGTCCCTGGTTCGAATCCAGGTGGGCCCAAATTTCTCTTCTCTAAATTTCGCGAGCGGCACTTTGTGCCGTTCGCGGCAACAATTGCCGCTTGCGCCGCCGATTTCCACGGGAAAATCCAAACATCTGTGACTTTCGGAGCTTCCCGGATGGCATGGGAACTGCTTCGTAGTCTCTTGGTAATTCCACACTCATGAATATTGTATCTCCACTCGTAGGCCCGTCCATCGTGAGGCCGGCGCCGCCGGAAAGTGAGGGCGCTCCCGCGGAGAAGACAGCTCCGGCCGAGATGGCAGCTCTACCGTCCGCGAGCGCGCCGCAGGCCATCAATCCGACTGCTGATCGGTGAGCTGTTTCATTCCGTCGAGCACGATCGGACGGTCATCGATTAACAGAATGGATTTTTTTTGTGACGCGGTGGAAGGCCGTGCTGTCGTTTTCGCCATCGACCTTGCCCTCCCGGCCCGCCCTTCCGTGGAACGAGCATTCTACGATCGTCCCGCGATTATGCGCTTTGCGAATTTGCAGAATCCCCCCGATCATCTCGGCCCGATACTTCATGATGCGCAGCCCCATGCCCGGATTGTCCCGCGGCTGCGCGGCGATGCCGCTGCCGTCGTCGGTCACCGACATGATGCCGATCCCATTTTGGTCCCAGAGCCTCAGCCAAACGTGCTTGGCTTTGCCGTGGCGGACGGCGTTGTTGATCGCCTCTTGAGCGATCCGGTAAAGGTGGATGGAAATATCGTCCGCCGGAGTAGAAAGGGCGGGGTCGCACTTCAACTGGCACGATATCCCGAAGAAAGTCTCCGCGTTGACGGCCAGCTCCTGGAGCGCTGAAAGCAGTCCGTTGGCCTGTAGCTCCACGGGGTAAAGCCCTCGAGCGAGCGAGCGCGTCTGCTTGATCGCCTGGTTCGTCAGGTCGGAGATCTGCGTCGCGGTCGCGGCTTCCCGCAGGGATTTCCCCTCCAGCTCCTGCGCCAGGCTCGTGCTGATGCACGCGATCCCCGTCAGGAATTGACCCAGCTCGTCGTGCAGGTCCTGGCCGATTTTCTGGCGCTCGCGCTCGCTGATCTCGGAAATCTCCCTTTCCATCCTCCGGTGCTCGGTGATGTCGAAGCAGACGCCTCGGAGCTTCGCTGGCCGCTGGTTTTCCGCGACCACGGTCACGATATTTCTTATCCAGACGACCCGGCCGTCGGCGGCCATCATCCGGTATTCCAATTCGAAGGGTCGCATCTCCCGAGTGGCTTTTTTGCAGTAATCCGTCACCCAACGGCGATCCTGCGGATAGAGGCGGTGAAGCCAAAAATGCGGCTCGCCAATCCACAGAGCAACCGGAAATCCCAGGATGCGTTCCGCCTGGTGGCTTACAAAGGTGGCCTGGAAAGTTTGCGCGTCGGCCTCCCACACGATGCCTTCGATGGACTCGACCAGGTCTTCGAATCGGCGCCGCGATTCCCTGAGTTTTTGTTCGGACTGGAAGCGGTTGAACGACGTGGCCGGGACGTAGGCGAACGACATGACGACCTGATGGAGAGTTTCTTTCCCTCCAAAACGCCTGATGGCATCTAAAATCTCGATACCAGTCAACTGCCCTTCGGCGTCGTAATCTGCGGCAATTCCTTCGCCCAGATGCTTGGTGGTCACCGTCGTCTCCCGGAAAGTGATGCTGAGCGCATCGGCTTCTTCATCGTAGCTGATCTTCATAGTGCTCTCTGTCCACCGGAAACTTCACCGGCCGTTGACCAGTGGGAGTTCACGTTCACGGACACCTTCAGCGACAAATCGCAAAGCCTCACGGATGTCGTCGTGTTCCAGGTCGGGGTACGCCTTGAGAATCTCTTCTTGTGCCGTCCCGTCTGCCACCATTCCACAACGGTTGCCACCGGTATCCGCAGGCCTCGAATGCAAGGAACGCCGTCCATCTGTACGGGCTCTAGTGATTGCCACGAGCGCGCTTCCTGGCGCGTGACTTTACTTCCTTCCAGGGGAGCAGCCGAACTGTGCCCTCTTTTATCTCGCGCGAGCGCCGCTCAATCTCGGCCGCCCATGCCGCATCCACATCCTGTTCTGCCTCCGGTTCCAAGGTGTTAAGAAGTCGCTCCACAACGCGAACGCGATCTTTTTGGGGCAGTTTAACAGCCGCTTTGATAATGTTCTCAGCGAGTTTGGCCATGATCGCTTTCCTCCAGAGCCACAACTATAGCCCATGTCGTCGGCTTTTTCATCTCATGCCCGGGTCTTCACTCTTGCGAAGGAGGATCGGTGTCTATCGTTGTGGACGGGTGTCTAGTGAGGTGGACAGGTGAACAGGTGATTGATTGCTGGGAAACGTCAGCGGTAGGCCTCTCGTCTATGAGCAACGCTGTAAACGAAAATACGTTTTAGTTGGTCGTTTACAACATAGAGAATTCGATAATCTCCTACACGGAGCCTGTAACCATTTTCTCCCTGAAGCTTCTTGATGCCGATCGGTCGCGGATTGATTTCCAGAGCAAGAATTTTATCGCTGATGCGATTGTGGATTTTGTCGGGCAGGCGGTCCATCTCCTTCTCGGCGGACCGCTTGATCTCGACTGTATAGCTCACCTACGCCTGCCGTTTCGTTCCTTCAGGTATTCACGGAAAGGCCGAGATGGTTCCTTTCGTCTCTCCTCGAAAGTGGCGAGATCGATCAATTCGTGGCGGAGATTTCTATCCTTCACGAGACCGAGAATAATAAGACGCCTGTCCCGCCTGGGAAGAGCCCGGATAGCTGTTAAAACCTCCCTTGCCGATTTTTCTGCCTTAGCCAAGTGAACCTCCTTAGTCGCGCAACGAACCCGCTTACTATAGCCCAAGTTTAGGGAGTTTTCACCTAAGCCAAAGCGTCGAGTTTCAATTTTCAAAATGGAGTTAATCGCGCGAGGAAGAAACGCAGGATTAGAAAGCCAGGTCTCCCAAACCGCCTCTTGTTATAGAGCGTGGAGCGGCTGATGTCTAAAAGCTTTGGAAGGATTTTATTCCGAGCCTTTTTTTAGCCAGCTTTCAAGGTAAACCTCGACTGCCGTTGCAAACTCCTTGGCTGCTTCGAAAGCCTCCTTGGCTTCTTGAGCAGAAGGCTCGTCTTCAATGCTGTAGTCGGAAGTGATTCGGAGTTCATAGAGATTTATGAGGAGTTTGTGAAGATTTTCCGGAAGGCCCTCTCTGCCAATATGAGTGAGACACTTACCCGCCTTGAGTTTAGTGTAGGATAGGGGGCGAGTAAGGAATTGACGATGGAAGCAGTGGATGACGGGGCTTTAACCTCCTCGGAGGTGGAAGTGATGGCAAAGCCTGTGCGGCGGCGGTTTACGGTGGAGTACAAGCTGGGGGTTTTGCGGGAAGTCGAGGGATGCAAGGGTCGTGGGGAGCTTGGGGCGCTTCTGAGGCGCGAGGGGCTTTACTCCTCCCACCTGACCCAGTGGCGTAAGCAGCGCGAGCGGGGAGAGCGTCAGGGTTTATCTCGAAAGCGGGGTCCTTCTCCCAAGCAGCGACACCCTTTGACCGACAAGGTTAAGGTGCTGGAGCGGGAGAATGCTCGGCTTAAGCTAAGAGCGGAGCGGGCCGAGGGTTTGGTGGAGCTGCAAAAAAAAGTCTCCGAGATACTGGGGATCGAACTGAAGCAGAGCGCCGAGAAGGACTGATGGCCGTAGTCGGGGAGAAGAAGGCCTTCTTTGGGATCGAGCCGCTCTGTTGGGCGTTGGGCTTGGCGCGGGCGACGTACTACCGGTTACAAAGCGCCAGAGCATCTCAGAGGACCGAGCGGGATCATTCCCGGGCGTTGTCCTGTGAGGAGCGACACACGGTGCTCGGCACTCTCAGCGAGGAGCGGTTTTGCGATCAGGCGCCGGCCCAGGTGTATGCCAGTCTGCTCGATGAAGGGAAATATCTGTGTTCGGAGCGCACCATGTACCGTATCCTGGCCGAGCACCACCAGGTCAGAGAGCGTAGAGATCAGCTTCGTCATCCCCGGTATGCGGCTCCCGAGCTGTTGGCCAGCCGGCCCAACGAGGTGTGGTCGTGGGACATCACCAAGCTGTTGGGGCCGAGTAAGTGGACTTACTTCTACCTCTACGTGATCCTGGATATTTTCAGCCGCTATGTGGTGGGCTGGATGGTGGCGTACCGGGAATCGGCCGAGTTGGCCCAGCGGCTGATTCAAGAGACTTTAAGGCGCCAGGGTATTGAGCCCGGAGATCTCACGCTTCACGCCGATCGGGATCTTCGATGACGTCCAAGCCGGTGGCCTTCTTGCTGGCGGAACTGGGAGTGACCAAGACCCACAGTCGTCCTCACGTCTCCAACGACAATCCCTATTCGGAGAGCCAATTCAAGACGATGAAGTACCGCCCAGAGTTTCCCGAGAGGTTTGGCTCCTACCCAGATGCCCGAGGATTCTGCGAGGGGTTTTTCCGCTGGTACAACCACGAGCATCATCACAGCGGCTTGGGATTTCTAGCGCCTTTTGAAGTTCACTTCGGCCAGGCCAAACAACGCAGGGAGGAGCGGGCGTTAGTGCTGCGAAGTGCCTTTGAGAAAAATCCTGAGCGCTTCGTTCGTGGCTTGCCCCAGCCGCCCACTCTGCCCGAGCAGGTCTGGATCAACAAGCCCAAGGAGACGGCTTTGAGGAACCACTCTGAGCCGCTGGAGGTTCCAAATTCGATCGTTGACAGCTTGGGCCGGAAAAACGACTTCCACAATTGCCCTATAATCGACGCAACGGAGTCGGGAGGGGACCTAGCTAGGGGTCAAAATCAGCCGAGCGATGATCTTGTACAGTAATCTGTAACCGGGAAGTGTCTCATTCTATTGACAGGTTCCGCGGCGCGGCTGCGTCGCATCCGCTATCGCGATGCCGAGGGGCGGCGGCTGGTGTTTTTGACCAATCATACGACGTTGCCGCCTCTCACCATTTGCGAGCTGTACCGATCGCGCTGGCAAGTCGAACTGTTCTTCAAGTGGATCAAGCAGCACCTACGCATCAATCGCTTCTTCGGCACCTCCGAGAACGCTGTCAAGACGCAGGTCTGGATTGCGGTCGCCGTGTATGTGTTGGTCGCCATCGTTCGCAAGCGTCTCAATCTCGATCTGTCTTTGCATGCCATGCTACAAATCCTGAGCGTTACACCATTCGAGAAAGTTCCTATGTTTCAGCTCCTTACTCAGTCAGCAACCAACGAAAATATCAACGCCGATCCCAACCGACTGAATTTACTGTGAAACGTGTCGGACACTAGTGAGTTGAAACATAAAATCCGCAGGAAATCTCCTAATATTCCGCCGCACTTGTTCATTAAGTCGCTTGGTGGACACGCCGTAGAGCTTCGCCAGATCACACCATCCAGCAGCACTTTGTGCCCACGGATCAATAGAATCAATCGCTCAATTCGCTCGGCCGGAACTAAGTTGGCCACTTCATGGACTCCTTTGTTTGGCAGATTGTACGCGATTTGCGTGCATCGGGAATGAAAATTTTTTCAGGAGAGAGGTCGCGCTAGTCGAGCTTTGAGTGAAGCCAAGTGATAACCGTTGTGAAAATGTCGGAGATGGCGCCCATGTGGCCGCCGGAGAAGAGGCGCATCGCCTTGGGCTCGCCGTGCTCGAGCAGGAGATAAAAATCTTCGATCGGCACCTGCTTGTCTTCCTTGCCGTTTACGAGCAGCATCGGGGCGCAGGGTTTGTCGAGCCATCCCTGAGTCTTCAACGACAGCGCCGGCATGACCGCGATCAGCTCTTCAAAAGTCTTCTTGCCGAAGAGATTGGCGCGCGCTTCGATCAGGTCGAAGAGATATGACGGCGCGTTGCGCGATTTCTCCTGCCATTCGGGCTGGAAAAAATAATGAATACCGCCGCCCCAGTTAACGGCGGCCCTGAGCCTCTCATGCTCGATGTGGGCCATCTTGGTCGACCAGTAGCCGCCGAAGCTCGCGCCGACAACCGCAATCCGTTTCGGATCGACTTCGCGCCGCTTCACTAAATAATCCAACGCGGCCGAGTGGACACGATGCGCTTCGGGCGAGGCCGGCATCGGGCACTCGCCGGTGCCGGGACTGTCCATCACGAAACAACCCCAGCCTTCTTTCACGAACGCCTCGGCGAACGTGAGCCGCTCCTCTTTCCAGTTGTCGATCCCGCCCCAATGCATGACGAGCGGCGCGGGAACTTTTTTGGGGAATCTCAGATGACCGACAATCTGCTTGCCGTCGAATGGAACCGCAACGCATTCGAGCGGAATATCGAAATAGCGCGAAGCGGCGAGATACATCTCACGCGTCTTGGCGTAAGCCCGCTCTTTCGCCGGCGAGTCGGGAAAGGGATGGCGCGCGATGCCGTAGTAGCCGTACGCTTTGATGAAAGCGTCTTTCGCCTGTTTCGCGTCGCCCCGCCGTTCCTCCGCCCGCGCCTTTTCTTCCCAGCGAGCGCCGATCCCGCTCCACGCGGCCGCCCACGCTTCGGACTCGATACTATCGAGCTTGGCGAGCGCTTCCTCGGTTTCCGTTTTGTCGGCGTGGAGAAACGGCGCGCGCTTTCCGACGCGGGAGCGGATGTCGTCCTTGATCTCGGCGAGACTGCGCGGTTCGAACATATTTGCTCCTCCGTTACTTTTTATCTCCCCAGAGCTTTGCGAAAACGCCGCTCTTTTCCAGATCGATCAGAAACCTGCGATCGACCATCTCCTGCGGCTTGACGGTTTGTGCCCGAGGATCGGTCGGAACGATTTCATCCAGCGAGGCTTGCAGCGCAGCATCGTGAATTTCCAGCCGGCGTTCGAGCGCCGGGATTTCCGACTGATAGGCGGAGTCGAGAACCTTCGTATCGGTGACGCGCATATATTTTCCGAGGACCTTGTAGACGAAATTCTTGTCCGTGTGCAGAATCTTCGCCGCCTCGGCCATCGCCCGCATGAACCGTCCGATGACCGGCCCGCGTTTGGCAATCGAGGAGCGCATCGTGCCGAACGTGGTCGCCGCGTAGGGGATGCGCAGCTCGCGCCCGTTGACGACTAGGTGAAAGCCCTGCGAGACCGCGCCCGCGTCGCCCGGCGCCACCAGCGCTGCGGCGTCGACGCGACCGCCGACGAGAGCCGCGAGCGTCTCCGGTCCGCCGCCGGTGGGTATCGCCTGAATGTCGCGGCCGGCGTCCATCCCGAGCCGTCTCAGCGCCTGGATCGCAAAGTAATGGGTGTTGCTGCCGAACCGGCCGACCCCGACCCTTCTCCCTTTGAGGTCCTCGGGCCGTTTGATCTCCGGCTTTCCCATGATGTTATGCGTCAGGATGTTTTTTATGCCGCCGATAAATACCAGATCGGTGCTCCCTTGAACATAGGCGCGAACGTTGCCGATCGCGCCGGTCACCGCGATCTCCCCGTCGCCGCCCAGCATGGCGGCAGTGACGATCGGCGAAGACGCGATAAAAACCAGACGAAAATCCAGGTCGTATTTCTTAAACAATCCCGCTTCCTGCGCGATCCACGGCATCGACTGCGACAAGACCTGCGCCGAGTGAAGACCGGTAAGCTTGTCGGCGGCGTAAGCGCCGCCGTGCGTGAGCAAACAGCCGAGCGCAACGATCGCCGACAAACGAAAATATCCGCGCGCGAGAAACGCGCCGACTTTGTCCTTCATACGTCTTCTCCTTTATTTATTGCATTGCGCCCCGGACTTGCTCCACAATCTCGCCGGCATCGGCCGGCGCCGCGTCGCCGCGCCACGCGACGTGCCCGTCGGGACGCACGAGCACCCATGCGCGCTCGTACACCGTACGGACTTCCGGCTCATCCAAACTCACGACTTCGAGCGGCAGGCCGGCTTTTTCCGCGGCCGAGGTAAAACCGGACACGTCGCCTATCTTACGAGAAAGCACCAGCAAGACAAAGCCGCGGCCGAAAAGATCGAGGGTCGAGCGGCCGTCGCCGAGCCGCGCGTGCGGCGCGCGGGCGCCCGGCCAAGTCGTCGGCGTGTAAATCGCGTGATCGGCGGGCGGCGCGGGCGTCCCGTCCGCGACGCAGATCGGCGAATCGTCGTAGAGGTATCCCAGCTCGATGCCGGCGGAGTCGTGCTGGAATTCTTTGGCGCGCGTGCGCCGGATCGCTTCGCCCGCTTTTTCCCGCAATTTTTTTCCCTCATCGCTGTCTCGTTCGAGCAAAGGAGAAAAAGGGATCTGCGTGTCGAACCCCGCGCGCATTTCGCCCGCCTCGGTCACGTTATGCAGGCCGATCGGCCTGCGCTCGGGCTCGTAGCTGTCCAAAAGCCGCGGGCCGCCCCAACCCTGGAGCGTCGCCGCGAGCTTCCACCCGAGATCCACCGCGTCGCCGACGCCGGTGTTCATGCCGAAACCTCCCGCGGGCCAGAGAAGGTGTGCCGCGTCGCCGGCGAGAAACACGCGCCCGTGGCCGTAGCGCTCCGCCACGACGCAGTGGCCGGTCCACGGCCGCACGGCCAAAAGCTCGAAGGGAATGTTTTCGCCGAGCGCGTGGCGCAGTTTTCCCGGCGCTTCAAGCGAGTCCAACTGTTCGGGCTTGACGCCGCGGATGTTCAAGCGCCACAGCTCGCGCCCGTCGACGGCGGCGATCGCGCCCTGAATCTCTGCGTTGATGATCTGGTATTGCACTGCCGGGCCGTGACGGCTCGCCGAGAGCAGCGGCGAGCGAAACAGGACCGCCACGTTCATTCCCTGGGCGAAAGCGCCTTGCAGTTGGATGCCGAGCCGGTGACGGACGGCGCTTTTTCCGCCGTCGCAACCGACCAGATATTCCGCTTCGATCGTTGATTGATTTCCGCTTTGCGAATCGACGACGTCGGCGACGACCTTGTGATCGTCCTGGTGAAACGATTCCAGCATCGAGTGATAGCGGATCTCGACGCCGGGCAAGCCTTTTACGTGTCGCTGCAGTATAGGATCGAAGAACGGCTTCGAGACCCAGATTCTCCCCTCCGGGCTGTGCGGCGAGCGGGCGTCCGGAGCGCCGTTGGCGGGGTGATCGAAGCGCGCGATCTCATAGCCGTTCATACGCGTGACGAAAACATAATTTCGCGGGAAGTCGGCGGGAAACCCGGAGCGGTATCGGACCTCGTCCGCCAAGCCCCAGCGGCGCAGATGCTCGCACGTCCGGGTGTTGACGAGATTGGTGGTGGGAAATTCCACGCTGCCGTCGCCTTGCTCGACGACAAGGCAGGAGATGCCGCGCCAACCCAACTCGGCGGCCAGCGCGAGACCGGTGGGACCGCCGCCGGCAATCACTACGGGATATCGTTTCGGCCCTTCAGCGCTCGCCACGGCTCGCCTATCGAAGCGCCTTGTCCACGAAGCTGAAATCGAAAACCTGGCTCGGACGGACTTCTTTGACGTCGCCCCCGAGACTCTTCTGCGTGAAATCGATTGCGCCCTTCATCCAGGATTCATCGGCTGAACCGCCCGCGGACAGCCGATTTAAATAAAGCTCGAAGATTTGTTCGCTCAATGCGGCGTCTTTGACGCCCAAATAATCCGCTATGATCTTCATCGCCTCGGAACGGTTCTGCCAGGCGAATTGAAGGCCTTTGAGACTGGCCCTGACGAAGGCGAAGACCCCGGCTGGGTCGGATTTTATTTTATCGTCGGTTACGCCGATCCCTCCCGTCGGATAAGTCGCCATATAGTCGCCGGAATAGGCGATCCGGTTGAATCCTTCGCGCTGCAGAATCAACGGCCGCGGCGGGGTCAAAAGAGCGGCCGCGATTCGCCCCGCGCGCAGAGCCAGCACCGTGTCCTCCTGGCCTCCGACCACGATGCTGGTGGCATCCTTATTCGGAGTGAGACCGTTTTTTTGCAAAATGATCTGCGTGAGAAGGTCGATCGATCCGCCGCGCGAAGAGATGCCGACGAGTTTGCCCTTGAGATCTTGAACGGAGTGGATCCCGGGCTGCGCGATCAGATCGAACTGTGGCTTTGCCGAAACGACGAAGATGAGCTTGACCGGTATCCCGCGAACCGCGGCTGCAATCGTCGAGCCGGCCGCCGAGGTATAATCGACCGAGCCGCCGAGGAGAGCCTGGAAGCCGACGTTGCCGCGGATCAGAATCACTTCGACGTTCAAGCCCTCCTCACGATAGAAACCCTTGACCTGGGCGATTTTGAACGGGATCTCCGAGATCGAGATCGAGCTCACGGAGAAGCGGACTTTCTTCGATTGCGCGAAGAGCGGCGACGCTGCAAGGGTGAATGCGAAAAGAATCAGAAAAGGGAGATGCTTGGGTCGCATATCGAGTTCTTTAAGCGCCAGTAGCACAGGCGAATCGCCAGTGTCAATGACGGGGAAAATCGATCTTGACGGCGAGAGGCCGATGGCATAAGAGCGACTGAGACCTGATGAAAACAGTTCGTACCATTATCATCTTCGGCGCCATTCTCCAATTTTTTCTTTGGCAAGCAGTCCAGGCGCAGCCGCTGACCAAAATCCGCATCGGCTATCCGTCCATCAGCTCCAGGCAAGGCCAGCTTTGGATCGCGAAGGACGAAGGGCTGTTTCGCAAGTACGGGCTCGACGTGGAGCTGATTTTTCTCCGCGGCGGCCAGGTCGCGGTGCAGGCCCTGGCCTCGGGCGATCCGCCGCTCGTGACCGTCGGCAACGTTATCCTCGCCAACCTCCAGGGCTACGACAACGTGCTCGTCGCCTCCGTCGAAAACTCCTACGACCAGATCGTCTTTGTTCGGCCCGGTGCGATCGCCCGCGTGGAACAGCTCAAAGGGAAGAAATTCGGCATCAGCGGTTTCGGTACGGCGACCCACAACGCTGCGGTCATCTTGTTCAAAAGGTTCAATCTCGATCCCGGCAAGGACGTGGCGCTCATCGCCACGGGTCCCGCGCCCGACCGGTTGGCCGCGATGAACACGGGAAAAGTAGACGCGACGTTTTTTAATCCTTCCGAGGCGCCGCTGGCGACCAAAGCGGGCTTCGTCGAGATCATTCAGATGGCGGATCTCGGAGTCGAAGTTCAGGGGAGCGGCCTGGCCACGTCGCGGACGTTCATAAAAACGCATCGCGATCTGGTCAAGTCCGCCGTCAAAGCCTACGTCGAAGGCATCTATTTTATTTTTACCAACACGCCGGCGGCGCAGAAGAGCCTCGCCAAATATACGCGGTCGAACGATCAAGACGTGCTCGAGTATTCCTACCAGCACTATCTGAAGCGGACGCCGAAAAAGCCGTACCCGACGACGAAAGGCATTCAGTACATGCTGGAGATGGCCGCGCCGCAATTTCCTCAGGCCAAGAGCGCCAGGCCCGAACAGTTCGTCGACCTCAGTTTTCTTCAGGAGCTGGAAGCGGAAGGATTCTTTGGCGAGATGGAAAAAAGGTATAGGTAAAGATTCGCCGTGATCATCGACACCCACTTTCACGCGTTCCCGGGAAAATATCTCGAACGGGTGCCGGACCAATCCAGAAACGATCCGCGGGGAGCGGGGTTTCACGCTTTCGATCACCGGGAGTATTTGGACGTCATGGATAAATACGGTATCGACATAGGCGTTTTGTCCAACACCGGCGGGAGGATCGAGCAGGGAGGCGACCGGGCCAGAGCCCTGGAGCTATGTAAAATTCTCAACGATTCGTTTGCCGAAGCTCACGCGAAACATCCGCGCCGCTTTAAAGCGTTTGCCCGGCTTCCCATGATCGACATGGAAGACGCCCTGCGCGAGCTGCAAAGGTGCTATGGAGATCTGGCTATGCACGGCGTGATGCTGCCGACCAATCTCGCGGGAAAATATCTCGACGAGGCCGAGTTCAAGCCGTTCTGGGACGCGATCCACGAAGCCGGCAAACCTCTGTTCCTACATCCCGCTAACGCGCCGTGCCAGGCCAACTGGAACAAGTTCTCGCTGCATCAAAAAATTCTCTGGCCGACCGACACGACGCTCGCGCTCTCACGCATCGTCTACAGCGGGGTCTTCGATCGCTACCCGAAGTTGAAGCTGATTGCGTCCCACCTGGGCGGTATGATCCTGCTCTATCCCGACCGGCTCAACTGGCGCGAGGGCAAAGTCGAATGCCAACTTGAACCCGAGGAATATTTTAAGAAAATTTTTTACGACACCGCCGGTCCGATTCGCGCTTCTTTCATCAAGCTCGCCTGCGAGACCGTCGGCGCGGAGCAGGTGTTGTTCGGCGCAGATTACCCGCACGGCCGCGGCGGCAGGGACGATCAGTTCTACCCGATGACGCTGAAGGCGATGGACGAGCTGGACATCTCGAAAAAGGACAAAGAGAAAATCTACTATCGGAACGCGAAAAGATTGTTTGGCTTCGAAGAAGGATAGCCCGCCGTCAAAGCTTCAGCAGGCGCTTGGCGTTGCCTGTGAGAATCGCGTCTTTTTCGGCTGCCGTGCACTCCAACGCTTCCACTTTTTCGACGCCCATCCAATCGCCGAGTGTATAAGGATAATCGGTTCCCAGCAGCAGGCGATCGTTGCCGACTTTGTTTCTCAAGTACGCGAGCGTGTCCACGTCGTAAACCAGCGTATCGAAGTAAAGGTTTTTGAGGTAAGCGCTTGGCGGCGACGAACAATCTGCGGGCCTGGCGCCGCGCCCGGTAGCGAATTCTTTGTCGAAGCGGCCGAGATGGTAGGGAAAAAATCCTCCACCGTGGAGCGCGCAAAGTTTTAAACCGGGGAATCTATCGAAGACGCCGCTGTAGATGAGAAACCCGAGCGAGAGCGTGGAGTCCGCCGGGTTGCCGCAGACCGCGTTGAGGCCGTAAGAACCCATGCGCTCCGCGCCCGCGATATTTTCGGGATGCATCACGACGAGCACGTCGAGCTCCTCAGCCTTGGCCCAGAACCGATCGAAGTCCGTGCTGTTGTAATAGCGGCCGTTGACGTTGGTGCCGATGAACGCGCCGCAAAATCTAAGCACGGCGACCGCGTGCTGCAAAACATTGGCGGCTCGGGCCGCATCCTGCAGCGGCACAGTGGCCATGCCGACGAAGCGGTCCGGATGTTTTCGGACCAGCTGTGCGATACCGTCGTTATAAAGACGGCACCAAGTTTCCCCTTGCTCGCCGTTTAGCCGATAGCCGAGACTGTTCGTATTCGCCTCCAGTGCTGCGATCGCGACTTTCCCTTTGTCCATCACCTCGATCCGGCGCTCGACGTCCATCAAGGGCGGCTGGAGAATATGAGGCGGTTTGCCGGCGAAAGAAAAACCGACCTTGCCGTCTTTGACCTCGACAAGCTCGACGCCGAAGGTTTTGCCGTGACGCCTGGCTTCGTCCAAGACGTGCTGAGGCACGTAGTGGTGATGGATATCGATGGCTCGTGCCATACGTTTCTTTGCTATTTTATCCGTGAGAAAAGTTTCCTAACGTTACCTTCGGTGATTTTCTTCCGGTCTTCGTCCGAGAGCCACTCGATCGACTGGAAAATCGGCACGATGTCCTCGAAGTTGCGCCCGGTCTTGGGATCGATGGCGTTGACGGCGCCGAACATCTCGGT
>JBGQBP010000027.1:0-22585 GCA_041494945.1 Binatia bacterium | reverse complement strand
CTGCGCTACGGCATGGCCTTGATCCAGGACACCGACTGGGAGAAAAGAATCCGCGCCGCCCTGCCCGCGTCCGCTGCGGACCTCGTTTTTCGCGTGGACACCGCGACGCAGGATCCCCGGCCGGAAAACCCGTTCGCGATGGGGAAAAAACAGATTCACATCTACGATCCTTCGAGCGGAGAGATCACCAAAGAATCGCTCTCGGAGTTGTTCGAGTTCATCCCTTCCAAAGTCGTCCAGTACCGGGTCTTCGCCCTCGATCACGAAAACGACCGTTTGCTCTCCGAAGTGGCCGAGGCGGCGCTCAAGGGCGCCGCGCCGGCGGTGGCGACGAGCGTGTGACGCGAGCGCGAAGAAAATAACTTCTCATCGCGTCTCTTTCAGACAAGCTTCCAACAGCTTTGCCGGATCCGATTCATACACCAGACGCGCGCGCGTCGGCTTGTGGCAGAAAGCAAGAATTTCCCGGATGTGATCGGCGATGCCGCCGCTGCCTTCCAGGATACCGATGACTTTGCCCTCGTCGTAGGCGATTGTAAATTCATTCAGCGTGCCGGTGGCGCCGCCGAAAATAATCACAATGTCGGACGAGCGGATGTTGACGACGTTGCGGCCCTTGAAGCCGAAGCCCGTGTAGAGAATGACGTCGACGCCGTCCGGCGGCAAGCCGAAACGTTCATGTTCTTCCGACGCGCCGGCGGGCGAGATGCCGACGGTGAGAGCGCCGTGATTTCGAGCTGCGCGCGAGACCATGTCGGGAAGGCCCGTGGTCGCGCCGGTTACCAATACACAGCCGCGGTCGGCTATCGCCGCGCCCAACTGCTCTGCCAGCGTCTCGAGCCGCGACCTTTCCGCCTCCGGTAGTTCGTCGGCCGAAGCTCCCATGACGCCCACTTTAACGCGTTTCATCCGCTCACCGAAAAATTAATTTCACCTTGAGGATACGCCGGAAGATCTTCGTGGTCTAGCGAAAGGGGCTCCGCTTTACGGTTTTTTTTTCGTGTGCTACAAACATGGTCCTATCCGGAGGTAGAGATCGTGGTCAAAACTGCAGTGGACAGCGCGGCCGATAACGGCGGCAAATCCAGCTATGAGAAGTGGGTGGAGTCCGAGGGAATTCCCATCATCAAGACCTTCTTCGTCGAGGACATCCGCACGGTCAAGCTGGCGCCGTGGGAGCGCAAGGGCGGAGCGGGAGCTTTCCTACAGATGGAAGGCGCCGGCCAGGTCAACAACTCCTACGTCTGCGAGATTCCGCCGGGAAAGAGCCTCAAGCCGCAGCGGCAACTCTTCGAAGAATCGATCTACGTCGTGAGCGGTCAGGGCGCCACCACCGTATGGAACGAAGAGAATAAAAAGCAAACCTTCGAGTGGCAAGCGGGATCGCTTTTCTCCCCGCCGCTCAATACCTGGCACCAACTTTTCAACGGCAGCGGCAGCGAGCCCGCGCGCTATCTCGCCGTCACCACCGCGCCGACGATGATCAATCTGCTGCACAATCTCGACTTCATCTTCCACAACGACTTCGCTTTCAAAGACAGATTCGACGGCCGAGACGAATACTTCAGCGGCAAGGGAACTCTTTACGGCGGGGAGTATGACGGCTTCAGGTTCGCGGGCAACGCCTGGGAAACCAACTTCGTGCCCGATGTCGGGAGCTTTAAACTGCTCGAATACAACGTGCGCGGCGCCGGCGGGAAAAACATCAAGTTCGAGCTGTCGGAGAACACCACCGCGTGCCACATCTCCGAATTTCCGGTCGGCACTTACAAAAAAGCCCACCGCCACGGTCCCGGCGCGCACGTCATCATCCTCGGCGGCGAAGGCTATTCGCTCATCTGGCCCGAGGGCGAGCCGATCAAGAGATACGACTGGCGCGAGGGCAGCATGGTCGTGCCGCCGGACAGCTGGTGGCACCAGCACTTCAACACCGGAAAAAATTCCGCGCGTTATCTTGCTCTCAGGTCGTTCGGCAGCAAGAAACATCGCGGCGCCGGCAAGAAATACAAAGGGACCGTGGACCGTAAGCTCGGCGGCGATCAGATCGAATACGACGACGAAGATCCGATCGTGAGAACGATGTTCGAAGAGGCGCTCGCCAAAAACGGCCTTGAGAGCCGGATGGCAAGATTTTACAACATAAATAAATGAAGGAAGCGATCGTCAAAGCCTTCGAGGACAGCGCCCGGACGAAGAAGGCGTTTCTGCGGGACAATATGGAGACGCTGCTTTCGGTCATCGAGGTGATCGCCGAGGCATTTCTCCGCGGCAACAAGCTGCTTCTCTTCGGCAACGGCGGCAGCGCCGCCGACGCGCAGCACATCGCCGCAGAATTCGTCAACCGCTTTCGCATGGACCGCCCGCCGCTGCCGGCGCTCTCGCTCACGACCGACACATCGGCGATCACGAGCATCGCCAACGATTTTGACTACAAGGAAATTTTCGCCAAACAGGTAAAGGCGCTGGGCAAGGAAGGCGACGTGGCGCTGGCGATTTCCACCAGCGGCAACGCCGAAAACGTGCTGGCGGCCATCGACGCGTGCAAAAAGCTCAAGATCGCGACCGTCGGTCTCACCGGCGGCGACGCGGGAAAAATGGCGCGCAAGGTCGATTATCTCCTGTGCGTCTCCGAAGGTAAAAACACCGCGCGCATCCAGGAGACGCACATTCTGGTCGGCCACGTCATCTGCGAGATGATCGACCTGCGTCTCTTCGCCGCCTGACTATTCGGTTGCCGCAGTCCGTTTCCGTGTTACAATTCGGTCCGGGCAAAGAATTTTTAACATCCAGTGCAGCTCGATGTCCTCATATTCGGCGGCGGCGCCGCCGGGCTCTGGTGTCTGGAGCGCTTTCGTAGGGCCGGTTATCACGCGCTGCTTTTAGAATCGACCGCGCTCGGCCACGGCCAGACGATTCAGGCGCAGGGAATTATCCACGGCGGCGGCAAGTACGCGCTCCGAGGTGTGCGCGATTTCGCGGCGGTCCGCGCCACCAAAGAAATGCCCGAGCGCTGGCGGCAGAGTCTCGCCGGAGAAGTTGCCCCCGATTTGACCGGCGCGCGCGTGCTTTCCGAGCGGTGTCACCTCTGGCTGCCGCGCGGCTCCGCAGTCGCCCGCGTACAGTCGTGGGGCTTCATGTCGGTGGTCGCAAGGGCAGGTCTCTTATCGACTCGTCCTGAGCCGCTTCCGGAGTCCGCCTGGCCGGAGGCGCTTCGCGGCTCAGCGCTAGCCGTTTATGCGCTCGCCGAGCCGGTGATCGCAACCGGATCGTTGCTCCACTCGCTGGCTTCGCGTCAACAAAAATATATTCTCCGTTACGAAAGCCTGTCCGTCCAATTCTCCGGAAAAGAGGTGCGGATTGCCGACACGGTTCTCAAGCCGCGCACGATCGTGCTGACGGCCGGCGCGGGGAACGCTGACCTCCTGCGCAAGGCAGGTGTTGACGGCGACTCGATGCAGCGCCGTCCGCTTGCCATGGTGCTATTAAAAGGAACTCTACCGCCGCTGTTCGGCCATTGCATCGTGGGTGGAAAGACCCAGCTCACGGTCACGACGCCGGTCGAGGGGCTGTGGCAAGTCGGCGGAGAGATCGCCGAGCGTCTGGCGCACGAGCCGCAGGATAACGCGGTACGGAGAACCGCGTTGAGCGAGATACGCCGCCGGCTTCCCGCGCTCGATCTCGCGCGCGCCGAGATCGCCGTTTACCGCGCCGTCCGTGCCGAAGCGCGAACAGCGGCCGAGCGCCGTCCGAGCGGCGTCCACGTGGGCCGCGCGGCGCCGCGGATCATCGTCGCCTGGCCCACCAAGCTCTCGCTCGCGCCCGTGCTGGCGGAGGAAGTTTTCGCCATGGTGAGCAAAGATCTCGAGCGGCCGGGTGGCTATAGTGAAGACGGACTGCCGCCGTGGCCGACGCCGCCGGTCGCGCGCTATCCCTGGGAGGAGGCCGAATGGTTCCCCGCAAACTAGGACGCACCGGGCTCGTTGTCGGCCCGATCGGTCTCGGGACGACGAAGCTCGGCAGAAACACGGACGTGAAATACCCGGAACGCTTCGCGCTGCCGTCGGACGAAGCGGTCCGCGAACTGCTTGAAACAAGCCTCGCTCTAGGCGTGAACCTGATCGACACGGCGCCGGCTTACGGCGAGAGCGAGCGGCGGCTTGGAGCTTTTGTCGAGAGCAACCGGGACCGCATTGTACTCTGCACGAAGTGCGGCGAGCGATATAAAGACGGGCGCTCTACGTACGATTTTTCCGCAACTGGAATCGTCGCTTCGGTCGAGGAGAGTCTCCGGCGCCTCCGCGCCGAAACCATCGATATCTTGTTACTGCATTCCCACGGACGGGACATTGAAATCTTGGAACAGACCGACGCTCTCGAAGCGCTCCTCCGATTAAAAAAAGACGGCAAAGCGCGGGCCGTAGGAATCTCGGCCAAGACGGAGGCGGGCATCGCGCGCGCGTGCGCAGCGCTCGACGTCGTCATGGCGCCGTTCAGCGAGAAAGAAACTTCGCTTGCGGATGCGCTGACGAAAGCCCATGAAGCGGGTCTTGGCGTGCTTGCCGTCAAAGGACTCAACAGCGGCCACCTGGAAGCGGCCTCCGCCCTTGAGTTCGTCCTCAAGCAACCGTTCATCGACGCGCTGATTCTAGGCACGATCAATCCGGCGCATCTTCGGGAGGCGGCGGAGGTCGCAGAAAAATTAGCGCTTAGATCTCGATGAACATCTCGCGCCGCGAGCTCATGCAGCTCTACCGCCGGCTTTATCGCCACTTTGGCGATCTCGAATGGTGGCCCGGCGATAGTCCGTTGGAAATTTCGGTCGGCGCCATCCTCACGCAGAACACCGCCTGGACCAACGTCGAGAAGGCGATTCGTCAGCTCAAGCAGGCGCGCGCGCTGAGCGTCGGCGCGCTGGCGCGGATGTCCCACCGACGTCTCGCCCGGCTGATCAAATCCTCCGGGTACTTTAACGTAAAGGCGCGCCGGCTTAAAAATTTCATCTCCTTCGTCGAGGGACGGTATCGCGGGAGCCTAAATAAAATGTTCCGCCAGCGGACCGTTCGCTTGCGCGCCAAACTGCTCTCAGTGAGCGGCATCGGCCCTGAGACCGCCGACTCGATCGTGCTCTACGCCGCGGAGAAGCCCATCTTCGTCATCGACGCCTACACAAAGAGAATTTTCTCGCGCCACGGCGTGTTGCCTTTTGAAAAGAGCTACGACGATTTCCAAACTCTCTTCATGAAATTTCTTCCGGCGAACGTTCCGCTCTACAATCAATATCACGCAATGCTCGTCAACGTCGGCAAGGGGTTCTGCCGCAGCAAACCGCATTGCGACGGCTGCCCGCTCTCCGGCTGGCGCGGGGTGCCGCTTTCATCGGCATGATCCGCGCGCTTTACCCCCTGAACAATTTCCGTTAGATTGAAGCCTCCTTCATGGAGACGAAGCTAATAACCTTGACGACGGATTTCGGCTACAAAGATCCCTTCGTCGGGATCATGAAAGGCGTCATTCTCGGAATCAATCCCAATGCCCGGATCGTAGATTTGAGCCATGGAATTTCGCCGCAGGATATCAGAGGCGCGGCGTTGGTCTTGAGTAACTCCGCGCCCTTTTTTCCGCTGGGGACGATCCACGTCGCCATCGTGGACCCGGGAGTCGGCACCGAGAGACGGGCGATTTTGATCGAGTCGGAAGGAAGCTTCTTCGTCGGGCCGGACAACGGCGTTTTGAGCCTCGCGGTGCGGGACAAGACCGTCGGCGAGATCGTCGAACTCGCGAACGAGAGTTATCATCTGAAGCCCAAGAGCGCGACCTTCCACGGCCGAGACGTCTTCGCTCCGGTCGCGGCTCATCTCTCTCTCGGCGTGCCGGCCCGGAACTTCGGCCCTACGGTGAAAAACTACGAGCGTCTCGACTGGCCGGAAGTTATGAAAACAGAAGATGGAATCCAGGGCGAAATCATCTATATCGACCATTTCGGGAATTTGGTTACCAACGTGCATGAGCGCGATTTGAAATCGCTGCCGCGCCAAAAGCTCGCTATTACTCTCGCCGACGTAACGATCCATGGTCTCGCGTCCAATTACGCCGGCGCCGAAAAAGACGACTACGCGGCGTTGATCAACAGTTGGGGACTGCTGGAGATCTCATATTTCAACGGCCGCGCGCATCTCCGCTCCGGGGCGGATATCGGCGACCCGGTTCATATACGCACGGCGTAACCATGCGCAGAATATGGCTCCACGTAGTTCTGTTCCTCGCTACTCTGGTCACGACCACCGTCGCGGGGGCCTGGCAAGCCGACGCCGATTTCCTCTCCGATCCTTGGCAAATCGTCGCGGGCCTTCCATTTGCTGTTACGTTGATGTCCATATTGCTCGTGCATGAAATGGGGCACTATCTGACCTCGCGCTATCACGGCGTAAAAGCAACTCTCCCTTATTTTATTCCCGCCCCTTCGTTCATCGGCACCTTCGGCGCGTTCATCAGGATGCAGTCCTCGCCGCCCGATCGCCGGTCGTTATTCGACGTGGCGGCCGCGGGACCTCTGGCCGGATTGGTTCTGGCGGTTCCGGCGGTAATCGTGGGGTTTCACCTCTCGACGGTCGCGCCGCAAGATTCATCTGGCGGCGGCATGGTCCTGGGCTCGTCTCTTTTACTCAGCTTTCTAAGCAAGATTACGCTCGGCGTTCTTCCGAACGACGCCAACATCGTCCTGCATCCGGTGGGCTTCGCCGGCTGGATCGGTTTACTCGTAACCGCGATGAATCTTTTGCCGGCCGGTCAGTTGGATGGGGGCCACGTAACTTATGCCCTGTTCGGACGGAAGTACATTTGGGTTTCGCGTCTCACGGTTCTGACGCTTCTTACGCTGGGGATCATGCGCTTGTGGGACGGCTGGCTGGTCTGGGGAATCTTGTTGCTCTTTATGGGCGTGCGGCATCCGCCGCCGGTAGATCCCGACACGCCGCTCGACACCAAAAGAAAATTTTTGGGATGGTTTCTTCTAGCGACTCTGGCCGTGACTTTCATTCCGGTGCCGTTCTCGTTTCAGGAACCCGACAAACGAGAAGAGCGCCGTGAGCCTGAAACGCCCGAGACGCTGCAAAGAACAAGGGGGAAAGAGGTATTCCATGAACGAGCGACTGAGCTGGAATCAGTATTTCATGACCATCACGCGCCAGGTGGCGGAGCGCTCCACCTGTAAGCGCGCCAAAGTCGGCGCCGTCATCGTGCGCGATAAGAATATTTTAGCCACCGGCTACAACGGCGCGCCGGCCGGCATGCCCCACTGCACCGACGTGGGCTGCCTGGTCTATCAATCGAAGACGCCCGACGGCGATACGGAAGAGAATTGTTTTCGCACGATCCACGCCGAGATCAACGCGATCGCTCAGGCGGCGAAGAACGGCTCCAGCATCAAAGACGGCGCGATCTACATAACGCACACCCCGTGCATCCACTGCATCAAGGTGCTGGTCAACACCGGTATCAGGGAAATCTACTACGAGTTACCGTATAAGCTTCACACGCTGGAAGAGATTCTCCGCCTCACCAAAGTCCACTTGGAAAAAGTCGACTTGCCGTCTAAATAAAAAAGGGGGCAAGGCCGAAGCCCCGTCCCCTTTTTTCTAGTTACTCTCCGCGATTATATCTTGCCCTGAAGAAAAAACGCGATAACGAACGCGTAGAGGGCAAGCGCTTCGATGAAGGCCAGCCCGAGAATCATCGGCAGCTGGATTCTGTCCGCCGCGTTCGGATTGCGCCCGATGCTTTCCATCGCGGCCGCAGCCAGGCGTCCCTGACCCAGGGCCGCGCCGAAAGCGCCGATCGCGATCGCCAACCCGGCGGCGATCGCAAGAGCCGCCTTGGTAGACGAATCTCCCGCCGCTCCGGCGGCTTCCGCCGCCGCCATAGCAACGCCGGAAAAAAACACAACCAGCGCTATGATTGCCAACGACATTATCCTTCGCATCTTTTACCTCCTTTCCAACGGATGCTGACGCCTTCCATCTCCTCTGTCCTCATCCTCGCCGCTTAAGGCCATCCGCTCAGTGCTCATGGCTGACCGCCATGGCGACATAAATCACAGTGAGTATAGTGAACACCGCAGCCTGTATCACCGAAACCAAAGATCCCAAAATGTAGAAAGCGACCGGGATCACCACCTTGGTTAAGTTACTGAAAATCTCCAGCACCAGGTGATCGCCGAACATGTTGCCGAACAGACGAATCGAGAGGGAAATCGGCCGGAATACGTGCGAAAAGAACTCGATCAGAATAAATAAAGGAGCCAGAAGGAGCATGGGGCCAATAAACTGCTTGAAGTAGCGCGCACCGTGCTCGCGAACGCCGAAATAATGATAGGCGACGAAGACGACCAATCCCATTCCCAAGTTACTAAAAAAATCGCTCGTGGGTGGCGTGAATCCTGGAATCAAACCAAAAAAATTGGCCAATAAGATGAACAGGAAGAGGCTGCCGAAAAGAGGCACGTATTTCCGACCCTTCTTTCCGATAATGCTGTCGCTCAGTCCGACGACGATTTCGACCAGGACTTCCATCACGTTCCTGACACTGAGACGATCTTCAGGGACGACGGGATCTTTGGCGCTCAAAACCGATCGCCTGAAGCGAAGCGCCAGCGCTATCAACAGCACCATCACCACCAGAGCGGTGAAATTAGTTTCGCCCAGAAGACTCAGCGGATACGGCAGAAATGGATGCAGAGATGAATACCAGGTAAAAGGATGTTCCATTTATGCACCCGGCGACGAAATGGTCCAGAGTCTTTCGCAAACAATCGCGATCAGAAGAGAAGAAAACCCCAGCGTAAACGACAGCGGATCCACCTGGATGCGAAAGAACAACATCGAGACCAAGCCCAAAAAGAGTCCCATCTTGAGAACCAGCAGGAAAATCCCGGTCCTCAGTCTTCCCTTGCCGGCAAACGGAGTCAGGACCCATCGTATGCCGCAGCTCAAAAGTAAAAAGTTGATCCCCATGAAGATCGCGCCCGCAAAGAGCGCCCAAGGCTGTACGATGCGGGCCGGCGCCAACGCGAGCCATAACCCTGCAATCAAGAGCGCGTGGACGAGCTCGATGCGAACAACCGTTGCTCCTAGGGCTTCAGCTCTCATTTCCGCCGCCGGTAAAATACTTTGAATACTTCACTAGCCTATAGACCGCGCCGACAAATCCCAAAACCGCCGCGCCGACCGTAAACCAAGGAGAGGTGCCGAACTGCCGGTCAATCAGGTAACCTACGAGAAGAGATCCGACTATTGTACTGGGAATCTCCAGACCGATCGCGAGGTACTTGGCTATTTTGGCGTAGGGAAGAATTTTGCTGGCTCCTGGTCACGCTGCTTCCCGCGCCGCATTCCGCAGATCGTTTATCATGCGCGCACTCACACTTCAACCTTTCGACTCTTCGCGCGCCCAGGCATCGAAGGCCTGCACGGTCTTGTCGATGTCTGCCGGTTTGTGCGCAAGCGAGACAAACGCCGTCTCAAATTGCGACGGCGGCCAATAAACTCCGCGATCCAGCATGCCGTGGAAAAATCGTGCAAAGCGCTCTTTGTCGCATCCACGGGCGTCTTCCGCATTGCGAACATGTTCCGCGCCGAAGAAAAGCGTCAGTATGGAACCTTGACGGTTGATGACGGAAGGAATTCGATGGGCAGCGAGCACGGCCTCGAAGCCTTCCTCAAGTTTCTTGCCGTTCTTTTCCAACTTTTCGTACACTCCCGCTCGTGAAATCTCCTTTAGCGTCGCCAAGCCGGCGGCGACCGCCAGCGGATTACCCGAAAGTGTCCCTGCCTGGTATACCGGACCCTCGGGCGCGAGCAGATCCATAATTTCCGTTCTGCCGCCGAAAGCGCCTAACGGAAGACCGCCGCCGAGAACTTTCCCGAGGCAGGTCAAATCCGGTCGGAGCTTAAAAATTTGCTGCGCGCCGCCGGTCGAGACGCGAAAGCCGGTGATGACTTCGTCGAAGATTAAAAGCGCGCCATGCTTTCGCGTTATGCCGGCGAGTCTTTCGAGGAAGCCCGGCGCCGGCGGGATCAGGCCCATGTTGCCGCAGATCGGCTCCACGATCACCGCGGCGATTGATTCGGGATATTGCGCAAAGAGCGACTCCAATGCCGCGATATCGTTGAAAGCGACGACGCTGGTCTCGGCCGCAAAAGCCGGCGGCACGCCGGCGCTGTCGGGCAGAGAGAAGCTCGCTACGCCCGAGCCCGAGCGCGCGAGCAGCGCGTCTACATGTCCGTGATAGCAACCGTCGAACTTGACGATCCTGTGGCGTCGGGTAAATCCCCGCGCCAGACGAAGCGCGCTCATCGTCGCCTCGGTGCCCGAGCTGACCAGCCGGAGCTTCTCGATGGAAGGAAAAAGCGCCGAGACCGATTCCGCCATCTCGATCTCGCGCTCGGTCGGCGCGCCGAAGCTCGTGCCGCCCGCCAGAACTCTTTGCACCGCCGCCGTAACTTTCGGATGCGCATGTCCAAGAATCAACGGACCCCAGGAACAAACAAAATCGAGGTATTCTCTGCCATCGACGTCGTAGATACGCGAGCCGCTGCCCCGCACGATAAAACGCGGCGAACCTCCTACGGCGTTCCACGCGCGCACCGGACTGTTGACCCCACCGGGAATTTTCCGCCGCGCGCGTTTGAACAAAGCGTCCGATCGATCAGACATCGCTTTGGCCTAACACCGTAACCGTTTTCCTGTCAAGTTTGAGCGCGCTCGCGCAGAAAAAAAATTTTGAAATTTTTTTCTTGCATTGCAAAATGAAAAGGATTATGAATTTTTGCTCGCGGCAGATATCAACAGATTTTTTGTCGACCCAATCGCCTGCTGAAACTGAAAACTTAAAACAATATGCAATTGTTGACTCGAACTTCGATCAGGGTGGATGTTTCCCGCGCTTTTCATCTAAAGATTCCCGCGTTATCAGCTCTCCCTTTAAGTCCAAGCTGTTTACGCCGTTGTTCAGCGTTGCGTGCAAGATGAGAATGTATCGCAGATTTTTTAGTTTATCCACAGTTGTGGATAACTCTGTTCGTAACTTATCGGTGTTTTCTTTTTCGAAATCAGAGGGTTAGCCCAATCCGGGCGAAGATTCGTTATGGAAGAGCTTTGGCAAGGGGTCTTGGCGCAGTTGCGCGAGCGATTGGGAAATCAAAATTTTGAGACCTGGATAAGGCCGATCCGGGTGAAAGAGACTTCAAGCGAGGAAATCAGCCTGGAGGTTCCCAATAAATTTTTTCGTGACTGGCTGGTCGAGCATTTCCTCGGATCGATTCATGAAAGCCTGTCGCAGCTTGCACACCGGAGCATGAAGATATCGCTTAGCGTCAATCAGAAGCTCCAGTCCGTTAGCGCCACGCCGGAAAAAAGAGCCGAGCGCGAGCCGCCGAGGGCGCCGCTCCGAGTCAACAATCTAATTCCCAAATACAACTTCGAAAATTTCGTAGTTGGCGCCAGCAACCAGTTCGCCCATGCCGCCTCCTTCGCGGTCGCCAACCAACCCGGCGAGCACTACAATCCACTTTTCATCTACGGCGGCGTCGGCCTGGGCAAAACCCATCTGATCAACGCCATCGGCCATAGAATCGTCGAGAAGCGCTCCGTACTGAAAGTTATTTATCTCAGCTCCGAGTCGTTCATGAACGAGCTTATCGCCTCACTAAGACGGGACAAGATGGACGAATTCAAGGTCCGCTTTCGCAACATCGACGCGCTAATTCTGGACGACGTACAGTTTATCGCCGGAAAAGAGCGGACTCAAGAAGAGTTCTTCCACACGTTCAACTCCCTTTACGAGTCGCACAAACAGATCATCATCACCTCGGATAAATTTCCCAAGGAAATTCCCGAGTTGGAGGATCGGCTGCGCAACCGTTTTGAATGGGGACTGATCGCCGACATCCAACCTCCAGACATGGAGACGCGCGTTGCGATCCTGCAAAAGAAGGCCGAGGTCGAAGGAGTCATGCTACCGCATGAAGTCGCCATCTTCCTCGCCTCGCACATCGATTCGAACGTGCGCGAGTTGGAGGGATCTCTGACGCGCCTCGGCGCCTTTGCCTCCCTCACCAAGGCCACGATCACGATCGACCTGGCCAAGGAAGTTTTGCAGAACACCCTCAAGGGCAATTCCCGGGAAATCACCATCGAGGGCATTCAAAAGACCATCTGCGACTATTTCAATCTCAAGCCGGGAGATCTCAAGGCAAAGCGCCGCACCAGAGACATTGCCGTCCCGCGCCAAGTGGCTATGTACCTGTCCCGCAAGCATACTTCTACCTCATTTCCGGGCATCGGCTCCAAGTTCGGCGGGCGAGACCATTCGACCGTGATTCATGCGGCCAAGACCATTGAAAAAAAGATCAAAGAAGACCCGCAAATGCAAAGCACTATCGAAAAACTGGAAAAGAACTTGAACGTCAAACGCTAGTGGAAATACCTGTTAGCATTACCGGCAATCTGTGAATAAAGTCGTCTCTGAGCACGCCTAACTCCGGCCCGGTTTACAAGGTGAACATATGAGAGATTTCCATCCACATGAGAAAAGCCATACAGGCATAGAAGATAGCCGCCTTTTACACACAACACACAGGCTCTACTATTACTCTTTAGATTAAATTATAAAGAAGAGTACTAAGAGGCGGGGAGGATAATATGGAATTCAGGGCTAAGCGGGGGGACTTTCTCGCAACGCTTTATTGGAGCCAGGGTATCGTCGAGCGGCGCAATACGATGCCGATTTTGGCTAATGTCTTGATCGAAGCGCGAAACGGAGAGATTCATCTGACCGCTACGGATCTTGAAGTCGGCATCCGGGGCAAATTGGAGGGGCAAGTCACCCGCGACGGCATTGTGACGGTCAGCGCAAAAAAACTCTACGAAATCGTTCGCGAGGCGCCCGATGAAACCTTGCAATTGAAACGTCTCGAGAACGAATGGGTGGAGATCAAAAGCGGAAAGTCTGTGTTCAAGATCGTCGGCCTGGATGCTCGGGAGTTTCCTGAGTTTCCTAAATTCGAGGGCGAGAAGCTCTCAAGCCTGCCGGCAAAAGTTCTCAGGGAAATGATCGAAAGAACGATTTTTTCGGTCTCGAACGACGAGACCCGCTATAATTTAAACGGAGTCTTTATCGAGGAAACCAAAGAGGGAAAAGTCCGAATGGTGGCGACCGATGGCCATCGATTGGCATTGATCGAGAGGGGAATAGGGTCTTTCGGTCTCAGCAAAGGCGTGATTCTTCCCAAAAAGGGATTGGCGGAACTGAGAAGGCTTCTCGAAGGAGCGGAAGATGGCCAGGTGTCCGTGGGGTTTAAGGAAAACATGGGGTTGGTGTCGAAGGAAAACGTGGAGCTTTTCATGCGCTTGATCGAGGGTGACTTTCCCGACTACAGCAAAGTAATCCCGAAGGACAACCCACAGCTTGCGCGTATCGAGCAGGGTGATTTTCTTCACGCATTGCGGCGGGTGTCGATTCTCTCCAGCGAGCGCTACAAGGGAATTAAGATGGAGATCGAGAACGGAAAAGTTTCCATCTCCGCGAGCAACCCCGAGTTGGGAGAGGCGGTCGAGGAAATCGAGATCGATTACCAGGGAAAAGCGTTGACAGTGGGCTTTAATGCGCGCTACTTGATCGATGTTCTGACCGTGTTGGGCGATGGCGGAAACGTCGAGCTGGCGCTGAAAGACGACGTGAGTCCGAGTATTTTACGGAAAGGCAACGACGACGGCTATCTCTACGTCATCATGCCGATGAGATTATAAAATCCAATCAACTCTTGTAGCGAGCATCGAGAGCATACTTTTCCTCCAGGCCCACGATACCGTTAAACTCATCGAAAGAAACCAACCGGTCCAAAATTTCCTGAGTCGTCCCCTTTGTCCTCAAAGCGGTATAGACATCTTTCAAAGCTTTCGCCGACGCGTACAACGGTCCCAATGGCCAGACGATAAGTTGAAAGCCCAGGTCTCTCAACTCCTCGGGTCCCATCAACGGCGTCACTCCGCGCTCGATCATGTTGGCGACGAGCGGACCGGGCACGTTGCGGGCGATCTCCTTCATCTCCTCCTTGCTCGTCGGCGCCTCGATAAACACGGCGTCGGCGCCTAACTTTTTAAAAGCAATCCCGCGCTCGATCGCGTCCTTCAGTCCTAAAGCTTGGCGCGCGTCCGTGCGCGCGACGATATATAGATCGTCGCCGCCTCTTGCGTCGATCGCGGCCTTTAATTTTTTTAAGTGCTCTTCCAGCGGAATGACCTGTTTTCCTTTCATGTGGCCGCAGCGCTTGGGCCATACCTGATCTTCGAGAAACATGCCCGCAGCACCCGCGTGGATGAGTTCTTTCACCGTGCGGATGACGTTGATCGCATTGCCGTAGCCGGTGTCGGCATCGACGATGACCGGAGTGGGAGCGACCGAACATATCCGCTGCGCGGCGGACAACACTTCAGTTTGCGTCAGTATGCCGAAATCCGGCTCTCCCAGCAGCGTGGCGGAGACGCTATAGCCGGTGATAAAAATGACCTCGAAGCCGGCTCGCACGGCGATCTTGGCGCTGAGCGCGTCGTAGACGCCGGGCATCACAAGCACGCCTTTCTGTTTCAGCGACTGGCGGATCTGCTCGGCTTTATTCATGGGACCTCCGTCTTCGACTGGTTTTTCCGCTCACCGAGAAAAAGAATATACCGGGCGGCACGGCCTGTCCATCTTGTCTAGTCCCGCGTGCCGATCAGGACGCCGGCGATAATCGCGATTCCGCCTATGATCTGATAACCCCTCAACGTTTCGTCTAAGAAAATCTCCGCCAGGATCACGGCGAAAAGAGGCAGCATATTATATGCGAGGCTTGCCCTGCCGGGACCGAAAGTGCGTATAGAACGGTTCCACATGAGAAACGATAGGAACGAGGGAAAAATGCCGAGGTAGAGAAAGGCCAGGATTATTTCGCTCCGCCATAAATCGGTCGGATGGGCATGCAGCTCGAGAGCCGAAGCGGGCAAAAGAAAGAGCGCGCCCATAATCGTCGTGATCGAGGTCAACGCTAGAGGAGAGAGATGGCGCATCATGGACTTGGCCATGACCGTGTAGAATCCCCAAAGCGAAGTCGCAAAAAAAACGATCACGTCGCCGAGGTTGAAGTTCAGGCTGAGCAGGGTGTCGAGAGAGCCGTGGCTCACGATCCAGCCGATGCCGGCAAACGACAGGAGAATGCCCAGAACGCGCCGCCTGGTTATCTGCTCGCCGATCACGAGCCAGGCGATGCAGGCGGTCGTTACGGGCGTGGTGGCGTTCACCAGCGTCGCATTGATCGCGCTGGTGTAGTGGAGGCCGGTGTAAAGGACTGCGTTGAAGGCCGAGACCCCCGTGAGGCTCATCAACACGAGCGGGAGCCATGCCTGCCGCGGCGGCCATTCTTTACGGTAGAGCAGAGCCGGCAGAAGTATCAGCGCGGAAACGGTGAAGCGGCCGGTGTTGAGCGTCCATGGCGCAACCTTGTCCACCAGCATTTTGCCGATAATGAAGTTGCTGCTCCAGAAAAGCGGCGGGAGAAATAACAGGAGATACGACGCGAGCGACGTGCGGTTGGGTGTTTCCACTGTGGGGTGAGTAGTCGGGACCGGCTAGAACGTCTCCGTCGAAGGCCGGATGTCGAGCTCGTGCGTCCACGCGTTCTTGGGCTGCTTCAGCGCGTAGATGACGGCATCGGCGATGGCGTCCGGAGAAATCATGGGTTCCGCCGCGCGGTTGGGATCGCGCGCGCGAATCTTCGGAGTGTCGATCTGCCCGTCGACGATCACATGAACGACGTGGATGCCTTGGGGATGAAACTCGCGCGCCAGCGATTGGCCGAGCATGCGCAAAGAAGATTTTGCGATTGCCAATGGCGCAAAACCCGCCCGACCGCGGAGCGACGCGGTGGCGCCGGTTAAGGAGATGAAACCGTGGCTGTGCTTGAGCATGTCCGGAATCACGGCTTGAGCGAGATGTACGGCGCCCATGACTCCGACCTCGAACGATTGCCGGATCACATCAGCATCGAGATCTAGGAAATTACCGCGGCCAAAGCCGCTGGCGTTGTAAGCCAGGGCTGTTATCGGCCCTAACTCCGCGCGGTATTTTTCCACTGCCGCGAACAAAGTTTCGCGCTTTGTTACGTCGACTGACAGGGCGAGGCCTTTGCCGCCGCGGGAGCGAATCTCGTTGGCAACCGGCTCGCTGGACTCAAGTCTTCGCGACAAGAGGCCGACGGCGTAGCCTTCCCGGCTGAAAGCACGGGCAAGCGATGCGCCCAATCCGGGACCGACGCCGGCAACGATCGCCGTTTTCATAACTCAGTCGGACCTTATCTCGGCAAATAATTTCTCCAGCGGCATTTTGCCGCCGATGAAGCCCTGCTCCTGGGAATATTGCATGAGGGTTTCAAGATTCTTCCGATTGGCCGCGCCGAGACCGTAGGCCCACGGATCTTTTCCTAACAATTCTTCCTGCTCTTCCAATGTGTGGCGGAACCAGGCCAGCGGCACTCGCCGTGGATTTTCCATGCGTTTGTAAGCGGCCGCCTTTGCCTTCTCAAAGGCTTGGAAGAGACTCGCCGGCACCCAGGGATAGCGCTCCACGACATCCTGCTTGATGGCGGTCGTGTGCATGATCGGAAAGATGCCGGTCCTTTTGTAGTATTCGACTTCGAGCTCTTTGTAATTGGGGAAAAGACGGATCACGCGCGGGTCGCGGTCGAGGATCGGCTGGATCAGCTCCGGATGGATGAGCGCGTCGATCTCTCCCTCCGCCAGCATCCGCTCGATATCTTTTTCCGGCGGAATTTTCTGTAAGGATAGATCCGCCGGCATCGCCACCTCCACCTCTTCGTCGTCCTGTTTGTACCAGTGGATCTTTTTGTGCGGCACCTGGAATTCATGTTCGAGGATGCCGCGAATCCAGAGATTGCTCGTGGCGGAAAAATTTCGCAGGCCGACTTTTCTGCCGATCAGATCCGTGGGTTTGCGGATCCCCTTGTTGACGTTGATGTAAGTGAACCCGTGACGGAACCGGCGGTGCAGGAATACCGGAATGGCGATGAAAGTCTGGCCGCGGAACTTGGCGGCGAGATAGTTCGACATGGAGAGCTCCGCCACGTCGAACTCGCGCCCGCGGATCATACGCCAGTGGCGAATGTCCGAAGTCATGTCGGTCAAGACGGTTAGCTCGATGCCGTCGGGCTTGACGCTGCCTTCGATCAGCGGCCGGACGATTTCATAGTCGCCGCAGGCCAGGGTCAAGTGGAGGTCTTTAGACATGCGGTCTATCTACCATGCTTCGAGGAGCTTTTCCAAATTGCGCCGTGGCCTTCCTTTTTTGCGACGAAAATTGTAGATTGCGCTCGTCGGTCAGAAGGAGAAGACTATGAGACTACGTCTCGTTTACTTAGCGACGACCCTGGCCCTTTGTCTGTTTGCGCCGCCGTTGTGGGCGCAGACGAAGGTCAGGCTCAACTGGACCGCAGTTACCGGCGCGCAGAGCGGCGCCTACGTTGCCCAGGAGGAGGGACTGTTCAAGAAACACGGGCTCGACATGGAGCTGATCCATATCGCCTCCAGCTCCCGTGGTATCCAGGCGATTCTCGCCGGAGAGATCGGCTTCTCCTACATGGACGGCAACAACGCCATCCAGGCCAATCTCAAGGGCGCCGGCTTGGCGCTGGTGGCCGGCGCGACGAACCGTATGGTCTTCTCTCTCATGGCGAGGCCCGAGATCAAAAAGATCGCCGATCTTCGGGGGAAAAAGATCGGTATCACCCGGGTGGGCTCATCGACCCACACCTCGGCGCTCTATGCGCTGGGCCAAGCCGGACTTAAACCCAGCGACTACCAAATTCTTCCCCTCCTTGAAGTTCCCAACATATTCACCGCGCTCGTCGCGGGTCAGATCGACGCGGGGGTGGTCTCCCCGCCGACCAACAGCCGGGCGCGCAAGGCGGGCTTGAACGAGCTTATGAATATCGCCAAAGAGGGGCCGGAATATGTCTCGGTGGCGATCGGCACTACTCGCGCCTACATCAAGGCGAACGAAGATACGGTGCGGCGGGTTGTGCGAGCCTATGCCGAAGGAGTCTATCTGTTCAGGAACAACAAGCAGGTCGGGATCAGGGTGCTGGGGAAATATACGAAGGTGAAGGAGCAGGACATTTTAGAAGACGCCTACAACCAGTTCCAAGAATACCTTCAGACCCCGCCCTACGTGAGTCGGAAGGGTGTCGAGGCGATTCTTGTCGAGGTGGGGGAAAAAGAGCCGGCCGCGCGTCAAATGAAAGTGGACGATGTCATCGATATGCGCTTCGTAACCGAGCTTGAAAAGGAAGGCTTCTTTAAAAAGCTGGGAGGAAAATAGAGAATCCTAGCCAGGCCGATTCACCGCTGAAGTCACCCTTTGCGTCTTTGCGCGAGTCGCGTTTCCTTCCTTCGAGAGCTTCGCGACCTTCGTGGTTAAAATCCTCTCACCACGAAGAGCACGAAGCACACGAAGTTTGGATCATTCGTCGTGGCAAGAGCGCTAGAAATACTTTTTCCGTTTCTCTTCGGGCCTGATTCGTGCGGCCTATGGTCTGTGAGAATCTTTCCCCGATCCATGAATCGGGCCTAACTTCCTTTTCGCGCTTGTCTAGCCCTTCTGACAAAGTAATCCCACATCGAGCCCAGGCGGTGCGGCGTGTAGATCTGTTCGAACTTGATCGGCGCCTCGTCGTCGCTCGTCCAGGAAGGCTCGCCGGAAGCCGTCGCGAGGAGTTGGATGCGGCAGGCCTTTTCCAAAAATACCGCGTAGAGCGTCGCGACCTCGATCGATTCGCCCACCACCGTGGAGCCGTGGTTTTTCATCAGCACGCCGCGGCATTTTTTCAAAGCTTTGGCCACTTCCACCCCAAGCTCGGGCGTACGGATGAGCGCCGTGGTGTGGTCGAACAGCGGTAAGCCTTCATAGAAAATCGATCCTTCATGGCTCACGGGCCGCAGCGGTTGGCGCAGCGAGCCGAAGGCGATGGCGTACGGCGGATGGGAGTGAACGACACAATTGACGTCGGGCCGGGCGCGATAGATCTCCGTGTGGATGAAGACTTCCGAGTGGCGCTCGTATTTGCCTTCGATCTTTTTTCCATCCAGGTCGCAGACGATGATGTGCTGCGGGCGGATCTCTTCGAAACCGAAGCTGTGAGGTTTCATTAGGATCTTATCTTGTTTGGGAATGCGGACCGACACGTGGCCGAGAATATTGTCCCAGTGGCCCTCGTTCGCCAGGATATTGCAGGAGTAGGCCAGGTTCTCTTTTAATTCTTTCAGGCTCATTCTTTCTCCTTAATTTTGAGTTTTGAATTTTGAGTTTTGAATTGAAATTCAAAATTAAGAATTCAAAACTAAGAATTGTTTTTATTGCGTAGCCGAAATCTCTGAATCTTTCCCGTCACCGTCTTCGGCAGCTCGTCGACGAAGTCGACCCAGCGCGGATACTTGTAGGGAGCGAGCTTGCTCTTGACCAGCGACTGCAGCTCGTCTTTCAGTTGATCGCTGGCGGTAAATTCGCTCTTGAGCAGCACGTAGGCCTTGGGCTTGAGCAGTCCGTCGTGATCGGGTTGTCCCGCCACGGCCGCTTCCAGGACCGACGCGTGCTCCATCAACGTGTTTTCGATCTCGATCGGCGAAACCCATAGGCCGCCGACTTTCATCATGTCGTCGGAGCGGCCGCAGTACCAGTAATAACCTTCCTCGTCCCGATAGTAGGTATCGCCGGTCTTCAGCCATTCTCCCTGCATCATCCGTTTGGTTTGCTCGTGCTTGTTCCAATAGAAGGGCGCGTTGGCGTCGCCCTTCACAAATAAATTCCCGACTTCGCCGATCGGCACTTCGCGCCCTTCTTCGTCCACGATCTTCGCCTCAAATGCCGGCGTCACTTCGCCGCTGCTGCCGGGCTTCGCGCGTCCCGGTCGGTTGGCGAGAAAATCGTGCGTCGCCTCCGTCGAGCCCACGACGTCCAACAGCTCCGTGCCGTACTTGTCCTTCCATTGATGGAATAGCGCAGGCGGGAGCGGCTCGCCGGAAGAGAGGCAGATTCTTAGCGAGCTTAAGTCATAATCTCTCTCGACACGGAGGAAGCGCGCGTAGAGCGTGGGCACGGAGAAGAAAAAGGTCGGGCGATATTTTTCGATCACGCGGAGGATTTTCTCGGGATCGGGCCGCTCGGGCCAGAGGACGGTCGAGGCGCCGAACCTAAATGGAAAATAAAGCGAGTTTCCCAGACCGTAAGCGAAGAAAAGCTTCGAGGCGGAAAAACAGATGTCGTCTTCGTTCATCCCCAGGACCGGCTGTACGAAAAGGTCGGTGATCGTGATCATGTCGTGTTGGAGATGGACGGCGCCTTTGGGCGTGCCGGTGCTGCCGGAGGTGTAGCCCCAAAAGCAGATATCGTCTTTGCTGGTCGGCTCGGGCTCCAAGTAGCTCGATGCCTTCGAAGTGAAGACTTCGAAAGAAACCGCGCGGCCTTTGGGTTTGCCCACGACAAGCACGGTCTTCAAATAGCGCGGGTTGTTCCAGATCGGCTCGAATTCGGGTAACACGGATTCGTGGATGACGGCGACGCGCGCCCGGCTGTCGTTTAAGAGGTACTCGTAGTCCTTAGCCTTCATCCATGGATTGGTGGGAATGGGAACGGCGCCGATTTTTATCGCGCCAAAAAAGCTAAAGGCGAATTCCGGCGAGTCGGGCAACGCCAAAAGAACCCGCTGTTCGATGTCGACGCCGAGTTCTTTGAGAGCGTTGCCGGTCTGATTGACCTTCTCGTAGACGTCTTCGTAGGTGAACGTTTGATCCTGATAATAGATGGCGACCCGCTTAGCGTGGCCGCGGGCGATGTTCTGGTCAACGAATGTCGTTGCCGCGTTGTAGATGTCGGGAAGGTCCATGTCCTCGCTTCGCTCGGAATCTCAGATCTCAAATTTCAGATCTCAGATTAATTTGAGATGCCCGAAGGGCTATTCTCCGCCCACCGCCTCGGACTGGGTCTCGGTGGCGATGACCACGGACTTCGACTCGGTATAATGTTCGATCGCCTCTTCGCCATGCTCTTTGCCGATGCCGCTCTGCTTGACGCCGCCGAAGGGCAGCTCGTCGTAGATGATCTGAGCCGAGTTGACCCAGGTGTAGCCGGACTCGATATGTTCGGCGGCAAACATCGCTTTGTTGATGTCTCGCGTCCAGACCGAGGAGCCCAGACCGAAGATCGAGTTATTGGCCTGCTCGACGCCCTCTTCGATGTCTCTCACTCGGACGATCGGCAGGGCCGGACCGAAAACTTCGTCTTTCAGCATCTTCGATTCCGGATCGACGTTGGTCACGAGCGTCGGCAGGAGATAGAAACCGTTGTCATAGTCGCCGCCTTTGGGCCGCTCGGCGCCGTAGAGGACTTTTCCACCGCGCTTGACCGCGTCCGCGACCTGCTCTTCGACTTCCTTCCGCTGCGCGGCGGTATGCAGCGGGCCCATGATTGTCTCCCGGGCGAGGCCGTTGCCGATGCGGAGCTTCTTAACTTTTTCCACCAGCTTGTCGATGAATACGTCGGCGATCTTGTCGGCGAGATAGAGTCTCTTGACGGCGAGACAGGCCTGGCCGCAGTTGAAAAAACGGCCGACGGAAGCGGCGCTGACCGCCCGGTCGATATCCGCGTCCTCGCACACGATCATCGGATCGCTGCCGCCGAGTTCGAGAGTCACGTGCTTGAAGTCCTGGGCGGCGGACTGCATAACGCGCCTGCCCGTGTCGGTCGCGCCCGTAAAGCCGATCTTGCGCACGGTGGAATTGACCAACAGCTCTTCGCCAACGACGCTTCCCGGTCCGGTGACGACGTTGATGACTCCCTTGGGGCCGCCGCCGGCCTGAATCGCCTTGTCGATCAGCTCGCAGCAACGAATATCGGTGAGAGGAGTCGTTCCAGCAGGTTTCACGACCACTGTGTTGCCGGTGAGAAGCGCGGGACCGAGCTTGTTGCCCATGAGCGAGACTGGAAAATTCCACGGCACGATTGCGCCGCAAACGCCGATCGGCTTCCGGAGCACAAGGCCGTACCGGCCGTTGTCGAGCATCACCGCCGCGGTCCTGAGACTTTTCGCCATCCCGCCGTAATGATCCAGGGTGTGGACGAAGCGGCGGATTTCTAAAATCGACTCGCGGATCGGTTTCCCTTGTTCTTTTGTAAGAAGCGTCGCCAGCTCTTTTTCATGCTCCAGAATGAGCCGTCCGGCCGCAAGTAGAATCGATCCCCGCTTGGATGGCGCCATCTGCGACCACTTTTTCAATGCGCCGGCGGCGACGTCGATCGCGCGACGGATGTCGATGACGGTTCCTTTGGGAACGGTATCGACCACTTCCCCGGTTGCCGGGTTGCGGACTTCGGTTGTCTGTTTGCTTTCCGAGTCGAGTTGCTCCCCCGCAACAAACATTTTCGCCATTTCGTTCCTCCACGGTAAGACGGTTTAGTTAGAACCTAAACAAGAATCATTTTCCCTCT
>JBGQBP010000026.1:0-22606 GCA_041494945.1 Binatia bacterium | reverse complement strand
GGCGATCTCTCGGACTTTTCCACCGCTCTCCAGCCCCGCGAGAAATGAGTCGAGCTCTTCGGCTTCGGAGATCGGCGGTTTAACATCGGCCATGGCGACGACGAGATTACTGATTTTGTACGAACGAGGCAAGGCGAGTTAGGCGGCTGATGTAGTTTTGTTATAGGCTCAGCGCCACCTGCGCGAAGAATAGGTAGGGTGCAGGCTTTGGTTAGACTGCGCTCTTGTTACTCCGCACGTCGGTTTCTTTTACCTATGCGGCGCAGGATTTGCTTCAAGGCCACTCGCGCCCGTGTCAGAGGAGTGATCGTGCCGCCCTCGAGCCGCACTCTGAGTTCGACATAGAACAGGGATAGTGACTTCAGCGTCACTTTGAACAGGTTATCCTGTCCCTCGGTGTTGCCGCGACAGATATGGTGGTGGCAGCCGATGGCAACGGCTTGAATCGGCACGAGCATTTGGATCTTCGAAAGATCATGCAAATCCAAACCTTTCTCCGACGGCTCAATCTGCATCGCAGCCGCGCGTACTTCGTGCCTATCCCGTGCGTATTCCTCGTAGCGCATGGCGATCAACTTTTCCCAGTCTCGAAGGTGGTTTGTTTCGACACCCAAGGTCCTTAGTTGGTCCACGTGCGCCTTGGGGATTATTTTGTTCAGACCGGCGAGATAGGCGCGGAATTCCCCACTAACGCGAAGATCGGGCGCCTCGAGCAGAAGCATGATCAGCACAACCAACGCAACGACCAGCTCATTGAAGACCCTGTCCTGCTCGGTCTGACTCAACTGCTCGATGCCTACCAATCGACGGAATTGTTTGTCGCGAAACAGGCGGAATGCGGAACCCCCAGCGGCCTGCACCAAACCAGCGGCTGTCGTATTAGTCATCTGATCGAGCGATTCACACGCTGGGAAATGTGTTGTCATGCAATTTGGAGCGGGTGGTTTCCGGTCGCCTCAACGCGGCGCGGGATGAGCCGCCGGACCCTGAGCGCGCTTGCACGCGTGGGGCCGGCCGGTTCCAACCCGCTGTTAAGCTGCCCGCGGCTCCGTTTCTAGGCGTACTCGTATCCCCGCGCGTGCGAGCATATTGATCAGCTTATCGATGCTGAAACGGCTGATCTCTCCCTTCAGCAAATTACTGATCCGTGGCTGTGTCTCGTCAAAGAAAGCAGCGGCCTCGGCCTGCGTCCACCCGCGCGCCTGAATGTAATGCCGTAAGTCGAGCAGCAAGTCGGCCCTTACCTTCAGATTCGCTGCCTCCTCTGCCTCAAATCCCACATCCTCAAATACGTTATCACTGCCGCGGATGAGCTGTATTCCCCTGGCCTCATGGCCGCGCTTGGCGACGGTGCTGCGCCGTTCTATAACGCTGTCGGCCAATCTCGATGTCGTGCTTGGCCGTTTTTTGCGTTTTCTTTTGGAACGCGTGGAGTACATAAATTGCCTCCTCAAACTTAGCGACATAGAAAACACGATAGGCGTCGTGAGCATGAATGCGAATTTCGTAGACGCCGGGACCCACCGAGGGAATAGGCTTGAAGTCGGTTGGCTCTTGTCCCGTTGCACCGCGCGCTACTCTAAGCCCGCCTTGCGCCGCGCTTCTCGCGGAAATCCCCGCACATCGTCGCGCGATGAGCCGATCCATACGATGGTTTTGTCATCCGTGCATTGACATGCCAGATTAGGTATAGCAGGCTCCTTCCTCGCTGTCAAAGCGCGGTTGTGAAAAACAGCAGGCCGAGTCGAGGTTAAGAGGGTCTATGAATATGCCGGTCAGTTCAACATTGATCGTTAAGTTTTTTGTGACAGCCGCAATTTTTTAACTTTTTCAAAACCTTGTCGCCGATTTCAAGTGTCACTGGCGGCTGCGAAAGGCCGCCCGTCCGGTCGGCATATTACCTTTTATGGCCGTCCAGATCCCAATTCGTCTGCCGGGCTGCGAACTCCTTTACGCCTTGGTTCAGGACGTGCGTATAAATCATTGCGGTGTTTACGTTGCGGTCTTGCACGGACCCGCTTCTCTCAGAGCGAAATTAGAAACTCGATCGAACCCATACTCCAAACCGGCGCGATCGGTCAAGCGCTATTTGCGGGCAAAATCCCTATTGACGAGCGATGGGCTTTTATACTAACGCTCGAGTCGATCCCATCCATCACGCAAGGAGGCGAGTCGCCATGGACGAGAAAAAGGGCAAGGGCGTTTCGCGCCGCGATTTCCTGAAAAGTATCGGCGCCGGTTCGGTCGGCGCGGCGGTCATTTCGACGGGTCTTTTAGACGCGCCGGGCGTCGAGGCTTACCCGACGGAGACGGTGACTTCGGAGCGCGGCAAATCCCCGATCAACCTGAAGGTCAACGGCAAGGCGTATCGGCTCGAGGTCGAGCACCGTCAAACTCTAGCCGAGGTCCTGCGTGACGAGCTGGGTCTCACGGGAACGAGAATCGGCTGCGACCGCGGCGAATGCGGCGCCTGCACCGTCGTCATCAACGGGCGCAATATGTACTCGTGCAGCCAGCTCGCGGTGTGGATGAACGGCAAAGAAATTCTTACCGTCGAAGGGCTCGCCAAGGGAGAGAAGCTCGACCCGCTTCAGGAAGCGTTCATCGAACATGACGGACCCCAATGCGGCTTCTGCACGTCGGGTCAGATCATGTCGGGAAAGGCGCTGCTGATGCGCAACTCGAATCCGACCGAGGCTCAAGTCAGACGGGCGCTGTCGGGCAATCTCTGCCGCTGCGGCAATTACAACCGCGAGGTTGCTGCGGTTCTGGCGGCGTCGAAGGTTCGTTAAGGGAGGGTCGTTATGGCTACGAAAGAATTTTCCGTCGTCGGCAAGAAGACCCCGCGTATCGACGCCTACGAGCGCGTGACCGGACAGGCGCAATACACGGGAGACGTTCAGCTCCCTGGCATGCTCTACGCGCGCGTGCTGCGCAGCCCTCACCCGCACGCGAAGATCCTCGGCATCGACACCTCGAAAGCGGAAAAGCTGGCCGGTGTCAAAGCGATTATTCATAGTTTGAACACGCAGGTCCCATGGGGGAGCGGCGGGCTCACGCAAAAGCGCATGATCTTTAACAATCCGGTGCGCTACGTCGGCGACGCGGTGGCGGCGGTCGCGGCGACAACCCGCCACATCGCCGAAGACGCGTTGGAGTTGATCGAGGTGAAGTACGAAAAGCTGCCGTACGTGCTCGACGCCGTTCAGGCTCTCAAACCCGACGCGCCGAAGATTTATCCCAAAGGAAATCTCTCCGTCGGCGATGGCCGCGTCACCGCGCCGATCAAAGATGGGTGGGGCGATCTGGAGAAGGGTTTCAAAGAGGCGGATAAAGTTTTCGAGGACACTTACATAAGCAAGCACGTCAACAACGCGCAGATGGAGCGCCGGGTGAGCGTCGCCAAATGGGACGCCGGCAAGCTCACGGTCTGGGCCTCGACGCAAGGCATTTCCAACGCGCGCGCCGACATCTCCAGGGATCTCGACCTTCCGCTCAGCAAAGTGCGGGTCATATGCAAATACATGGGCGGCGGCTTCGGCAACAAGAACCAGGCGCAGGACTACGATCTTATGACCGCGATGTTGGCCAAGGCGACCAGCCAGCCGGTGAAGCTCGAATTCACGCGCGAGGACGATTTCATCGGTATGCATGGCCGCTGGGCCTCGGAGCAGCGCTACAAAGTCGGTGTTAAGAAGGATGGCACGATCACCGCGGTCGAGCTCAACGCCGTCACCAACATGGGCGCTTATCGCAAGCAGAGCGGCGATTTGAGCGGCTGCGACTTCTACAACATCCCGAACTTCAAAAAGACGGTCAGCCCGACGCACACCAACACCGTGGTCGCGGCGAATTATCGCGCGCCCGCCTATCCGCAGTCGGTTTACGGCTTTGCCTCGATGCTCGATCAGATCGCGTTCGAGATGGGACTCAATCCTTACGACATGTTTTTGAAAAACCGCGCGGTCCGCTCCAAGGGCAAGTCTGAGTTCAGCTCCAACGCGCTGGAAGCATGCATCGTCGAGGGCGCGAAGAAAATCGGTTGGAACGAAAAATGGCACAAGCCGGGCGTGGCGCTGGGGCCGAACAAGCACGGCATCGGCATGGCGCTGGGTGGCTATCCTTTTAGACTGGGACTCGGAGCGGCGACGATCCGCGTCAACCGCGACGGGACGGCCCACGTCATCGTCGGCGTGGTGGACATCGGCACGGGCGCGAAGACCACGATGGCGATCATCGCCTCCGAGGCGCTGGGAATTCCGATGAGCGAGATTCAGCTCACGAGCGGCGACACTGACGTGACGCCGTATTCGATCGGCGAGTCGTCGAGCCGCACGACTTCCTTTACCGGAGGCGCGGTGATTGCCGCTGCCGAGGACGTGAGAAAGCAGATTTTCGCCGTCGCGGCGCCGGAGCTGAAATCTAAAGCCGAAGATCTGGATCTGAAAGACGGAATCGTTTTCGTGAAAGCCGATCCCGCGCAGAAGCTTCCGCTCGGGAAGGCGCTGAGAAGAGTGGAATCCGAAATCATCGGCCGGGCCACGACCAACCCGACGTGGCCGGAAGGCATCGACGGCAAAGCCTTTGCCGCTCACTTTTGCGAAGTCAATGTCGATGTCATGACCGGTTATGTAAAAATTATCCGATACGTGGCCGCCCACGACAGCGGCACGATTATCAACCCGCTCACTGCGGAGAGCCAAGTGAAGGGCGGAGTCGTGCAGGGCATCGGCATGGCGCTCACGGAAGAGTTGCTGATCGACAGGCCGACCGCGATTCCGATCAATCCTAATTATCGCGACGCCAAGGTCCCGACTCATTTGGAAGCGCCGGAGATCGAGGTGCTCTTCGTCGAGTCGTACGATCCATACGGTCCCTTCGGCGGCAAAGTCGTCGGCGAGCCACCGATCACGCCGTCGGTGGCGACGGTGGCCAACGCGATCTTCAACGCCACCGGAAAAAGATTCAAAGAGCTGCCGATCACTCCGGATAAGATCTTGCAGGCCGTCCGCGTCTGATAGGAGGAATGGGCCATGAAAAGTTTTGAAAACATCGATGTCAAGAGCGTGAAAGAAGCGGTCGGGCTGCTGCAGAAATATAACAACGAGAAGAAGAGCGCGGCCGTCGTCGGCGGCGGCAGCGAATATCTTCAGCTCATGAAAGTGCGGGTGGCGACGCCGGACTATCTGCTCAATCTGAAGACGATTCCGGGCCTGAGCTATATAAAGGAAGAGACAAGCGGCTTTCGCATCGGAGCGCTGACGACTTTAACTGAGATCGAAGAGCACAAAGGAGTGCAGAAAAAGCTACTCTTCCTCTCGCAAGTGGCGGGGGAGGCCGCCTCGCCGCAGATTCGCAACGCCGGCACCATCGCCGGGAATCTCTGCCAGCGTCCCTTCTGCTGGTACTTCCGCTCCGCCAGCCATAACTGTCTGCGCAAAGGCGGCGAAGTCTGCTACACGGTCGCCGGCGACAGCCGTTACCACGCGATCCTGGGCGCCGGGCCGAGTTACATCGTTCATCCCTCCGACCTCGCGCCGGCGCTTGTCGCCCTCGACGCGCGGATCAAGATCGCCGGCCCCGCGGGCGAGAAGACGATTCCACTGGAGAAGTTCTTCGTCTTGCCGCAGGTCAATTACCGGCGAGAAAATATTCTCGGTCCGGCGGAAATCGTGACCGAGATCCAGGTGCCTCTTCCGAAGGCGGGAAGCAAAGGGTTCTATCACAAAGTACGCGAGCGGCAGGCGTGGGATCACGCCATCGTCAGCATCGCGACCGTGGTCCAGAGCGGCGGCGGCGCGGTCCGCGACGCGCGCGTGGTGTTGGGCGGCGTGGCGCCGGTGCCGTGGCGCGCTCCTAAAGCGGAAGAATTTTTGCGCGGGAAAAAAATGGATGAAGCCGCGGCGCAGAAGGCGGGAGAAATCGCGCTGGACGGCGCGAAGCCGCTCAAAGATAACGTTTATAAAGTGGGTCTCGCGAAGTCTCTCGTAGAGCGCGCGCTGCTGGCGTCGGTTTAACGCGATCCAACCGATCTATCTCCTTTCTTTGTCGCTGCGAAAGCGACGGTTCCTACCCGTTCCCATGAGCGCGGGAACACTCATGAAAAAGAAGCTGCTTGTCCTGTTGATCTGTAGCATTGCTGGGGCCGCTCAGGCGCAGGAAATTGTCCAACTGTCGACGCGCCCGGGCGTGACGCAGTCCTATTTCCTCGCGCACGTGCCGGAAAAACCTCGTGCGATCGCCGTGTTGTTTCCGGGTGGATACGGCTTGATTCACCTGCGGAAGGAAAACGAACAGATAAAGTTCGATTCGGACAATTTTCTGGTGAGAAGCCGCGTCGAGTTTGTCAAACGCAGCGTGGCCGCCGCTATCCCGGACGCCCCGTCGGACCAGAGCCGATACGGGATGAAAGACGAGTTTCGCTTTGGCGACCAGCACCTCGCCGATATTTCGGCCGTAATTGCCGATCTCAATCAGCGTTTGCCCGGCTTGCCGTTGTTTCTGATCGGAACGAGCCGCGGCACTGTGTCCGCGGCAAGTCTCGGCGCCAGGTTTGGGTCGCAAGCGGCGGGCGTGGTTCTAACCTCGACGGTTTTCCGCGCGACCGGTCGAGATTCGAAGGAGCCCGGGCCCCAGCTCAGCAAATTCGACTTTGCCGGTATCAAAATCCCCGTTCTGTTCGTCCATCACGTTTCGGATCAATGTGCCACGACGGAATACGCCGACGCGCAACGGCTTTCCGACAAGTATCCTCTAATATCGGTCTTAGGCGGCCTTCCGCCGAAATCGGACCCTTGCGACGCGTTCAGCGCGCACGGCTATTACGGCAAGGAGTCGGAGACGATTGGTGAAATTGTAAACTGGATGCTGAAAAAGCCATTCCGCGACGTGGTTAAGTAAGAGTCGAAAAATTGGCGGGCGACGTTGGGATTGACGCCCTGCGGCGGATCGGCTAAAGCCCGCAAAAGGGAAGGAGAACGTCATGGCCAGAATCAAGCACATTGCGATCAGGACCGCTGACCCGGAAAAGACGGCGGCTTTTTATCAGGAGACTTTCGGTCTCAAGAAAGCCGGATTGGGGCGCAATGGAATCTATCTAACCGACGGGCACATCAACCTGGCGATTCTCAAGGGTGGCGACAAGCTGGGGATCGAACACCTCGGCTTTCAAGTCGAGGACGTGAACGGCACTCTCGCTAAACTCAACGAGCTTGGGGGAAGATCTTTGACCGAGCGCGTGAACGTCACCCCAAAAGACGCTTCCAATCCGCAGTCGTATTATGAGATCAAGTGTGTCGGACCCGACGATCAAATCATCGACGTATCCGGCTCCGGCTGGGTCGGCACGGACTAAACTACTTTTGCTCTTTGGATTCTTGCTTGCCGGAAGGTTGCTCCTTCGTTTCCTCTTTTCTTTTCCTGTCCCCTTCCGGGATGATCAGCAATCTGCGGTACGCGCCGATGCCGAGGCTTCTCGTCGTCAACCATGGATCGTCCTGCAGGGCTGCATGCACCACGCGCCGGTCGGCGGCGTTCAAGGGATCGACCGTCACGGTTTTTCTTTGTCTTTTTGCTTTTTCACCCAGGCGGAGAGCCATGTCCTGCAGACCCTTTCTTCGGTGGTCGCGGTAATTCTCCGCGTCCACTTCGAGATGGACTCCTTCTCGCCCGCGGGTCTCGCTCACGGCGCGGCTTAGCAAATATTGAAGCGCTTCGAGAGTCTGGCCTCTGCCTCCGACCAGCAAACCGCCCGAGTCCCCCTGGACTTCCAGAATCACCTCTGCCGGAGTATCGCCCGGCTTGGCCGCCACCGCGGCATTAATGCCCATGAGCCTAAGAACTTCCGCCAGAAACTGCTTGCCTTTCTCGGCCGCCGCGGCGACATCGGCCGGGTTTACCGTTATCTCACCGGCCGGCTCCCGGCCCTGGCGCTCTTCTTCGGCGTCGCCGACCACGAGCCTACGCAACGACGCGCGCACGCGCGCCTTTTTGGCGCCGATGCCGAGAACTCCCTTTCTCGCCTCCGCCAAAATATCGATCGTCACTTGATCGCGGTCCACGCCCAGAATTTTCAGCGCGTTCGCTATGGCTTCATCGATGGTATCGCCTTCGGCTTCCGCGTGGTCCATGAATCCGACACCTCCAGCCGCGCCGGCTACTTGTGCATGCGGTTGATCACGTACTGTTGTGCGATGCTGAGAAGGTTATTGACCAACCAGTAAATGGTCAAGCCGGAAGGAAAGTTGATGAACATGAAAGTAAAAACCAGCGGCATCATGAGCATCATGCGCCGCTGGTTCGGGTCGCCGGCGCTGGGAGTCATCCACTGCTGCAAGAACATGCTGGCGCCCATCAGGAGCGTCAGCACGGGAATGCCGGCGGGCAAGACAGCCGGCCACCAGTCAGGTACGATAAAAGGCAGCGACTTCCAATCGGGCTGCGAGAGATCCTTGATCCAGAAAAAAGGCGCGTGGCGCAGCTCGATCGGAGTTCGGAGCGCGTTATACAAGCCGATGAAAACGGGAAATTGGAGCAGCATGGGCAGACAGCCGCCGAACGGGTTGACCTTGTTGCGGCGGTAAAGCTCCATGATCTCTTTGTTCAGGCCTTCTTTATCGTCCTTATATTTTTCTTTGAGCCGCTCCATCTGCGGCTGTAATTTTTGCATCTGCTTCATCGACACGAAGCTCTTGTGCGTAAGCGGCGCCAACAAGAGCTTGATCAAAACGGTGAGCAGGATGATGTCGATTCCCCAACTGCCTGTGAGGCGGTGGAAAAAATGCAGCACGTAGAGCAGTGGCATGGAGACCACGGCGAACCAGCCGAAATCGATCGCTCGCTCCAGGTCCCGGTTCAAGCTTTTTAGAATGTCGAGTTCCTTGGGCCCGATGAAGATGGTGTGCGCCGCTTTGCTTGCCGCTCCCGGAGCGGCCGACGACGCTATCTCCATCACGGCCGCCGGCCCCGTCTCCCGCACCGTTAATTTTTGCTCTGCGTTGTCCTCGGGCAGCAGCGCGAAGAGAAAATAGGTGTGTCCGAATCCCGCCCACGAAACCTTGCCGCTCCAGTCCTTCCCCTTGAGAGCATCGCCGTGCTCTCGAATGAGCTTGCCTCCGACCTCCCCGAGCAGTCCTTCGAACGGCGCAACCGCCTTGGGACCGGTCGCGCCGATTTCCGAAGTGAGCATCACGGCGGGTGGACCGGGCGGGTCCTGTCTCTCGACCGAGACTTGCATGCGAATCGCGTAACCGGAGCCGGTGAAGGTAAAATCTTTTGTCAAAACCGCTCCGGCAGGGCCTTTTCCCTGGAAAACCAGGTGGCCCTGATTATTCCCGGAGAGGTGGAGATCGCCGCCTTCAACTGAATATGCAATTTCCTCGTCATCGAATGGACCGGGTCCGGGGATCTTCACACCGAGCGGGTATGGAATCCCGGGAACGGAAGGGATCATCTCAAAAGGCGGGCTCTTCTCGTCCACCGACGTGCGGTAGTGCTTGAGCTTGAAGTTTTTGAGCCGGGCGCCTTGACTGGTGAAGAGCGCGACGTAGTCGTCCGTTTCGATCCTGATCTCTTTGGCTGCCCGCGTTTTCGTCGGACTTACCGGCTTTGGTTTTTGCAGCACGGGCGCGGGCTTCGGCGCGGGCGGAGGCGCGCTTTCGACTTTCTTATTCTCGGGCTGAGTTTCTTGAGGAGGCGGAGCGGGATAGTACCGCGACATCCATTCCTGATAGAGGACCAGAATGAGCAGCGACAAGGCGACGGCTATAAGCGCGCGTTTTTCCATAAGTCGATTCTACGGGACGGGGTCGTAGCCTCCCGGATGACCGGGATGGCAATGAAGCAAGCGTCGCAGTGTCAGCCGGAGTCCTCTCCGTAAACCGCGACGCTCGACCGCCTGCTCGGCATAAGCGGAGCAGCTCGGAAAAAAGCGGCAGGAGCGTGGAAGGAAAGGTGAGAGATACGTCCGATATCCGCTTACGACGAGGATAAAAATTCTCTTGCCCAACCCGCCCACTACCTTTGCCGGCTCCTCCCCTGATTCAATGCGGTCCGTAGCTCGCCCGAGACTTCGCTCAGGGAAAGTTTTTCGGCCCCTCTTTTGGCGATGACGACGATATCTTGAGCCTGCGGAATCCGGCCCTTCTCGCGGCGGAAAAATTCTCTCACCAGCCTTTTGATGCGGTTGCGAACGACCGCATTTCCCACGCGCGTCGTGACGGTGATGCCGAGCCGGTTTTGTCCTGTGTCATTGGCCTTGCTGAGAATAACGAAGTGGATGGCGTGAATTCTACTTCCTTGCCGGGAGAGAGTCAGAAACTCAGAGCGTTTCGTGAGACGGGCTCGTTTCGGAAAACTTTCCCCCCCTCGAGAAAGCCCCATGCCGTTCTTTACCTGCGCGGGCGCTTCGGCGGCACCGTAACCGTCAGCCGCTTTCGACCTTTGGCCCGTCTTCTTCTCAGCACGTTGCGTCCTCCGGGTGTCGCCATCCGCGCCATAAACCCGTGCGTCCGCTTGCGCCTCACATTGCTCGGTTGATACGTTCTTTTCATGAGAGATGATCCTTTAACTTCCCGGCTGAGTTCTGATTTCAATCATATGGGGACCCTTTTGTCAATTTCCGCAGGCCTGGTTTTGACAGTGTTCTTTGTAGGGGCGGTTCGTGAACCGCCCCTACGACTACGTCAGCTCTGCCTTGAGCGACCGCTGCATGAGATCGCGCACGGCATCGAGCGGTTTTTTCCCCTCGTAGAGAACGAGATGCATCTGTTCCACGATCGGCATCTCGACGCACAGCCGGCGCGAGAGGAGATAGACCGAGCGGGTATTTCTGATTCCTTCGGCCACCATCCGCATGCCGCCGAGGATCTCGTCGAGCTTTTTCCCCTGGGCGATTTGCAGACCCACGCTGCGGTTGCGGCTCAGATCGCCGGTTGAGGTAAGGATCAAATCTCCCAGTCCCGGCAACCCGGAGAGCGTGAGCGGGTCCGCGCCCATCTTGACCGCCAGCCGGGTCATCTCCGCCAGGCCGCGGGTCACCAGCGCTGCCCGCGCGTTGAGGCCCAGCCCCAGTCCGTCGCTGATGCCGGCGGCGATGGCGATCACGTTTTTCACCACTCCGCCCATCTGCACGCCGATGACGTCCCGCGAAGTATAGACCCTGAGGTTCGGGGTGCTTAACATTTCCTGGATGTCTCTTCCCACGGTCTCGTTTAGCGACGCGACCGTTATGGCCGCCGGCAGCCCGCGCGCCACTTCCAGGGCGAAGGTGGGACCGGATAAGAACGCGTGCCGATCTTTGCTCCTCGAACTGAAGATTTCTCCCAGAACCTCGCCCATGGTGATCAGCTTCTGTTCGTCGATACCTTTGGTCGCGCAGACGAGAATCGAGTCGGGGTGCACGTCGGACGCGATGCCCCGCACGACTTCGCGGACATAATGCGACGGGAGCGCCAAGAATACGGCGGTTTTTTTTTCAGCGGCGTCCTTCAGCGAGCGGCTGGCTTTAAGAGCCGGTGGAAGGCTGATTCCCGGAAGATAAGAGAGGTTCTCTTTCTTTTGCTGAATCTCGCGATAGCTTTCCTCACCGTGGCACCAGAGAGTGACCTCGTGCCCTTTCTCGCAGAGGAGTTTGGCGAGAGCGGTCCCCCAACCTCCGGCCCCGATGACGCCGATTGCCGCCATTTGATTTCAAAGATGGAACTACTCCGCCTCTTCCTCTTCTTCTTTCTCGGCTAACCGCGCCAGGGAGACGACCCTTTCGCCCTCTTCGAGACCGATCAAGTGCACGCCCTGGGTATTGCGGCCGATGACGCGGATATCTTTGACTCTGAGCCGGATGATTTTGCCGATGTTGGTCACCAGCATGAGCTGGTCGTCGTCGGTGACTTGCTGCACGCCGACCACCTTGCCGGTTTTGTCGGTCGTCGTCTTCATCGTGATGATGCCTTTGCCGCCGCGCGATTGCAGCCGGTACTCTTCCGTCGGGGTGCGCTTGCCGTAGCCGTTTTCCGATACGGTCAGGAGATTGGCGCCGAGACTCAGGATCTCCATGCTCACGATGGCATCGTCCTTTTCCAGGGTCATTCCCACGACTCCATAGGTGCCGCGTCCGGTGGAGCGGACCTGCTCTTCTTTGAAACGGATCGATTGGCCGTCCAGGGTCGAAAGGATGATCTCCTGGTTCCCATCCGTGAGCCGGACGCCGATGACTTCGTCATTGGGCTCGAGCCCGATGGCGCGGATGCCGCTCGCGCGCGGGTTCGCATACAACATGAGCTCCGTCTTTTTCACCAAACCTTGCTTGGTTGCGAAGACCACGTAGCGGCCCTCCTGGAACTCGCGGACGGAGAGGAACGCCGACACTCGTTCTCCCGGTTCCAGATGCAGCAGGTTGACGATCGGCTTCCCGCGGGCGGCGCGCCCGGCCTGGGGCAGTTCGTGCACCTTGATCCAATAAAGTTTCCCGATCGTGGTGAAAAAGAGGATGTAAGAATGGGTGGAGGCGACGAACAGATACTCGACGAAATCTTCTTCGCGCGTCGTCGTCCCGATCTTTCCCTTGCCGCCGCGCCGCTGCGCGCGGTAGAGCGTCACGGGATTGCGCTTGATGTAGCCTTCATGGGAGATCGTCACCGCCATGTCCTCTTCGACGATCATGTCTTCGATCGAGATCTCATCGGTGTGGTCGATGATCTGTGTGCGCCGCTCGTCGCCGTAGCGTTCTTTGATATCCTTCAGCTCCTCGACGATGATGCGGTAGATTTCCTTCTCGTCGGCCAGAATGGCCCTCAACTTGGCGATCAGCTCGACCGTCTCCTTGTGCTCCTGGAGAATTTTGTCGCGTTCCAGTCCCGTCAGGCGCTGGAGGCGCATCTCTAAAATCGCCTGCGCCTGGATCTCGCTCAGGCCGAAATTTTGTACCAATCCTTCTTTTGCCTCTTTGCCGTCGTGGGAGCTGCGGATCAGGGCGATCACCGCGTCGAGATGATCGAGGGCGATCTTCAATCCGTCGAGGATATGCAGACGCTCTTCAGCCTTGCGCAGATCGTAGACGGTGCGCCGGGTCACCACTTCTTTGCGGTGATCCAGGAAGCACTTCAGTGCTTCTTTGAGATTGAGCAGCTTCGGCTTGCCATCGACGATGGCGAGCATATTCATGCCAAACGAGTCCTGCAGCTGGGTATGTTTGTGCAGTTGGTTGATGATGATCTCGGCCATCGCGTCGCGCTTTAACTCGACGACGATGCGCATACCGTCGCGGTCCGATTCGTCGCGCAGGTCGCCGATGCCTTCGATTTTTTTGTCGTTGACCAGCTCGGCGATCTGCTCGATCAGCCGCTTCTTATTCACCATGTAGGGAATTTCGCTGATGATGATCTGTTCTTTGCCCGTGCGTTTGACCGTCTCCGTGAAGGCTTTGCCACGCATCTGCACGATGCCCTTACCTTCATGGTAGGCCTGAATAATCGGCTCTCTGCCATGAATAAAACCGCCGGTGGGAAAGTCCGGACCGGGAATATGTCGCATCAGTTGCTTGATCGTAATCTCGGGATTCTCGATCGTAGCGATCAAGGCGTCGATCACTTCACTCAAATTATGGGGCGGGATATTGGTCGCCATGCCGACAGCGATGCCCGCCGAGCCGTTGATCAGCAGGTTGGGAATTTTCGACGGCAGAACCGTGGGTTCCTTGAGCGAGTCGTCGTAGTTCGCTATGAAATCGACGGTCTCTTTTTCGATATCGGCGAGCATTTCCTCGGCCAGCAGCGTCATGCGGATTTCGGTGTAACGCATCGCCGCCGGATTATCGCCATCGATGGAGCCGAAGTTTCCCTGGCCGTCAACCAGCGGGTAGCGCAGGTTAAAATCCTGCGCCATGCGCACAATGGTGTCGTAGATCGCCGTGTCGCCATGGGGATGATACTTACCCATGATATCGCCGACCAGACGGGCTGATTTCTTATACGGCTTATCGGAGGTATTGCTGGCGTCGTACATGGCGTAGAGAACCCGGCGATGCACCGGCTTGAGCCCGTCGCGCACATCGGGTAGCGCGCGGCTGATGATGACGCTCATGGCATAAGCCATGAACGACTCACGCATTTCTTCTTCGATGTAAACGGGGACCTTTTGCGACTTTAACGTTGCTTCCATGAATAACTCGCGCCTCGGACCGCTCCGATGATCTTATCCGCTAGAACGACTTGAACGTTTTGAACGGCTTGAACTCTTATATGTCTAGGTTTTTGACCGTGAGCGCATGCTCTTCGATGAATTTGCGCCGCGGCTCGACCTCATCGCCCATCAGCGTCGAGAAGATCTCGTCGGCTTCCACCGCGTCTTCAATACGCACCTGCAAGAGCACGCGAGTTTCCGGATTCATCGTGGTTTCCCAGAGCTGCCCCGGATTCATCTCGCCCAAACCTTTGTACCGTTGAATATATTGGCCTTTTTTGCCGCCCTCCATAACGTACGTGAGAATTTCGGTGAGCGACTTCAATGGCGTCTTGTTGTCGCCTTCTTCCACCGTGTAGGGCAGCAGGCCGATACCGGAAAGATCAGCGAAGAGTTTCTTGATTTCCCGGTATTCTGGACTCGTCAAGAACTCGCGATCGATCGTGGTTTGGTAGCCGGTGCCATTGGCGCGCGTTGATACGATCAGTTTGTAGCAATTGTGTTCGGCATCCTCTTCTAACAGGCATGACAACGGCGCCTGTTCCGGGGCTGTAAGACTCACGTAGGTAGCCAAACGGTCCTCGATACTTTGCAGGGCGTTTTTATCCTTCAAAGTTTCTTCGCCAAAACCCTCTTCCAGCAACAACGCCTCGACCACCGTGCGATTTTTCTTCTTCTTGCCGATCAAGATCATCAATTTTTCCCAGCGCGCGATCTTCTTGATATAACCTTGCAAAGGCTGCCCGACGAGACCGTTACCGTTCTGGGAAGCGCGTAAACGGATACTTTCGGTACCGAGTTCAATCAGGTGATCCTCCAGCATCACCTCATCTTTGAGATAGCGCTCCTGTTTGCCTTTTTTGATCTTGTAGAGCGGCGGTTGAGCGATAAACAAATGTCCCTTTTCCACCAGCTGGGGCATTTGCCGGTAGAAAAAAGTAAGCAACAAGGTGCGAATATGCGAGCCGTCGACATCCGCGTCGGTCATGATGATGATCGAGTGGTAGCGGAGCTTCGCTTCGTCGTAATCTTCCTTTACGCCGGTCCCCAAGGCCATAATCATAAGGCGAATTTCCTGGGATGAAAGCATTTTGTCGAGGCGCGCTTTTTCGACATTGAGGATTTTACCCTTGAGCGGCAGTATCGCCTGGGTACGCCGGTCGCGGCCTTGCTTGGCGGAGCCGCCGGCCGAATCTCCCTCGACGAGGAAGATTTCGCTTAGAGCCGGGTCCCGCTCCTGACAATCGGCCAGCTTGCCGGGAAGAGAGCCGGAGTCCAGGGCGCCCTTGCGCCGCGCCAAGTCTTTGGCCTTGCGCGTCGCTTCGCGCACCCGGGCCGCCTCGACCCCCTTCATGATGATTTTTTTGGCGTCTCCGGGATGCTCGGCGAGATAGCTCGACAACTTCTCGTTGATCAACGCCTCGACGATGCCTTTGACCTCGCTGTTGCCGAGCTTGGTCTTGGTCTGCCCCTCGAACTGGGGCTCCGGCACTTTGACGCTGATGACCGCCGTGATCCCTTCGCGGACGTCTTCGCCCTGGAGATTCTCTTCGTCCTTTTTGAGCAGACCGCTGTCGATGGCGTAGCTGTTGATTGTCCGCGTCAGCGCGGATTTAAATCCGATCAGGTGGGTGCCGCCTTCGATGGTGTTGATGTTGTTGGCGAATGCGAAGGTGTTCTCGGTGTAGCCGTCGTTCCACTGCATCGCGATCTCGATACCGACTCCCTCTTTTTCTCCTTCGAGGAAAATGACCTGGGAGTGGAGCGCCGTTTTCGCGCGATTCAAGTGCTCGACAAACGAGACGATACCGCCTTTGTAAACGAGCTCGTGCTTTTTTTGGCTCCGCTCGTCTTCGATCGTGATGCGCACGCCTTTGTTCAGAAAGGCCAACTCGCGCAGCCTTTGAGAAAGCATATCGAAGCTCAAATCGAGGGATTCGAAGACTTGCGAATCGGGCTTGAAGGTGACGCGCGTCCCTCTCTCCTTGGACCTGCCCACTTCATTCAGCGACGCCTGCGGAACCCCGCGTGTGTAGCGTTGCTGATAGACCTTGCCGTCGCGCTTGATCTCCACCTCCAGCGACTCGGAGAGTGCGTTGACGACGGACAGACCGACTCCGTGGAGTCCGCCGGAGACTTTATATGAGGCCTTGTCGAATTTTCCGCCGGCGTGCAGTTTGGTTAGCACGACTTCGGCGGCGGATATCTTCTCTGTCGGGTGCATGTCCACGGGAATGCCGCGGCCGTTGTCGATGACGGTCACGCTGTTATCGATGTGAATCTTGACTTCAATCTGATCGCAGAATCCCGCCAGCGCTTCGTCGATGGAGTTATCCACAACCTCGTACACGAGGTGGTGCAACCCTCTCTCGCCGGTGTCCCCGATATACATACCGGGTCTCTTTTTCACCGCGTCGAGACCTTCGAGGACTTTGATATTGTCAGCGTTGTAGTCTGATTGAGGAGAGCTTTTGTCCAAAGTCATGCTTTGTTTAGAGTGAAGTTGAAATTCCCTTGCAAATTCTAAGGGTTAGAATAACTTTAAAACTGATATAATTTTACCTAAAACAGCATTCAAAGTAAAGCAAAAAATGGCCGATTTTCAACCAGGTTTGCGGCGCGGTATTGGCTGTTGTTCCAAACATTTATCGGCTGCGAAACAGGCGCAGTGATTCGGAATCGTTGGACCGCTATTGTTGCTCGAACGAGAGATATTCTCTATAACCCGTAAGGGAACGGTTCAGACGGGGAAGTTCCTTATTGACATTTCACCACCCGTTTGTTAGGGGAGGAGCAGAAAAGACAGCCTACAGAGGCTCGTTACACAGGGAGGGTAAAGCTATGGCCGGTGACACCGCTGAAGAGTTACTATTAGACATAAGAGTCGCTGAGGCGTCCTGGCTCTACAAGTTCTACCTTAACCAGGAAAAGAAGATTCTAGGCATGGCGTCTGTAGCGGTTTTTCTCATCACCTGGGAACTCGTCGGAGGGGTATTCCAAGTCGTCAACCCGATGTTTATGAGCGCGCCGTCTTTTATCTGGAAGGCCGCCGTCGACCTGGTTGGTTCAGGAGAGATCTGGAACGACCTTTATGTCAGCGGCGTGGAATTCGCCTGGGGGTATGTGCTGTCGGTGGTGTTTGCCATTCCTTTCGGCATCGCGTGTGGCTGGTACAAAAAGATGAGCGCCATCTTTGATCCATTCATCAACGCCATGAACGCCACCCCGCGCGTCGCTCTCTTGCCCCTGGTGATTATCTGGCTGGGGATCGGCATCCTATCTAAAGTCGGTATCATCTTTCTCGGCGCCGTTTTTCCTTTGCTGATCAATACCCGTGACGGCGTGAAAACCACTCCCGCCAACTTGCTCAACGCTGCCAGGAGCTTCGGCGCTTCGGAGTGGCAGATCTTCAAGAACGTGGTGCTTCCCTCTACGGTGCCGTTCATCCTCACGGGCCTCAGGCTGGCGGTCGGGAGGGCCCTGATCGGAGTCATGGTCGGCGAGCTCTATGCCGCAACTGCCGGGATCGGCTTCATGATCACGGTGGCCGGCGCCACTTTCCAGACGGACAAAGTCTTTGTGGGAGTTTTGATCTTTGCCACCACCGGCATGATCTCGATGGAGCTGTTGACCAAGCTCGAGCGCCGGTTCGATAAGTGGCGGCCAAAAGTGGGCGCCGCTTAATAGCGTCCAACCTAAACTGCGCTTTACCGGAGGCGGCCTTTTCGCGAGGCCGCCTCTTTTTTTGGTTAAAGAATGCAGTGGCAGCTTTATACTTGCGGCCTGCAACATGCTCATTGCTTTCCTTGCGTGAGTTCTATACCATCAGCGCGGTTTTGGCTCCGGGGTTGCGATATAAGGAGATCGAATGAGGCGCTTAAGAGTCTACCTGCTATTTCTTTTACTGTTTGTCGCGCTCTCTCTAAGCCAAGCCGTTTCTTTTTACACCGACTGGCTCTGGTTCAAGGAAGTCGGCTTCACGCAGATCTTTACGACGAAGCTGACGGTTCAACTGCTCCTGGCTCTTCTGTCGGGCGGATTTTTTTTCCTCCTCGTCTATCTCAATGTTAAAGCGGCGGCGCAATTGCACCGCGGCGCGCGGTTTATCGATCAGGAAAATGTCATCGAGCTGCCCAGCCCGGAGCTCATCGACCCGCTGCTGAGGAAAATACTGCTCCCGGCCTGCCTGCTGCTTGGGTTCTTTGCCGCTCCTCAAGGGGCCGGCCTGTGGGAAAGTCTGCTGCTTTTTCTCAACTCGGGGCCGTTCGGAATCCAAGATCCGGTCTTCGGACGGGATATCGGATTTTACGTTTTCCGCCTGCCTATTCTGAACAGCCTTCACGATTGGCTCAGCATCTCGGTAACGCTCACATTTGCGGCCACGGCCTTTATCTATCTTCTCTACCGCGGGATTCAGTACACGCGGCGCGGGCTCTCTGTGAGTCCACGCGCCAAAGTGCACCTGCTCTGCCTCGTGGCGTGCTTTCTCGTGATCAAGGCCGCCGGATATTATCTCGATGGCTTCGATCTCCTGTACTCCTCCAGGGCGGTTGCCTTCGGCGCGGGCTATACCGACATTTATGCAAACCTTCCCGTGTTGCGCTTCCTGGCCTTTTTGGCTCTGGTAAGCGCCGGACTGTCGCTCGTGCAGATCGCCCGTCCCGGATTGAAGTATTTATACGTGAGCCTGGGAATGCTGGTATTGGCCCACGTTGCCGGCCTGGGCGTCTATCCCTCTTTGCTCCAATACTTCCGCGTCGGACCGAATCAGGTCGCAGCGGAGCGGCCTTTCATCCAGCGCACCATCGAGTTCACTCGCCGCGCTTACGGCCTGGATAAGATCGAGGCCAAAGAATTTCCCGCCGAAGATCAGCTCGCCGCGGCGGACCTCAGGCGCAACGACGCCACGATCAAAAATATTCGCCTCTGGGAGCACCGTCCGCTGCTCGCGACCTACGCGCAGCTCCAGGAGATCCGCACCTATTACAAATTCGTTGACGTCGATAATGACCGCTACCTGATCGACGGCAGCCCGCGCCAGGTGATGCTCTCGGGGCGCGAGCTCTCGTACGAGCATCTGCCGAGCCGCATCTGGATCAACGAGCACCTGACCTACACGCACGGCTACGGCGTCGTCTTTGGCCCGGTCAATCAAGTGACTCCCGAGGGTCTGCCGGAATTTTTTATCAAGGACATTCCGCCGGTCTCTACCAAGCCGGCGCTCAAAGTCACGCGTCCGGAAATCTATTACGGCGAGCTCGCCAACGATTACGTTTTTGTAAAGACCAGGGCGCGCGAGCTCGACTATGCGGCCGGCGATCAGAACGTCTATACCGACTACCAGGGCAGCGGCGGAGTTTCGATCGGCTCGTTTTGGCGCAGGCTTCTCTTTTCCGCCCGCTTTGCGACCTTGCGCGTCGCGCTCTCGAACGACATCACCGCCGAGAGCCGGATTCTCTATAACCGCCAGATACAAGAGCGGGTGAGTAAGATCGCGCCTTTTATCAAATTCGATCGCGACGCCTATCTCGTTATCGCCGAGGGCGGGCGGCTCTTTTGGATCATCGACGGCTATACGACTTCCAACCGCTACCCCTATTCGGAGCCGATTCCAAAGCTCGGCAACTACATTCGCAACTCGGTCAAGGCCGTGGTCGATGCCTACAACGGTTCCGTGCAGTTCTATCTCAGCAGCCCGGACGATCCCATCATCCAGGCCTACGGCAGAATTTTTCCGGGAACGTTCAAGCCCATGGAGGCCATGCCGGAGGAGCTGCGCGCGCACGTCCGCTATCCGCAGGATCTGTTCACCGTGCAGGCGCACATGTACGCGACCTATCACATGCAGGACCCGCAGGTTTTCTATAACAAGGAAGACGTGCTCGCCGTCCCGCACCGGTCCATCGATGGACGGGAAACCGAGATGGAGCCGTACTATACGATCATGCGTCTTCCCGGAGAGACCAAAGAAGAATTTATTCTCCTGCTTCCTTTTACGCCGAACAAACGCGACAACATGCGCGCGTGGCTGGCGGCGCGGAGCGATACGCCCAATTACGGCAAGCTGACCGCGCTTAATTTTCCCAAGGCCAAATTGGTTTACGGGCCGAAGCAAATCGAGGCGCGGATCGATCAGGACCCGGTGATCTCGCAGCAGTTGAGTCTCTGGAACCAGCGCGGGTCGCAGGTGATTCGCGGCAGCATGCTGGCGATACCGATCGAGGCGTCGCTGCTTTACGTGCAGCCGCTGTATCTTGCGGCCGAGAGCGGATCGCTGCCGGAGTTAAAGCGCGTGATCGTCGCTTTCGGCAATCAGATCGCGATGGAGGAAAGTCTCGAGCAATCCCTGCAGCGGATTTTTGGCGGCCGCCCGGTCGAGGCGAAGGCGGCGGCGCCGGCGCCGGAAGCAGCCGGCAAGGAAAAAGGTCTCGCCAGACAGGCCCTGGAACATTTCGCGCGCGCGCAGGATCTCCTGCGCCAGGGCAACTGGGCGGGCTACGGCGATGAGCTGAAGCGAATTGAAACGCTGCTCAAGGAAATGGATAAGAGCCGATGATAGCGAGACGATTTGCCACAGGCATTTTTCATCGCTTGTATGGGAGCGCCCGAAAAACAAAAAAGCGATAAAGAGCTTTGCTTGAGGCTCATCACGAGATCGCCCGTTCCTGTTCATCACGTTAGTGGCGACTGCATCCCGTGCAGTCGGGTACGTTGACAACAATCTTCGCTCGGGCTAGCTTCACAATTGTTTTTCCCATCCAAGCGCTGAAGAGCGGAGTCGGACTTGAACGCCCCACATTCATGCGAGGCCGAAGGGCGCGAGGAAGAGGGCCGCGGACGTCCCATAAGATAGATTCGACTCATGGGACTACTCTATCGGCCGCGGCCCGAAAACTTGCTCCCTGAGGAATCCCTTTAGGAAAAATCTCTATGTATGGCGCCAAGACTCTCGATCATGTCGCTTTTCCAGTCCGTGATTTGGACCGCGCGGAGAAGTTTTATATCGAGACGGTCGGACTCAAGTTCATGACGCGGCGGAAAAACGCCGACGGCTCGCCGCGCCACACGTATGTTCTGGCCGGCGAGAATATCGTCGGCTTGACGCTTCCCGGCGTGCAGGTCCCGCCGTCCACCAGCGGCGCGCCGCGCTACGGTATTGCCCTGGAATCGGAAGAGAGATTCGCCGCCGCGGCGAAAAGAATTCAGGCGAGCGGGGTCCCGTGCGGCTCCGTCGTCGAGCATGGATCGGATTCTCCCTGGATCCAATCGCTTTGCTTCGACGATCCCGACGACAATCACATGGAGATTTGTCTTCGCCGGGGCGGTCCCGGCGGAACGAGCGTGAGCCACGTGATCTTTGAGACGAGAGATCTAGCGAAGACGAGTCGTTTCTGGACCGAGGCGCTGGGACTCACGCCGCTTCGGGATGAGCGCGGCGAAAAACTTTTTCAGTTCGAGAACGAGCAGATCCTGGGAATTAAAGAAGTAGCGGAGCTGTCGGAGCGAACAAAGAAAAAGGGCCGGGCATGTCACGTGGCTTTCAACGTGAGCCAGGAGGATTACGACCGCATGGTCGCGCTGATTACAGAATTGGGCGGCCGCTCGCTCGGCGATCACCGTTTGACCGACGGCCTTCGCCCTCCCGGCGAGCGCAGCATCTATTTCTTCGACCCGGACAACAATTATCTCCAGATCACCGCCCACGGTGAGGAGAATTGGGATCTCGTGTCGGACGAGGAGAAGTGGAAGAGGATTCAGGAGAACCGCGCGAAGCAAGGAAAAGGGATCTCTAGTTTTGATGCAGGCAAAGTGCCGGGCCGGTGAATAGGTCAGTATGCCATCAGGCCACCTGGGAGTCTCTCTCCGAACCGATGCAGGCCCTTCGGGCATCTCAAATCGCAAATCTCAAATTGCAAAATCTGACATCTGAAGTTTGAGATTTGAGATTCCGAGCGACGCGAGGATATATCGGACCTGCAAGACACCCCCAGGCCGAGGGTTTTCCTTATCTGGGAGAAGCCACGGAGCTGCACGTACTCGTGGGAAAACAAAAGATCCAGGCCAAGGGCGCGCCGAATATGACGCTCAAGCCCGGCGCTGCGGTTTCCCTCCAGATTCCTGTCGAGGATTGCCTCATCATCCGAAGCGGCGAGGTCTAAGCAGGCCGGTGAAAATGGCTCATCTGCCATCAGTTCAGTAGGGGCGGTTCGCGAACCGCCCCTACGATCATTTCACCTTCCAGCTTTTGAAATTTCATCCATGGCCCACGATAGTGTAATATGAAAAAACCATGAGCGCGGTTTACATAGCCGGCGTCGGCATGACCAAGTTCGGCAAGAGCGCGCAGACGCTCGTGGATATCTTCTGCGACGCGGCGGCTGCGGCGCTGTCGAATTCAAAGATCCAAGAAGTGGATGCGCTTTACATCGGC
>JBGQBP010000025.1:0-22653 GCA_041494945.1 Binatia bacterium | reverse complement strand
TTCAAGATTCGCACGAGCGCCGTTTCCTCGAGCTCATCCAACGTCGCCAGCACCGGCAGACGGCCGATGAACTCCGGGATAAGACCGAATCTTAACAAATCTTCCGGCTGCACCTCATGCAAGAGCTCGCTCGGACGGCGGCCATCGCGCTGATCGAGCTCGCCACCGAAGCCCATCTTCTTCTGGCCCGTGCGTTTGCGGATGATCTCTTCCAAGCCGACGAATGCGCCGCCGCATATAAAAAGAATATTCGTCGTGTCCACCTGGAGAAACTCCTGTTGCGGATGCTTTCTTCCTCCCTTGGGCGGCACGCTTGCCATGGTGCCTTCGATGATTTTCAGCAACGCTTGCTGCACGCCTTCGCCGGAGACGTCGCGCGTGATCGAGGGATTCTCCGACTTCCGCGAGATCTTGTCGATCTCGTCGATGTAGACGATGCCCCGCTGCGCCTTTTCCACGTCGTAGTCCGCGGCCTGGAGCAGGTTGAGTATAATGTTCTCGACGTCCTCGCCGACATAGCCCGCCTCGGTCAAGCTGGTCGCGTCGGCAATAGTGAAAGGAACCTGGAGAAAGCGCGCCAGCGTTTGCGCCAGCAGCGTTTTTCCGGACCCCGTCGGCCCGAGCATTAGAATATTGCTCTTTTGCAGCTCGACGTCTCCCGTCACCATCTGGCTGTCGATCCGCTTATAATGATTGTGCACAGCCACCGCAAGTATTTTTTTCGCCCGTTCCTGGCCGATGACGTACTGGTCCAACACCCGCTTGATCTCCGCCGGCTTGGGCACGGTGGAAGAGGAGGCCAGCGCTTCCTCGTGGTCGACCTCCTCCGCGATGATGTCGTTGCACAGATCGATGCATTCGTCGCAGATATAGACCGTCGGTCCGGCGATGAGCTTGCGGACTTCGTCCTGACTCTTGCCGCAAAAGGAGCAAACTAAATTACCCGAACGCTCGTCCCCGTGCTTTGGCATAGAACCCTCGCTTTATTTCTTAACAAGCCGATTGGCGATCACCTCATCCACCAACCCGTATTCCAGAGCCTGCCTGCCGGTCATGAAAAAATCCCGGTCCGTGTCCTTTTCGATCTTTTTAACGCTCTGCCCTGTGTGTTTCACCAGGATACTGTTCAATTCTTCTCTCATCCGGAGGATCTCCCGCGCCTGGATGTCCACGTCGGTCGCCGTTCCCTGGAATCCTCCGAGCGGCTGATGGATCATGATGCGCGAGTGCGGCAGCGCGTATCGCTTGCCCTTCGCCCCGGCGGCCAGCAGGATGGCACCCATGCTGGCGGCCTGCCCCACGCACACGGTCGAGATCTGCGGTCTTACATACTCCATCGTGTCGTAGATGGCGAGACCGGCCGTGACCGATCCTCCCGGAGTATTGATGTAGAAAAAAATGTCCCGCTCCGGATCCTCGGATTCGAGGAACAGGAACTGGGCTGTGATGAGATTGGCGACATCATCGTTGACGACCGTGCCGAGAAAGACAATCCGATCCTTGAGCAGTCGCGAAAAGATATCGTACGCGCGCTCTCCCCGCCCTGTTTGCTCGACCACAATCGGGATGAAGTTCATACTTGTCGGGACTCCTTGCCACTCCAGGACATTTTAGCCGTTTTTCCCCTGGGCATCAACGGCTGGGTCCACTTCTTTCATCTCGGCATGCTGTAATAGGTAATCGATGGTGCGATCGATGATCATTTGTGACCGCAAATTCTCCCGCGCGTCCGCCCGTTCGTAGTAGTTGCGCACCGCCGCCGCCCTGTCGCCTGCTACGCGCGCCGCCTCTTCGATCCTTTTTTGCAACTCCCCGTCCGAAACTTCGACTTTTTCGATCTCAGCGATTTTTTCCAGAATGAGCGTCGCCATGACTTGCCGCCTGGCGTGAGGTTGAAGCTCTTGGCGCAACTCTTCGGTGGAAGGGTTCTCGCCGGCAGAGATTCCCTGGGATCGCTGCCGGCTCTGATGCCGGTCGAGCAAATAGCGGACCTGACGATCGACCATGCTCGGTGGAACATCGAACGCATGCGCCTCGACGAGCCGGTCCATGAGCTGCTCTTTAAGCTCTCCCGTTTGAAATACGCGCAGCTCGGCTTCCAATTGCGTGCGGATTTTCTGTTTCAGCTCTTCGAGCGTGGAGCAATCGCCGCGGTCTTTGGCAAATTCATCATCGAGGGGCGGTAAAACTTTTTTCTTGATCTCTCGAACCGTGACGGAAAACTCAGCCACTTTGCCAGCCAATTCTTTGTTAAAATAATCCGTAGGGTAAGGCACACTCATAGTATGTTGCTGGTCTTTTTTCAACCCGACGAGCGCCTGTTCGAACTCAGGCAGCGCGCTTCCACCGCCCACCTCGAGCGCATAATTCTCGTTCTTTCCTCCGGGAAGCGGATGGCCGTCGATCGAACCGACAAAATCGAGCGTGAGAAAATCGCCGCGCAGGACGATATCCCGGTCTTCCACCGGAACCAGTTGCGCGTGCGCGTCCTGGATACGCTGAAGCGTACGCTCTACCTGATCATCATCGACGGAGAGCTTGGCTTTCTTTAGTTCCAATCCGCGATAGTTTTTCACCTCGACTTCCGGCTTGACCTCTACCGTCGCCGAAAAGGCAAAGTCTCTTCCCTCTTCCAATGCATCCGCCTCGACCTCGGGCTCGGAAATGACTTTCAGCCCTCGTTCCTTGAAAACTTCGCCGAGCGAGTGCTCCACGAGGTGCGACAAGACCTGGCCTTTGATTTCCTCTCCATAGAATTGCTGCAAGACCGAGCGGGGAACTTTTCCCGGGCGGAATCCTTTGATCTTCGCGCGCCGCCCTAAATTTTCATAAACGCGCAGAAACTCCTCGTTCACGGCATCGCCGGGAAGCTCCACGCGGATTTTTCTCTGGGTAGGACTGACTACGTTGACGTCGATCTTCATCGGATGAATAGGGTTTGCTGGTGCGAGAGGGGGGATTCGAACCCCCACGGTTGCCCGCTAGATCCTAAGTCTAGTGCGTCTGCCAATTCCGCCACTCTCGCATTTCTGATCGGAATTCCGTAAGCAACCAAGTCGAGGAAAAAGAGTAGGAAACAAGCGGGGCTAAGTCAAGGCCAAACACTCGAATCAAAGCGCGGACGAACCGATTGAAAATTTGGTGGGCCGCCCCGGGATCGAACCGAGGACCCGCTGATTAAGAGTCAGCTGCTCTACCAACTGAGCTAGCGGCCCATCTCCGAGCTTCCCTTCGATTTGGCTCAGGGCGGTGAGCCTGTCGAACCGCGCTCGGAATCTAAAATCTCAAACTCCAGATAATCTCAGATCTCAAATTATGGCCATTCGAAATCTGAGATTTGCAATCCCAAAGGAATTGGGGTGAGTGAAGGGATTTGAACCCTCAACCCCTGGAGCCACAGTCCAGTGCTCTAACCTAATTGAGCTACACTCACCGCATTGAGACCCATATGGCGCGCCAGAAGGGATTCGAACCCCTGACCTACGGCTTAGAAGGCCGTTGCTCTATCCACCTGAGCTACTGGCGCGAAATTCAGTAGGCAGAAAGCAGTACGCAGTCGGCAGTAAATAAAACTGGAATCGAACTGCCTACTGCCGACCGCCTACTGTTTTTTTGGTCGGGGCGAGAAGATTTGAACTTCCGACCCCCTGCGCCCAAGGCAGGTGCGCTACCAGGCTGCGCTACGCCCCGTTCAACAATGACGCAATCATTCTACACCACATGCAGGGCGTGAAATCAAGGATTTGTCTGAAACGGCGGCAGCGATGCGACTGCGGCTGTGAATTCTCTGAGCGCGCGGCCTCTATGGCTCACGCGGCTTTTCGCCTCGCGGTCAAGCTCCGCAAAAGTTCGGTTCAGCGGTGGATAAAAAAACAGTGGATCATAACCGAAACCATTCTCGCCTCGCGGAGCGAAAGCGATCCGCCCTGCGCATTCCCCACGAAAGAGCCATTCTCCTCCGCCAAACGCTGGCGGAGCGCACAGAGCCAACACACAGACAAAGCGCGCCGTTCTTTGTTCTTCAGGCACACCCGCCAGGGTATGGAGCAGCTTTTGGTTGTTGCGCATGTCATTCGCTTCTCCACCGCTGTAGCGCGCCGAATGGATGCCGGGCGCGCCCCCGAGCGCGTCCACTTCCAGTCCGGAATCGTCCGCGAGAGTCACACGGCCGGAGAACTCGGCCAGCGTACGCGCTTTTTTGAGCGCGTTTTCCTCGTAGGTATTTTCGTCCTCCACAGCAGTTGGGAACTCGCCCAGATTTTTCAAAGAGATGACTTGGATGGAAAATCGACTGAGAGCGGATTCGATTTCAGCGCGCTTACTGGAGTTGGTCGTAGCGACAAGAAGCTGCACGAGAAAAATCAAGTATCGCCAGCCAGGACTATTTTCTGCGCTTTCAGCAAATCTTTGATTCCCTGGCCGGCGATCTCGGTCATGCGGTCGAGTTTTTTCTTGGTGAACGGCACGTGCTCTGCGGTTCCCTGGACCTCGATGAACTTGCCCGAGCCGGTCATCACGATGTTCATGTCCACTTCGGCGCGGCTGTCTTCTTCGTAGTTGAGATCGAGCAGCACTTTTCCGTCCACGATGCCGATGCTCACCGCCGCCACGGAATCGCGCACCGGGGACCGCTCGATGACGCCGTTCTTCACCCAGCGGCGCGCGGCGTCGGCCAACGCCACATAGGCGCCGGTGATCGAGGCGGTGCGCGTCCCGCCGTCGGCTTGAATCACGTCGCAATCGACCCAAACGGTTTTCTCTCCGAAAAGCTTGAGGTCCGCAATAGCGCGCAGGCTCCGCCCAATGAGCCGCTGGATCTCATGCGTCCTGCCGCCGACTTTCCCGCGTGACGACTCGCGCGCGATGCGCTCCTGCGAACAACCCGGCAGCATTCCATATTCGGCCGTGATCCATCCCTTGCCGCTGTTGCGCAGAAACGGCGGCACGCGATCTTCGAGCTTGGCGGTGCAGATAACGCGCGTGTCGCCGACCTCGATCAGCACCGAGCCGTCGGCGTGCTTGATGTAGCCGGGCGTGATGACGATGGGCCTCAACTGTCTTTCTTTACGACCGTCGGATCTCATTTAGCTATTCAAGTGAAAGACGACCATCTTAAGCTCCGTCATTTCTTCGACGGCGTAGCGCGGCCCTTCTTTTCCGAAGCCGGAGTCTTTCAGGCCGCCGTAAGGCATCAGATCGACGCGCCATTGCGGCCCCCAGTTGACATGGAGATTGCCTGCCTCCACCTCGCGCGCGAACTTCATCGCCCATTCGACGTTCTCCGTAAAAATGCCGGCGGCAAGACCGTAAACGCTGTCGTTGGCAAGAGCGATGGCATCTTCGATCGTATCGAACGGCGTCACCGCCACGGCCGGTCCGAACAGCTCGTCGCGAGAAATACGCATCTCCGGTTTTACGTCCGCGACGACGGCGGGTATATAAATCGCTCCGCGTCGGCCGCCGCCGGCAGCCAACCGAGCGCCGCCCGCGACCGCTTCTTGAATCCAATCTTCGACGCGCGCCGCTTCGCTCTCCTTGACCATCGGTCCGACTTTGGTTTTTTCATCCAACTGGTTGCCGGTCGCCAACGCTTCCACTTTGGGCTTCAGCGCGCCGAGCAAGTCGCCATAAATATTCTTTGACGCCAGCACCCGCTGGGTCGAGATACATGCTTGGCCGGCGTTGGCGTAGCCGGTCGCCACGACCGCAACTGCAACTTTGTCCAGATCGGCGTCGGGCATGACGATGAGCGGGCTGTTGGAGCCCAACTCCATCGTGACTTTTTTGATGCCGGCCATGCGGCAGATCCGGTCGCCGATCTCCCGGCTGCCGGTAAAAGTGACTTTGCGCACGCGCCGGTCGGAGACCAGCGCGTCGCCGATCTCGCCGCCCGGGCCGGTGATGCATTGGATACCCTCGGGCGGCAGGCCGGCTTCGAGCAGAATTTCCGTGAGCTTCAAAGCCGAGAGCGGGGTGTCGGACGCCGGCTTGACGATCACCGAGTTTCCCGCTGCCAGCGCCGGCCCAACTTTGTGGCTGACGAGGTTCAGCGGAAAGTTAAACGGGCTGATCGCAGCGACGACGCCGCAGGGCACGCGCAATGTGAAGCCCAGTTTTTTATTGCCCGAGGGATCGCCGTCGAGCGGCACCGTCTCGCCGTGAATTCGTTTCGCCTCCTCCGCCGATCCCATGACGGTTTCGACGGCGCGGCCTGCTTCTCCGCGCCCTTCGGCGATGATTTTCCCTTCTTCGCTGGAAATGGTCCGGCCCAGCTCTTCGTTTCGCGCCGCCATGAGATCGGCGGCCTTGCGCAAGATTTTCCAGCGCTCGTAGCCCGTGAGCTTGGCCATAACTTTCGCGCCGCGCTCGGCGTAGCTCAAGGCGCGTTCCACGTCGGCGGCGTCTCCCTTCGGCACGGTGTCGATGACCGAGTTGTCGAAGGGGTTGCGCACTTCGATCTTTTTCGGCTTATCGGTCCACGCTCCCGCCAAAAACATTTTCATATTGGTGAATCCTGCCTCGCCGCGGTTATGCCGCGAGCGTCAATCTTTCTTCTCACCGCCGTCGCCGCGGAAAAAACTCCGCCCATAGGCGCGGTGAAAAGAGGTCCAGCGCGAGCCCGGCTCTTTCCCCATCAGGAATTGGATGGCTTGGACCTTGCCGTCCAGATCGTCGAGATAGTGGAGAATCATCGCCTCGACCGTCTGCGGAAGTTTGGGCGAGCCGAACTCGTACGCGCCGTGATGGCTCACGAGCATGTGCTTGACGAGCATCGCGAGCTCCGTGGGAAAATCCGGTATCGAGCGTATTTTCTCGCTGACTTTTTCCACTTCCATAACGAGGTGCCCCAGGAGCTGGCCGCCGTCGGTATACTCCACCGCGCGGTCGTAGGAGAACTCGTAGATCTTGCCCATGTCGTGGAGAAAACCTCCGACGAGGAGCAACTCGACGTCGATCCCGCGGTAGTTCTCGACGACTTTGAGAATCAGCTTGAGCAGAGAAAGCGTGTGCTCCAACAGGCCGCCGAGATAGGCGTGGTGGATGCTTTTTCCCGCCGGAGCGCGCTTGAACAAATCCATGAACTCCGCGTCGGTAAAGAACGCCTCGACCAAAGCGAGCAGATGAGGATTTTTCATACCGCGCAAAATCGCCATCAGCTCCGCCGCCATCGCCTCGGGATCGTGAGGACTCTTGGGCAGGAAGTCCTCGGCCGCCACCTCCGTCTCGTTGACGCGCGCGACATCGTGCACGCGGATTTGCAGCCTTCCTTGATAGAGAGTCGCCTGGCCGCGCACGCGCACGTAGTCGCTCTTCTCGAATCCCCGCGCCAGGTCGTTCGCCCGGTCCCACACCCTGCCCTCGATCTCGCCGCTGCGGTCGAGGAGCTTGAGAGTCAAGTAGCCGCTGCCGGACTTAGTGACGCCCTGGTTCTTGGCGGCGCACATAAAAATCGTGTCCACCGGCTGGTTCTCGCGCAGGTCGCTGACAAAAATCAATTTCATGGGTCAACCTGCATAGCGCAGCGACCGCGCCAGATCGTAGAGCGACTGCACCAGGAAGCGCTGTAAAAACAAAATCGCCACGAAGACAAGGATCGGGGAAAAATCGATGCCGCCGGCATAGAGCGGTAGGGCGCGCCGCAACCGATATAGCACCGGCTCGGTGACGCTGTAGAGAAAGCGCACAATGGGGTTGTGGGGATCGGGATTGACCCAGGAGATCACCGCGCGGGCGATGACGATCCACATATATAAGGTCAGCAGCATGTTGACGACCGCCGCCAAAGCTTCGACCAGATTGGCAAGAATAAACATAATTGTTCTATCCGCTCCGTGGGCCGAAAATGGCCGTTCCGATCCGCACCAGCGTCGCCCCTTCTTCGATCGCCACCGGATAATCGTGCGTCATGCCCATCGAAAGCTCTCTGAGATCGACGTTGGGCGCGTTCAACGTCTTAAGCTCGTCGCGCAACTCGCGCAGCGCGCAAAAATAAGGCCGAATCTCTTCCGGCTTGTCCCGGTAGGGCGGCACCGCCATCAGTCCTTCTATCCTTATATAAGGCAGTTTGCCGATCTCCTCCAAGAGCCCGGCAACGCGGCCGCGGGCAACTCCGCTTTTGCTTTCCTCCGCGGCGAGATTGACTCCGACAAAGGCGCGCACGACCCGCTTCTTCTTCTTCCCTTCCTTGTCCAAAGCCCGCGCCAGCTCCACATTGTCCAACGTTTGTATCAGATCGAAAAGATTCAAAGCCATCCGGGCCTTGTTGCGCTGGAGATGGCCGATCATGTGCCACTCGACCGAGCCGCCTATGGCGGATTGCCGTCCTAACGATCCGCCGATGGCGGATCTTTTGGCCTCGGCCTCCTGGACGTAATTTTCGCCGAAGAGCCGGACGCCCGCCTCGATCGCCGCCTTGATCTTATCGACGCTTTGAGACTTGGAAGCGGCCAGTAATCTGATCTCTGTCGGATTCCTGCCCGAGCGGGACGCCGCTTCGCCGATGCGCTCGAGCACCTCGCGGCAATTGGCGGCGACATCGACCATGAACGTTCCTTGAATACCACATTCAACGCTATAAATCACTCCGCATTTGAGAATAAACTTGACTTTCCCGGAGTCAAAATTTACCCTTGCGCAGGGATGCCTTATTCATCTCTGGCTTACACGCGAGCCGACCTTCTCCGGCTCAGAGACTTACTGGAGAAAAAAACGGGACTCTACCTTCCTGACGAGAAGCTCCACCGGCTGGAGGAGGCTTTCAAAGAACTCCACGCGACGATTCCCACGGCGGCTCCTCGGGAGATCATTCGCGCCATCGAGACCGGCGACTCCGAGGGAATCGCCGGTCTCGATCAATTGGTGGCGGCGATCGCCACCAACGAGACCTACTTTTTCCGCACCCCGGTCCACTTCGAGACGCTGAGGGATTACCTCATCCCGGAGCTTGTCAAAAAGAAAAACCCTCAGAGAAAAAAGACGCTCAAGATCTGGAGCGCCGGCTGCTCCACGGGAGAAGAGCCTTACTCGATCGCCATTCTGCTGTTCGAGCACTTTCCCGAGCTCGTGCTGTCGTGGAAAATTGAAATTCTCGCCACCGACATCGACCACGAAGCGCTCCGAAGCGCCGGGCAAGGGATCTACCGGCCCTGGTCCTTCCGGGGAGTGCCGCCGGAGCTGGTCAAGAAATACTGGCATCCGTCGAAAGGAGAATCGCTGCGCGTGGACGATCGCCTTCGCTCGCTGGTGCGCTTTTTTCCGCTCAATCTAGAAAGCGATCCCTACCCGTCGTCTCTTAACGGCACGAGCGGCCTCGATATCATTGTCTGCCGCAACGTCACGATCTACTTCCGCCCGCATACGATCAAAAAAATCCTGCGCAAATTTTCCGAATGCCTCGATGAAGGAGGGTTCCTGCTGACCGGCGCGGCGGAATATTCGCGCGAGACCTACCGGGACTTCGAGGCACGGGTGTTTCCCGAGACCGTCATCTATCAAAAGCCGTTCCCAAAGGCGTCCGCTCACGCTGCGAGCCCGCTTCCACTTGTCTGGCCTGCGCCTTTGCAGCGCCCGTCCCCGAAGGCCACCGATGCCCACGCCTCTAGCGTGCCGCCGCGGGAACAAAAAATCTCCGACGATCCCGTGGTTAAAGCAGTCGAGCTGATATCCCAGGGCGAGCTGGACCCGGCGCTGGTGCTGCTCGCCGCTCAGGCGGAAACAAACCCACGGGACGCCCGCGTCTGCTTTCTGCTAGGCCGGATCGCCGCCGATCGCCAGCACCTTGGAGAGGCTTCTTATTGGCTCAACCGCACGATTGCGTTGGACCCGCTCAATCTCTGGGCCCATTATTTTATGGGACTGCTGTGGATGGAAGACGGCAAACTGGACGAGGCCCAGGCCGCTATGAAGAAGACCGTCTATATCGACCCGAATTTCGCCCTCGGACATTATTATCTCGGCAAGGTCCACAAAGCACAGGGCAAGCCGGAACAGGCGCGGCGAAACTTCGCCGTGGTCAAAAGCCTTCTCGCCGCCGCTCCGCTATCGGAAAATTTGAGCGGGGCCGAAGGGCTCACCGGCCGGCAGCTCCTTATGCTCGTGGATAAGGAACTCCTTCCATGAAAAATGACTTCATGCTGCTTACTTTCACCCTCGAGCCGGTCAGGTACGCCATTTCCGTACACGAGGTGCAAGAGGTGGTTCCCCTGCCGGAGCTTACTCCTCTGGCGGACGCTCCGCCGTTTGTCGGCGGCATTTTCAATCTGCGCGGGAAAGTGGTCACCGCCGTCGATTTAAGACGGCGCATGGGGCTTGCCCGCCGGCCCTGGGACCGAAAAACCGCCGTCCTGGTGACACCTTTTCAAGAGAAGCTCTTCGGCCTGATCGTCGATCGGGCACTTTCGTTGATCCGTATCTCCCGCGACGAGATGGAGCCCGCCCCGGATTTTTCTTCCTTTCTGGGAACTCTGCAAAGCCAGTTCATCGCGGGTGTGGGAAAATGGGAAGGGCGGCTGATTCCGATCCTAAACCCCGAGCGTGTCTTCTCAGTCATCGAAGCGCACGAGCTGGGGGATTGGCAAACCAAACAAACCGATGGATGATAGGAACATAACCGTCGTTGCGGACGGCGGCGCAATCGAGCAGGAGGATTTGCGCGAGCTTTTCCGCGAGCGGGCGCGGATCTTAAGCGAGGTTCCGGCGCCGGAAGAAAGCGGGGAGAAGATCGCCGCTCTTTCGTTCGAGCTCGGCGGCGAAATTTTTGGGGTCGAGCTCAAGCATCTGGCGGAAACCCTCCGGGCGACGCCGCTCCGCCGTCTGCCGGGCGCGCCCTCCCATCTCGCCGGAGTGATGAATCTTCGGGGAGAGCTCGTGCCGGTGATCGATCTGGGACCCATCGTGGGCCTCGGCCAGAAAGAAATCCCCGCAACGTTATCGTCCGTTCTCGTCCTCTCCGTTCAAGCAAGCAAGCTGGCCCTCGCCGTGGATCGCATTAAAGACATCGTGACCTTCGCCGTCAAGGAGCTCAAGCCGCCTCCCCTGTCGCTCGAACCCGAGCGGGCGATTTTCATCCGGGGCGAGTACTTGATCGGCCGGCTGGCGCTCAGCCTGCTCGACATGGAAAAGATCGTCGCGGATTCCCGCTTCGCGGGACCGGCGTGAGAAGCGGGACAATTCCAGGAGAAAAAAAATGAAAAGTTTTTTGCCGCGCGCACTCTTTCAGCGATTGGCTCCCGCCACCATCAGGGGGAAGCTCACGCTCTGCTTTCTTTCCCTGTCGCTCATTCCGATTCTCGTCATCGGGATTCTGGCTTACCGCACCAGCCGTGGGAGCCTGGAAAAAGAAATTGCCAATAAGCTCGACGCCGTAGCGGACAATAAAACTTATATTCTCAACAGCTGGTTAAAAACCTATCTGCAGGACGCCGCCAATCTCGCCAGCAATGAAGCCCTCAAGGATCTCCTCTCTCCAAGCTTCCGCGTGGTGTACCCCAACCTTGCGGCAAAGACGGACGAGGAGCGGGCGCTTCGGGTAAAAAATCTCATCGCGCCGATGCAAGAGGCGAACCGCTCCTACGTCGACATCCTGATAACGAACAACGACGGGAAGATAGTCAGCTCCAGTTCCAAGGCGCTCCTCCAGGAGGGGAAAGACCTGAGTGAGTTCGATCTCGCAAAGCTGGACAAGAACGCGGCCTTCAATGTTAGCCCCGTCTTCTTTTCCAAGATCGCCCAACAACACGTCTTCATGATCGTCAGTCCGGTCTTTGACAACAATGCGAACGTGATCGGCCAGGCGATCCTGGAGGTCGAACTCCGGCCAATTCATCGACTGATTGAAGAGCGCTCGGGCCTGGGCCAGACCGGCGAAGTCATCATCATCGACCGCGACCGCAGGATGCTCACCCAATCGCGCTTTACGGAAGATCCAACCGTTTTAAAAAGCGTTCCGGACAACAACCTTTTGGGCCTCGGTCTTCAGGGAAACAAGGGAAACCAGCGTTTTCTTGACTACCGCGTCGTGCCGTCCATCGCCTCTTTCCGGCCGTTGCCCGAAATCGGCGCGGTTTTGATCGCCAAGATGGACGAGTCCGAAGGGCTGGCGCCCATGAACAAGCTCGGCAACATTGTGGCAGCGACCATCATCGTGACTCTTCTGGTCGCGGCCTGGGCCTCCGTCGTGATTGCCCGCACCATCTCAAACCCGATCCGCGAAGGCGTCGGCTTTGCCCGCCAGGTCGCGCAGGGCGATTTGACCGTCTCCATGCCCGCGCGCGACTCCTCGGAGATCGGACTCCTGGGGCTCTCGCTGAATCAAATGGCGCAGGACTTGAGCCAGATCGTCAAACGGATCATCGAAATGGTCCAGAACACCAGTTCGGCGGCAAGCCAAATCTCGGCCGCCGCCGAACAGCAAGAGCGCACGGTGGCCTCACAAGCGGCGTCGATCAACCAGGTCACCACCACGATCCAGGAGCTGGCGCATTCATCGAACCAGGTGGGAAAGACCGCCGACGAGATGTCCGCGCAATGGCGGGAAGTCAGCCGGTTGACCGAGGAGGGAAACCGGGCGGTGCAAAAAGGCATCGATGAAATGAACCATCTGAAAACTCAGTCCCAGGGAATCGCCCAGAGCATTTTGAATCTGAGCGAGCAGATTCAGCGCATCAGCTCGATCGTCCATACCGTGTCGAGCATCGCCGAGCAGACCAACATGCTGGCGCTGAACGCGGCCATCGAGGCGGCGCGCGCGGGCGAGCACGGCAAGGGATTCGCCGTGGTTGCGACCGAGGTGCGCAAGTTGGCCGATCAAAGCCAGAAAGCCGCCGCGCAGATCGGCGCGATCATCCAGGAAATTCAGTCGGCCTCGCAGAACACCATCCTGGCCGTGGAAGAAGGCAACAAAGGCGTCGAGGAAGGCGTGCGCCAGATCCTCCAGGCCGGCGAGACGCTCCAGGGCGTGACCTCCACGATTAAGCAAACCATGGGATCGGTGCAGGAGATCACGCTCGCGACGCGCCAGCAGGCCATCGGCGCCGATCAGGTCTCCGAGGCGATGCGCGCGATCGATCAGGGAATGAGAGAGACCGTGATCGGAACCAAGCAGACCAACCTCGCGGCGTCTCAATTGATGATTCTCGGCCAATCGCTCGAGCAACTGGTCAAGCGATTCCGCACCGCCGAGGGAGATAATTTCGAAATTTTCGAAACCACGAAAAACTGAAAATGGAACCGGGCGATCAAGAGTATCAACGTCTGTTCCAGATCTACCGCGAGGAGTGCGACGAGCACATTCAGAAGCTGAACGACGGACTGCTCGCGCTCGAGCGCCAACCCCAACAGGCGCCGATCGACGAGATCCTGCGCTCGGCCCACAGCCTCAAAGGGGCTTCGCGGATGATGGGCTTCAAAAATCTGGAAACGCTCGCCCACTATCTCGAGACCCTGCTCACCCAACTCAATCGCGGCGAAAAAGAAGTGAGCCCGCCGATGATCGACGCGCTTTATCGCAACATCGACGCGGTGACTCAAGCTCTCGGCGCACTGGTGGAGGGCGCGGAACCGCCCGCCATCGACGCGTTGATCGAAGATCTCAAGATCGCCGCCGGAGAAAAACCGGCCGCCGAACCGGTCCAGGCGGATCCTTCGCGTGAAACCAAAGAGAGAGTGCCTGCGGGAGGAGAGCGGACGCCTGCCGGCCGCGACGGCGCCGCCACTCTCAGCAGCATCCGCGTTCAGACCGACCGTCTGGACAATCTGATGAACCAGGCGGGAGAGCTTCTGGTCACCAAGATCGAGGCTTTAGACAATCTCCGGCAGATCGAAGACACGCTGGACTCCTTGGAGGAATGGAGGAGGAGGCTCGCGCGGGAAACACATAGCCCCTCTTTCGGGCGGATCGAAAGAGTCGGCGACGACCTTTCCAGGGCCTTGCAGCGGCTTTCGGACAATACGCGCCGGCTGGAGCTGCTGGTCGATGGCATTCACGAAGGCGTGCGCGACCTGCGCCTGCTGCCGTTGTCCACGATCCTGGAGCCCTTTTTTAGAATGGTCCGCGACTTGAGCCGGGACCTGGGAAAAGAAGTGGATCTCGTGCTGGAGGGGACCTTCACCCGCCTGGACAAAAAAATCTTGGAAGAGCTGCGCGAGCCGCTTATCCATCTGGTGCGCAACTCGGTCGACCATGGAATCGAGCCGCCAGAGGAACGGGAGCGCAAGGGAAAACCCGCTTGCGGGAAGCTCACCATCAGCGCCCGGCAGGAAGGAACCAAGATCCTCGTCATGGTTAAAGACGACGGCAAGGGACTTGACCCCCGCGTCATAGCGGAAACGGCGGTAAAAAAGGGGCTGGCCTCGGCCGAGGAGATCCAGCGGTGGCCCGACGATGAGGTGTTGGATTTGATTTTCCAGCCCGGGTTTTCCACCGCCGCTGGAGTGAACGAAATTTCCGGCCGCGGCATCGGCCTCGACGCGGTCGTGGAACGGATCGAGAATCTCAAGGGTTCCATCGCGACTGAATCTAAGCCCGGAGAAGGCGTGACCTTCACGCTGTCGCTTCCGCTCACGCTCACCACGACCCACGCGCTGCTCTTCCAAAGCGGAGGGGATATCTTTTGCCTGCCGACCGACGCGCTGGAAAGAACCCTCTTGCTTTCCCCCGACGAAATCACCCACATAGAAGGCAAAGCCACGGTCGTGATCGACGGAACTCCGCTCGCCTTCGCCTGGCTTGCCGATGTTCTCAACCTGCCTAAAATCGACGCCGGCAAGAACGGCACGCTCGCGGCGCTGCTGCTCCGGGGCGCCAAAGGAAGAGTGGTTTTCGGCGTCGAGGCGCTCTTGGGAGAAGAGGAAGTCGTGGTGAAGGCATTGGGAAAATTTTTCGGCCACCTCCCGCAGTTGACCGGCGGGACCATTCTCGGCAAAGGAGAGATCGCGCTCATTCTCAACCCGAACGATCTGCTGCGCTCGGTGTCGCACCAAACGAAAGCATCTCCGGCGCTTCCGGTCCGCGCGATCGCGCCGCGTCCGTCGGCCAAAAAGCGCGTGCTCGTGGCGGAAGATTCGCTCACGACGCGCACGCTGGAGAAAAACATCCTGGAAGCGGCGGGCTTCGACGTGACCACGGCGGTCGACGGCGAGGACGCGTTGATCAAGCTCTACGAGAAGACTTTCGACATCGTCGTCAGCGACGTGCAAATGCCGCGTCTGGACGGCTTCGCGCTGACCGAAAGAATAAAAAAGGACCAGCGCTTCAAAGACCTCCCCGTGATCCTGGTGACCGCCCTGCAGACCGACGCGGACAAGAAGCGCGGGATCGAGGCGGGAGCGGACGCTTACCTCACCAAGGCGGTCTTCGATCAAAAGCGCTTTTTGGAGATCGTCCATCGATTTGCATAACGCTACAGAGGCAAGGTGTCTGTGTGGGTAAACCTGTAGGGGCGGTTCGCGAACCGCCCCTACTTGCAACCGAATCCACGCACGCGTATTCAAATTTATGATTAAAGTTCTCATCGCCGACGATTCACCGTCGATCGCCGCCATGATGCGGGATCTGCTGAGCCACGATCCGGAGATCGAAGTCGTGGGCTGGGCGAAAACCGGACGCGAAGCGGTCGATCTCAGAAATTCGCTGAACCCCGACGTGATGACGATGGACCTCAACATGCCTCTCATGGGCGGCCTGGAAGCGACCAAAATCATCGCTTCGAGCCGTCCGGTCCCGATTCTGGTTGTCAGTCAGTTGATCGAAAGCCACGATTCGGAGGTCGCCTTCGAGGCGCTTCGGTGCGGCGCGATCGATGTCATGGGCAAACCGAGCGGCGCCGGACCGCAAGGATTATCTCAGATCGGCGAAGAGCTGATCTTCCGCGTCAAGGCCGTGGCGCACGTCCGTCCGATGCGCTTGGTCAACAAGCCCGTTATTCAGGCCGCGCCGCCGAGGGCCGAGGTCAACCGGCCGCCGAGACCGGCGGTCGTAGTCATCGGCGCCTCCACCGGCGGCCCGCCGGCGCTCGCGAAGATTCTGAAAGCGTTGCCGTCCTACTTTCCGGTTCCGATCGCCATCGTCCAGCATATCGCGCCGGGCTTTGTCGCCGGCTTGAGACAATGGCTCGAGCGCGAGTGCCCGCTTCCGGTAAAGCTCGGAGTTCATGGGGTCCCGCTGCGCAACGGAAACGTCTATCTCGCCCCGGATAACCACCATCTCGAAATCGGCGCGGGAAAAAAGTTCGCGCTCACCGACAGCCCGCCGCTTCAAGGACACCGTCCCGCGGTGGACCGGCTGATGGAATCGGCGGCGCAAATCTACGGCGCGGACGCGATTGGAGTATTGTTGACCGGGATGGGGCGGGACGGCGCCCAGGGCTTAAAAAAAATCCGGGAAGCCGGAGGCTGGACGATCGTTCAGGATGAGGCCAGCTCGCTGGTCTTCGGCATGCCGCGAGAGGCCGTCTTAGCCGGCGCGGCCGGGGTCGTCAGCCCGCTGGAAAAAATCGCCGACGAGATCGTCCAGGCAGCCTTCCCCAGAGAGAAGGGTAAAATCCCATGGCCGCAAAAATCGTAGTCGTCGACGATAGCCGCACGCAACGGAGCACGATCGCCCTGGCTCTGGAGCGGCAGGGTTATCAGGTGACGCAAGGAACCAACGGGCTGGAGGCGCTTCATCTCGTTCACAGCGAGAATCCCGATCTGCTGGTCTCGGACATCATGATGCCCGAGCTTACCGGCTACCAGGTTTGCCGGCTCCTCAAGAACGATTCCGCTACAGAGGACCTGCCCATTATATTGCTCACGACCCTCGACCAACAGGAACATCGCTTTTGGGGCAAGGAGGCGGGCGCCGACAGTTACGTTCTTAAAGGCGCCGGCACGGCGCCGCTCGAGCAGGAGGTTGCCCGATTGCTGGCGGAAAAGAAGCGCAAGCCGGCGGCGAAGCCCGTATCTAGAGGCGCCGTGCCCTTTGCCCGGCAGACTGCGCACGCGCGCTTGACCGACCTTCTGGACCGCATTCTTTTCGAGGCGACCATCAGCAATCGCATTCGCGAGACCGGCCGTTCGAACAGCGATCTTAACCGCGCGCTAAAAAATTTCTTCGAGTTCTTTCAATCTCTCATCGATTACCAGATAGCCGTGCTCTGCCTGCGCGGGCCGAGCGGCCCGGTACTGATTGTTCACCTGGCGGAGCGGGTCCCTGCCGCCTGGCTGGAGCTGGCCAAACAGATCATCCTGGAAGAGAAGCTGGTGACAACGAAAGAGAAAGAAAAGTCTCAGGAGAAATTGCTCAATCCCGAACTGCTGACCACGGAGGAACCGGCCGAGAGGAGACAACTCGCGGTGCTCTCGACGCCTTTTTCCGGCACCGTCGAAGGCGCCCTGGCGGTTTTTACCGCCAACCGCGCTCTCTATACGGACGAGACCAGAGAAACGCTCGGGATCGCCGTTCGCGAGCTCGAGCCCATTCTCGCGTCTAAACTCCAAGCGCAAGAGCTGGAGAAGCTAAAGGCGGATTTCACCGCGATGATCGTCCACGATTTGCGCGCCCCGCTTACCGCAATTATGTCGAGCGCCGCGATCATCGAGGACGGCCTGGTGGGACCGGTCACCGACGAGCAGAAGAATTGGCTCCTTAAGATCACCACTGGCAGCCGCAGCCTGCTGAACCTCATCAACGATTTTCTCGATCTCTCCAAGATCGAGGCCGGCAGGCTGGAACTGGTCAAGGCAGAAGTCGATCTCGAGCAACTGATCCAAGCGAGCCTTGAGGATTATATGGTCCTGGCGCGCGAAAAAAAGATTTCCTTGAAGGACCGTTTCGAGAAGCCCCTCTCGCGAATCAACGTCGATGCCGCACGGCTCGGACAAGTTTTCACCAACCTCATCAGCAACGCGATCAAATTTACCGGCGAGGGCGGGACAATCGAGTTGGGCGCGGCGCAAAACGACGGCGAGACCACCGTTTGGGTCAAAGACAGCGGCGTGGGAATTCCCGCGCATGAGATCGGCGACCTGTTCGAGAAATATCGCCAGACTCAGAGCGGCAAGACCTCCGAGCACAAGGGCACGGGCCTGGGGCTCGTCATCTGTAAAATGATCGTCGAATCCCACGGCGGAAAGATCTGGGCGGAAAGTCAGGAAGGCAAAGGTACGACGTTCTTCTTCACGCTGCCGGCTACGCGTGAAATCCCAGTGGAATCGAAAAGCCCGTAATCTTTCCGGCCTGAATTCTTAATTCAACATTCAAGTCGCGACGCCGAGGACATACGCAAAGAATGTTGAGGTGCGAAATCCTGCCCCTCGAATTATCCCCATCAGCAGGACCAGCTACGCGTTGGCGCCCAAATCGCGCACATGAGCGATCTCCCTCTGCTTGCTGGGACGAACCTGGCCCGCGGTCAAAGTCACGATGGCGATGGTTTCTCCGTCAAGCGTCGTGAACTCTACTTCATAACCTTTGCCGCCTTTGTGAATCAGCATGACCGTTCCGATATCGCCTCTCGCCAGTCCGTGTTCGGGCAAGTCACAGGTAAGAATAACGTCGGCGAGTTCCTCAATCATGACCGTCTCCTTCTCATCGGTGGGTAGTGGAAAGCAAATATCTGACGACTTTAGCTTCAGGGATTTCCGCTTTTTCGACATCCGGCAGCTTCATCGTGCCGTCCCAAGTTTCCAGCTCAAGCTCTGAATCGTCGGCAACTTCCCTGCTAGTTGTTTCTTCTTGCCGGCTATCTTCGATAATGGCGATTTCTTCCCGCGTGAGGCCAGAAAATGCTTGCGTCAGAAAGTAGCGGAAGCGTCGTTAGATTGCTCGCCGCCGCACCGCTTCGATGATCGTGCGCGGATCGATCCGCTCTTGCACGTGAAGCGAGACCGGGCGAGATCGCTCGATGCCTCACTATCACTTTTCCGCAAATCTTACGCGATTTCCAGGGAACCTGGCAAGGCTCAAATACCGGCAATAGACACCGGGATAGTGAAACGTGATCGTAAGAGAAAAAACGTGCCGGACTTGCCGCGCTCAAGACACCCTGAGCTTCGGGTCGAGCGCGTCGCGCAGCGAGTCGCCGAAAAGGTTGAAGGCGAAGACCGAGAGACTGATGGCGATGCCGGGGAAAATCCCCATCCACGGCGCGCGCTCGGCGAATTCCACCGCGGCGCCGGAGAGCATGAGCCCCCAGGCCGGCACCGGCTCGGCGACGCCGAGACCGAGGAAAGAAAGCGAAGCCTCGAGCAGGATCGCCTGGCCGAGAAAAGCGGTCAGCATGATGAGATAAGGCGCCATGACGTTCGGCAGCATGTGGCGGAAAATAATCCGCGTGTGGCCGAATCCCAACGCGCGGGCCGCATCGATAAACGGCGTTCGCTTGAGCGAGAGCGCGCTGCTGCGCGCGACGAGCGCCGAGCGCGGAATCATTGGCACCAAAATGGCTAAAATCACATTGACGACGCCGGTTCCGAGCACCGCGACGACCACCAGCGCCAACACGATCAGCGGGAACGAGAGCATGAGATCCATAAAGCGCTGAACGATCAGATCGACCTTGCCGCCGAAGTAAGCGCTGGTGACTCCGATAATAGCGCCCAGCGTCGCGCCCCAAAATGAAGAGCAAAAGCCCACGAAAAGAGCGGTGCGCGACCCGTAGATGAGGCGCGATAGGACGTCCCGGCCGTAGGAATCGGTGCCGAACCAATGAGCCGAGCTCGGCGCCTGAAGCATCGCTGCATAATCGGTCGTTAAAGGGTCGTAAGGAGCGATGAGATCCGCCAGCGCGGCAGCGAGCAACATGACGATGATGATCGCCGCCCCGGCGGCGCCGAGCGGCCGAGCGCGGGTAAAGCGCAAACAGGCTCCAACCCAGCGATGGAACACGGCTGTTCCGGGAATCGAATTTTGCGCGACGGCGGTTTCTCCTGCCATAGTCGGGTTTGTTATTGGTATCGGATGCGCGGGTCGAGCCACGCGTTGACGAGATCGAGGAGGAAATTGACGAAGATGAAGACGAACGAGGTCAACAGCACCAGACTCTGCACCATGGTGTAGTCCCGCTGGCTGATCGATTCGACAAAGAGCTTGCCGATGCCGTTCAAATTAAACACCTGCTCGGTAACCACCAGGCCGCCGACGAGAAACGCAAATTCGAGTCCCAACACCGTGATGACCGGCAGCAGCGCGTTCTTGAGCGCGTGGCGCGTCAGCACGACTTTTTCCCACAGTCCCTTGGCCCGTGCCGTGCGGATATAATCCTCGCGCAACACTTCCAGAACCGACGAGCGCGTCATGCGCGTCGCCACGGCGGAATATCGGTAGCCGACGGCCAGCGCCGGCCAGACGAGCTGCATGAGATTGGCCTTGGGATCGACCCAAAACGAGGTGAAAGTCAAAGGCGGAAGCCAATGGAAGAAGATGATGAAGAACAGAATGATGAGGATGCCCAGCCAAAAGGAAGGGATAGAGAGACCGGCGATCGAAAAGATTCTGATGAAATAATCGACCCAGGTATCCTGTTTGAGCGCCGCCAGCGTTCCGAGGGGAATCGAGATGAGAACCGCGACGAAGGTCGCCATGAGCGCAAGCTCGATACTGAGTTCGAGACGAATGGCGATCTCGTGCGTGATCGGCCGCCCGGTCCACATCGAGTCGCCGAAGTCGAAGCGAACGATGCCCCACATCCAGTTTACAAACTGCCGCGCCAGCGGCTTGTCCAGGCCGAGCTGAGCCCGCTCCCGCTCGATCGCCTGCCTGGGCGCGAACGTGCCGCTGCCCGCGTACTTGAGCTCGACGATGTCCCCCGGCAACACCCGTAAGAGCAGAAAAACCAGCGCCGCGACGCCGAGCAGCGTCGGGATCATCAGCAGCAGGCGGTTCAGAATGTAGCGCTGCATCTCAAGTCAAAAGGCAAAAGGTAAAAACGAGAAGCGGTGTTTTTTGCCTTGATTAATATAGCTTGAGCCAAACGTCCCTCAGATCCTGATTCACATAGTGGCTCGGGGTAATCTTCCAGCCCTTGACCTTGGCCCAATGCGGCACGATCCGCTGCCACCAGAGAATGTGAAACTGGTAGGCCTGATCGTCCAACACTCTCTTCTCGAACTGCCTCAGGAGCTTCAGCCGATCCCCGAGCGTCGTCATACGGCTCTGCCGGTCGTAAAGCTCATCCAGCTCGTCGTCGTTATAGCGGGCGTAGTTAAGCGAGCTTTTTTTGGCGCTCAGGAACTTTTGCAGTTGCAGATCCGGCTCGTCCATGAAATCGCAGGCGAAGTCGATCGCGGCATCGTAGTTTCCCTGGCGCAAGTCGTTGAAGTAGGGTCCCTCTTCCTGCATGACGTGATTGACGTTGAGACCGATCTGCCGCCATTGGTCGATGGTGTAGACCCCGGTGACCTCGTAAGGTTCTTTGACGTTCCGGTTTTTGAGCGTAAAGGAAAATCCGTCGGGCACACCGGCTTCTTTGAGCAGACGCCGCGCTTCTTTCCTGTTGGCGTCGATATTTTTCCCGAACCCGGCGAGCTTCGTGAGCTCCGCCTCCGGCGTCGCGAACTGCGAGCCCGGACGGAAAACTCCGCCGACGTACTTCATGAGCGAAATTTTCGAGAGCGCCTTGGACGCGCCCCATCGATCGATCGCAAGGCTCAAGGCGCGGCGCACGCGTGCATCGCTGAAAAACTTTTTCTCGCTGTTGATCGTGACGGTCAGGTTGCAAATCCAGGGGCTTTCCTGGACGATGGCATTTTTACCCACGCTTTTTTGAATGTCCTCCAGCGCCGCGGGATTGAAGCCGCGGAATTCGATCAACGCCTGGCCGCTGCGAATCGCGGCGACGCGTGGCGCCGTGTCGCGAATGAAGATCGCCTTGAAGCCGTCCAGGTAAGGCCGGTCTTTCATATAGTAGTTCAGGTTTTTCTTTCCGATCCAGTGGGAACCGGACACGTACTCGACGAAGACGAACGGTCCCGACCCCATGACGTTTTTCTCGTACCAGCGCGGGTCTTTGGCGAGGAGGTCGGCTTTATAAATGAAATTCCAGGGCGAGGCCAGGTTGGCGATAAATGACGCCGACAATTGCTTCAACTCAAAGACTACGGTATAGGGGTCCGGCGCCTCGATTTTTTTCACCACCGCGTAAGAAGCCTGGCGCGCGCTCGCCACGCCTTCCGGCGGGAAGATGATCTTGTCGTAGGTCGCCTTCACGTCCTTGGACGTAAGATCGCTGCCGTCGTGGAATTTGATTCCCTTGCGAATCTTGAAAGTGTAAGTAAGACCGTCTCTGGAGATGGTCCATTTATCTTCCGCCACGTCGCCGATGATTTTCGGATAGGCCTGCGGATCGAAGCGGAGCAGCGTGCTGTAGTGAGGCGCGAGCGGATGGAGCATCGCGAAGGTCGTCTCACGGTGGCCGTCGAAGGAGGGAGGCGTCCCGCCCACGGCAAACACCAACTCGCCTCCGGCGCGGGGTTTCTCCGCCTGCGCGGCTCCGGCCGGCAGGGAGAAGAGTAGAAGAGCCAGCGAAAAAATTGCGCCGGTGAAAATGGCCGCACCTCGTCTCTCAATCAGTCTCATCGAGCACCTCCGTCTATGATCTGCAACGACCGCCTCGCGCCTAGAGAGTTGCAGCGGCCGTCGTTGCGAATACCTAGTCCATCTGCCTCCGCAAAGTCAAG
>JBGQBP010000024.1:0-22667 GCA_041494945.1 Binatia bacterium | reverse complement strand
GATTGGGAGCGCTACCAGACGGTGTATGCGCGGAGTCCGGGAGCGGTGGCCGCGCCGACGGCGGGGTTTCACTTTACGCCGGAATTGCTGGCGCGATTGGAGTCGCGCGGCGTTGCGACCGCATTCTTGACTCTGCACGTCGGACCGGGCACGTTTCAACCAGTGCGAGAAGAGAAGATAGAAAACCATCGCATGGAAGGGGAATGGTATACGCTTCGAAGCGCGGAGGCGGAGAAAATCAAACGAGCGAAAGAGAGCGGCAACCGGGTCATCGCGGTGGGTTCCACCAGCACGCGCGCGCTCGAATGGATCGCGGAGCGAAAAGGGGCCGTCGAAGCGGACGAGGGCATCGCGCGGCTTTTCATCCGTCCCGGCTTCCAGTTCCGCGTGATCGACGCGCTCATTACCAACTTTCATCTGCCCGGCTCGACGCCGCTGGTGCTCGTCGCCGCCTTCGCCGGCATGGATCTCATCCACCGCGCGTACGAGGAAGCGATCCGCTCGGAATACAGGTTCTATAGTTACGGCGACGCGATGTTGATTTTATAAAAGGCAACAGGCATTAGGCAACAGGCAATAGTAGGGGCAGGTTTGAAACCTGCCCCTACCTCTCGTTATGTTTAATTTCACTGTCATAAAAAAAGATTCTACCAGCAGGGCCCGTCTCGGCCGGCTCGTGACGGCTCACGGCGAGGTGGAGACGCCGGCGTTCATGCCCGTAGGAACTCAAGGCAGCGTGAAAGCGATGTCGCCGCGAGATTTGGCGGAGATCGGCTGCCAGATCGTCCTCGGCAACACCTATCATCTCTATCTTCGCCCCGGCGTCGAGGTGGTGCGCGAGCTGGGTGGGCTGCACCGCTTCATGGGATGGCGGAAGCCGATTCTTACGGATAGCGGCGGATACCAGGTCTTCAGCCTGGGCGCGCTTAGAAAGATCAGCGAAGAGGGAGTGCAATTCCAATCTCACCTCGACGGTTCCAGCCACCTCCTCACGCCCGAGAAGGTGGTCGAGATCCAGCAAGATCTCGGCAGCGATATCGCGATGGTGCTCGACGAATGCATTCCTTATCCGGCCGACCGGGAGTATGCGAGCGCCTCGACGCTGCGCACGGTCCGATGGGCGGAGCGCTCGCTCAACGCACGCAATAAAACCGACATGGCGCTTTTTGCCATCGTCCAGGGTGGCATGTATGAAGACCTGCGGACCGAATGCGCGCGGGAGTTGACGGCTTTGCCGTTCGACGGCTTCGCCGCTGGCGGCCTGGGAGTGGGCGAGGGAGAAGCGGCGCTTCGCGCCATAGGCGAGTTCACCGCGGGACTTTTGCCCGAAGACCGCCCGCGCTATCTCATGGGCGTCGGCCGTCCTGAAGATATCATTTCAGCCGTGCGCGCGGGCTACGATCTCTTCGATTGCGTGCTGCCGACGCGCAACGCGCGCAACGGGTCTCTCTTCACCGCCGCGGGAAAAATCAACATCCGCCGCGCGGAGTACGCGAGCGATGCCCGCCCGGCGGACGAGTCGTGCGATTGTTATTGCTGCCGGAATTTTTCGCGGGCCTATCTGCGCCACCTGCATCAGGCCGGCGAGATTCTTGCGGCTCATCTTTTAACCCTGCATAACCTTGCTTTTTATCACCGGCTCATGGAAAGTGTGCGGAACGCGATTCGCGAAGACCGCGCGGAACCGTGGCTGCGCGATTCGGAACGCAAGCTTCAAACGTCGGAGTCGAGATAGGAGGAATCATGTTCGATGTGGCATATGCGCAGACGGTCCCGGGGCTCGGCGGGTCCGGTCCGATGGGCTCGTTGGTGAGCTTCGCGCCGCTCATCCTCGTATTCGTAATTTTTTACATGCTGCTCATCCGTCCACAGCAGAAGAAGGCCAAGGAACACCAGCGGATGTTGGGGCAGCTCAAAAAAAACGACGAGGTGATGACCTCGGGAGGGATTTACGGTAAGGTGGTGGCCCTGACCGACGCGGTGGTGACGTTGGAGGTCGCGCCCAACGTGCGCATCCGGGTTCACCGGCCGCAGATCTCCGAGATCGTCAAGAACGAAAAAGTCGTAACGAAAGAAGGCAAGGAGCCATAGCATGCAACGGGGTGTCGCGGTTCGCCTGGTGATTTTTTTGGCGCTGAGCGTAGTGGCGATGATTTATTTGACGCCGTCGTTTGTCCGGGAGCTGCCGCCGTGGTGGAGCGACTACCTGCCGGCCGATCGCATCCATCTGGGACTCGATCTTCAAGGCGGCACCCATCTCGTGCTGGAAGTGAAGGTCGAGAAGGCGATCGAGAACACCGTCGAACGCATCAAGGACGATATGGCCAAGCTCTTGCGCGAAAAGGGAATCGCGACGACGGAGATTTCCCGGCGCGGCAATGAGATTATTCTTAAAGCGCCGGCGGCCGGCGCCGACAAGTTCAGGGACCTGCTCAAGAGCGAGTTCGGCAACCTTACGGTCGTTAACTCTCAAGCCGGCGCCGGCGGAGTGGATTTTGTCCTGGGGTTGAGCGAAAAGGAGCGGCGCGCATTGAGAGACCAGACCGTGGATCAATCCCTCGAGACGATCCGCAACCGCATCGATCAATTCGGCGTGAGCGAGCCGATCATCCAGCGCCAGGGGCAGCAGGACATTCTGGTGCAACTGCCGGGAATCCAAGATCCGGAACGGGCCAAGGATATCATCGGCAAGACGGCGCTCTTGGAATTCAAATTGCTCGACGAAACGCATGGCGTCGAGGAAGCGCTGCGCGGCGGCCCTCCGCCCGGGACCGAGATTCTCTACGGCTATGGCGCTAAGGGCGATGGACGAATCGGCGGCGAGAAGGTGCCGTATCTGGTGCACGCGCAAGCCCTGATGACGGGAGAGACCATCGCGGACGCGCGCGTGCGGCCGAGCACGCGGCTGGAGGGCCCTTACGTGGAGCTCGTTCTCAACAACAGCGGCGCCAGGCTCTTCGAGCGCATCACCGCCGAGAACGTCAAGAAGAGGCTAGCAATCGTTCTCGACAACAAAGTTTATTCGGCGCCGGTTATCCAGGAGCGCATCGCCGGCGGGCACGCCTCGATCACCGGCCAATTCGATATGAAAGAGGCGCGCGATCTCGCGATCGTGCTCAGAGCGGGTGCCCTGCCGGCGCCCGTGGAATTCGCCGAGGAGCGCACGGTCGGGCCGTCGCTCGGAAGCGACTCGATCCGCCAGGGCGTTATCTCCTTTATCACCGGCGGATCGTTCGTGATTTTGTTCATGATCGCCTATTACCGCGGCGCCGGGGTGCTCGCGGACTTCGCCGTGCTTTTCAACATCCTTTTTCTGTTGGCTATTCTGGCGGGTTTCAAGGCGGTGCTGACTCTGCCCGGCATTGCCGGAATCGTTCTCACGGTGGGAATGGCGGTGGACGCCAACGTGCTCATCAATGAGCGCATCCGCGAGGAGTTGCGCGCCGGGAAGTCGCCGCGAGCCTCGGTCGAGGCGGGCTACGAGCGCGCGTTGCCGTCCATCCTGGACTCCAATATGACCACGATGCTTTCGGGTTTGATCCTTTTTCAGTTCGGCACGGGGCCGATCAAAGGATTTGCCGTCACGCTATGCGTCGGTATTTTGACGACCGTGCTCACCGCGGTCTACCTGACCCGGATCTACTATGACTATCGCATAGCCGCCCGCAGGCTCGCGCGCATCAGCATCTGAGAGGAAGACGATGGAGATTATCAGACCCGGAACGGCCATTCCTTTTACCAAGTACCGCAACATCGCGGTGGCGCTGTCTACACTGGTGAACCTTGCCGTGTTGGTCCTGCTGATCACGAAAGGTCCAAATATGGGCGTGGACTTCGCCGGCGGGACCGTGGTGCAACTCAAATTTCAGCAGAAGGTCTCGATTGCGGACATCCGCCGCACGCTGACGCCGATCGGCCTGGGCGACAGCGTGATCCAGGACTTCGGCGAGACGGGCTCGAACGAGTTCCTCGTGCGTCTCGAGCGGACGGCGATCGAGCTCGGCGCGTTGGGAGAAAAGATACGCGGAGCGCTCGCCGCCCAATTCGGCGAAAAACAGGTGGAGATCCGCAGAGTCGAGTCCGTCGGGCCGAAGGTGGGCAAGGAGCTGCGCGAGCGGGCGACCTGGTCGGTCATTGCGGCGACGGTCATGATGGGAGTTTACATCTGGTTTCGCTTCGAGCTTCGCTTCGGCGTGGGCGCGGTGATCGCATTGATCCACGACGTCTTGGTCACCATCGGGGCCCTGGTCCTGGCGCAGTACGAGTTCGATCTCACGATCGTGGCGGCGCTGCTGACGATCGTCGGATTTTCGGTCAACGACACCGTCATCGTTTGCGATCGTATCCGGGAGAATATGCGGAAGAGCAAAAGAGTGGGACTCGAAATGGTCATCAACACCAGCATCAACGAAACCTTGAGCCGGACGATCATCACGACCGGCACGGCGCTGCTCGTCCTCGTTGCCCTGTTCGTTCTCGGCGGCGCGGTGATCCGGCCTTTTGCTTTTGCGCTTTTGGTGGGCTTTTTCTCCGGCGTCTACTCGACGATCTTCATCGCCAGCCCGGTCATTTTGTTGTGGGAAAGAGGAAAGAAGCCGCAAAAATAATTTTGAATTCTGGATTTTTTATTTTGAATTCTCAGCGCCACGTGTTAAACGGGCGATAAACCTCTGGGCTTCAGGAAAAGCCAACGTCCGTCATGCCCGCGTAAGCGGGCATCCAGGGCTGAATCAATAGAACAAGACTGGATTCCCGCTTTCGCGGGAATGACGAAAGAGAGGGATACCGGCAATCGAGTAACTTCAAGAAGGTTCTTCGCGACTGAAGACTCAAAACCAACTTATGTTGAAGCGTTGGGTTCTGAGAGAGGCGGATGAGGATTGCGTTTCCCGTCTTTCCCAGGCGCTTCCAGTTCAACCTCTGATCGCAAGGCTTTTGGCGCACCGCGGCCTGACGGAGCCGGAGGCCGCGAGACGTTTTCTCTCCTCCAGTTTGCGCGAGGATCTGCCCTCTCCATTCCTCATGACCGGCATGGAACGGGCCGCGGAGCGGCTGGCGGCAGCCGTCACGAGCGGCGAGCTCGTCTGCGTCTGGGGCGATTACGACGTCGATGGAACCACCGGCACGGCGACGCTCGTCTGTTTCCTGAGAGAGGTCGGCTGCAACGCGATTTTTTATATTCCGCACCGGATCGACGAGGGCTACGGTCTCAACGTCCAGGGGATCAAGCAGCTCCACGAGCAAGGCGTGCGCGTGGTCGTCAGCGTGGACTGCGGCATTTCCAATTATAACGAGGTCGAGCTCGCGCAATCGTTGGGCATCGACGTGGTCGTTGTCGATCATCACCAGCCGCCGGACCTTCTCCCTCCGGCCCTGGCGATCTTGAATCCGCATCAGTCCGGTTGTTCGTTCCCGGACAAAGGACTCTGCGGCGCCGGGCTCGCTTTTTATCTAATCATCGGCCTCAGAGCGAAATTGCGCGATGCTGGCTTGTTCAACGGCGCGGAAGTTCCGGACATCCGCCGCTGCCTGGATGTCGTCACGCTCGGCACGATCGCGGATATGGTTCCGTTAAAAGGCGCCAATCGCGTTCTCTCCCGGCGCGGTCTCGAGGTATTGGGCGGCTCGACGCGCCCCGGTATTCTTGCGCTCAAGCAAGTCGCGGGCGTACGGGACGGAGAGATAACCGCCGGGCAGGTCGGGTTCAGGCTGGGACCGCGGATCAACGCGGCGGGACGGATGGACGCCGCGCTCAAGGTCGTGCAGATGCTCACGACCGACTCCGCCGAGGAGGCGCTGAGAATCGCGCAGGAGTTGGACGGTCACAACCGCGAGCGACAGGCGACCGAAGCGAAAGTCTTGAAGGAGGCTCTGGCGCAAGCGGGCGCGGAGATCGGGGACCGCTACTCCCTGGTTCTCGCTCAGGAGGGATGGCATCCAGGAGTTTTGGGCATCGTCGCCTCGCGGATCGTCGAGCGGTTCCATCGCCCGACCGTGGTCGTCGGGTTTCACGAGGGACAAGGAAAAGGCTCGGCGCGCGGCATACGCGGCTTTCACATGGTGGAGGGACTGCGCGGATGCGGCGAATTCCTGGAAAAATTCGGCGGCCACGAATATGCCGGAGGCCTGACCATGCGGCAAGAAAAGTTTTCCTCTTTTGCGGAGCGGTTCGAAGAGATGGCGCGCAGCTCGCTCTCTCCGGAACATTTGACCCCGGTGATCGACGTGGATGCCGAACTTGATTTCTCCCAGATCAAGGGGGATCTGTTTCGACAAATCGGCGCGCTGGAGCCGTTCGGCATCGGCAATCCGGAGCCCGTCTTTGTGACGCGCGGCGTGGAGATGTGCGAGCGCAAGCCCATCAACGGCGGCTCCCGCTTCAAGCTGCGTCACAAAGGGCGCACGTTGGGCGCGTTCGCGTTCGGTTTGGAAGAGCGCTGGCCGGAGGCTCTCCAGTCGAAAATCGACATTGTTTATCGTTTGAGCGAGAACGAGTGGAATGGCACGTATGCGCTGGAGCTTAGATTGCTGGATGGTCGCGCGGCAGGCCGATGAAAAAGGCTCATATGCTTCGTTGCGCTCGGCCCACTTCGCGTCAACGTACTGGAAGAGTACGCCTCCGCTCGCGGACCTTCGCGCGCCTTGCCTCTGAGACCTTTTTGATCGGCCTGGAAAAACTTTTTTATAGAGGAGAAAAATCTATGGATATCCGGACTACGGGAACTGTCATGATTCTATTAGCAACGCTTGCAGTTTCTCCTCCTGGTTTCGCCGCCGAGGTCGGCGGCAAGCCGGAGAAGAGCGAGGTCGTCGTGACTTACGCGCAACCGAGCGGGGCTTTCACGCCCATTTGGGTTGCCTATGAGGCCGGCCTTTTTAAGAAGTATGGGCTGAATGCCAAAGTCCAGCTCATGACTCCTCAAGTCTCGGCCCAAGCGGTGGTCTCCGAGGAGGCGGATTTCTATACCGACGGCCCGGATCTCATCAACGCGCGCTTGCACGGAGGCAAAGTTAAATACTTCGGCGGAACGATACAGCAGTTTGTCTTTCAAATGTGGGGCGCAAAGGAGATCGGCGCCATCCAACAATTGAAAGGGAAGACGGTTGCCGTGAGCTCGCCCCGCGCCGCGCTGGACACGGCGACGCGCGAGGCGCTGAAAAAAAACGGCCTGGCGCCCGACAAGGACGTGCAAATCCTTTATGTTCAAACCGTGCCGGCGATATTAAGTTCAATCATCGGCGGCAAGACCGCCGCCGGGACGCTCTCCGCGCCGAATACGCTGAAAGCGAAAGAATCGGGTCTCAACCTTCTCGTGGACATCGGCAAGCTCAACATTCCCGGCCTCCAGGTGACCTATGGAACGACGGAGAAATATCTCAAGGCGAACCCGAACACGGTCTACGCTTTTCTTAAAGCGATGGCCGAGGCGGTGGTGCTGTCGAGAAAGCAGCCGGAGGTCGCCAAGAAGGCGATCGCCAAGTACGTCAAGATCGAGGATGCGCCGACGATCGACGGAACTTACGACGCATTCGCGCCGTATTGGGAAATGAGCCTCAACGTGCGCGCCGAGGCCATTCAGGCCCAGTTCGGCTACATGGATGAAAAAGAATTTCCCCAGGCCAAGAATTCGGACCCGAAAGAGTTCTTCGACAATTCATTCGTGGACGCTCTCGATAAATCGGGGTTCTTCAAGAGCGCGGGTTTGGTGAGGTAAAAGCCATCGTGCGCGGCGAGGCGGGCATGAGCCGGATTCAAGCGGGAATCGTTTCGCTCGTTCTTGCCGGGCTCTCTTTCACCGGCCAGGCGAGGGGCCAATCCGACCATACCGCCAATCTGATCGAAGGCGCGAAAAAAGAACGACGGGTGGTTTGGTACACTTCGCTCAATCTTATCGAGAGCAAAATTCTCTTCGATGCGTTTCAGAAAAAGTATCCCTATGTCCAGCCGGAAACTTTTCGCGCCACCGCCGAAACGACGTTGAACCGCATTCTGACCGAGACGCGCGCGGGGAGATGGGAATTCGACGCGGTCGGCATGAGTCAAGTAGGGACGCTCGCGCATTACAAAGTGCTCTCGCCCTATGTCTCGCCCGAAGCCGCGGCCTACATTTCGGAATTCAAAGACCCCGCGGGATACTGGACGGGCTATTCGAGCAACTATTACACCCTGGGTTACAACACCAAGCTGGTGTCGCCGAACGAAGCTCCCAGGCGCTGGGAAGATCTTCTCGACACCAAGTGGAAAGGAAAAATCTCGATCGATCGGGAGGAATACGCCTGGTACGCGGCGCTTCTTGAGGCGTGGGGCAAGGAGAAGACCCACCGGTTCATGGAAGCGCTGGCGCGGCAAAACGTTCAGTGGCGCAAGGGCCCCGTCTTGATCGCGCAGTTGATGGCCGCGGGGGAGTTTCCGATCGGCGTCGTTTACGTCCACCGGATCGAGGAAATGAAAAAAAACGGCGCGCCCGTAGAGTGGGCGCATACTCTCGATCCCATCGTGGTCGGCATCAACGGCATCGCCCTCAGCGCCAAACCTAAAAACCCGTCCGCCGCGAGACTGTTCATCGATTTTCTTCTCTCGAAAGACGGGCAGGAAATCATCCGCGCCCGCGGCCGCATTCCGGCGCGCTCCGACGTGGAGCCCCTCTCTCCCAATATGTCGATATCGAAGTTGAAGCTCAAAACGGTCCCGAGCGACATCGGGCTGAGATCGGACTATATCCAAGACTTCAGGCGGATATTCGGCTTGTGAGCTATTTCTCCTTATAACGTTGCAAAAAATCGACGAAGGCCTGCACAAACGGATTTTGTCGCCGCTTATGAAAGGCCAGAGACATCGTTCGCTTCAATTTGACGCCGGGAATTTTTAACACCTTGAGGCGTCCTGCTTTGATATCCAGGGCCACTTGATGCTCGGGAATAAAGGCAATCCCGAGACCGCACGCGACCGCGCTCTTGAGCGCATCCCTGCTGCCAAAAACCGCGTCTATTTTCAGCACCGGCGCGAAGTGGAATCCATTCTTAGTAAACAAGGTCTCAACCATATTTCGGATGGTGCCGCCGCCGCGCTCCTCTATGATCAGGGGTTCCTTCGCGACGAGCGCCAACGGCACGGAGTGTTTTTTTGCCAGCCGGTGATTCGGGGGAGCAATCGCTACAATGCGCTCTTCTCGGAAGGGTCGGGCAACGATCAGGGGGGATTTTGGGGGAATGCCGAGCAAACCTAAATCGAGTTCTCCGTTCAAGAGTTTTTCTTCGAGGACGATACTCGGTTGAATCATCAAGCTTACTTTCACCGTCGGAAACGCCTTTTTGAACGCCTGAACGGCAATCGGCAACAGCGTGGCGCCGGCAAAGCCCGATCCTCCGATCGCCAGCCTGCCTTTCTTCAGCCCTTTTACTTGGTCCAGCTCTTCCGGGATCTTCTCGATCGTGGCCAGAGCGCTGTTCACGAGCTCAAACAGCCGTCTCCCCGCTTCGGTAAGATGGGGTTTTATCCCCAACTTCTCAAAGAGCCTTACGTTAAGCTCTTTGTGCAGGCCGATGATCAGGGCAGAGACCGAGGGTTGGCTGATCCCCAAAACCTTACCGGCTTTGGTGAAGCTGCCTTCCTTGGCGACCGTCGTAAACGCCTTTAACTGCCATAGGGTCATTGCAGACCTCCTTATAAATAATATATGCCGAGGTGCAAACGGAGGCGATTGTCGGCGAACGGGAGCGATAAAGCAAGAAGTCTTTTACCGGCGCTGCGCGCGGAAGGCCATGCCATGAGTCTATAGACCTCAGACCTCCAGCCCACGCCCGATGGCGTCCGAGGTGGACGTCCCGAAGGCGTTGAAGTATAGGTTTTCCAGCGCCAGCGAAATATTCAGGCCATGAACGTCGCGCAGATCACCAGCGTCTATCTCTCCGTGCCGCCCAGAACGCACGGCGGAACGGAGCGCATCGTCTATGAACTCTGCCGGCGCCTCGCGCGCCGCGGCCATCAGGTAGAGCTTTTTGCCTCGGGCGACTCGAAGGTCGATTGTCCGGTCCGCTCCGTCGTGCCCGTAGCAACGCTGGACGATCCTCAATCGACCTTCTATCTGGAGAAGGAATTCGAGACGCGCAATACCTGCAACCTTTACCGCCAGGCCGAGCGCTTCGATCTGATTCACGCCCATTGGCCGACTCTTGCGCCTTATTTTTCCGGTTTCACCAAGACGCCCACTCTCGTCACCTATGCGTACATCGAGAGAGAGCTTCATGACTACTATCGGGAAAATTTTCCCAATTGTTTTCCCGTCTGCGTCAGCCGCGCGCAGACGAGAGCGCTGGGCGATGAGTCCCTGCCCGTCGTTTACAACGGCATCGAGCCGGGGGAAATTCCTTTCAACGATCGGCCGGAAGATTTTTTCATCATCGCCGGCCGCATGACGCCGGGAAAAGGAATCGCCGAAGCGATCCGGATCGCGAAAAAGGCGAACGTCCGGCTGCTGATCGTCGGAAGCGTGACCAAGCATCTGCCCTGGAGCGAAGGATATTTTCTGAGAGAAGTCAAACCGCACATCGACGGGAAGCAGATCCGCCACGTCGAGGCGATGCCGTACGCCGATCTCGTGGCGACGATGAGCCGCGCGCGCGGCTTTCTCTTCCCGCTCCAATGGGATGAGCCGTTCGGAATGGCCGTCGCCGAATCGATGGCGGCGGGAACTCCGGTGCTGGCCTATCCGCGCGGTTCCATGGCCGAGCTTATCAAAGACGGCGAGACCGGATATCTCGCGCGCGACGAAGACGAGATGGTCCAAGCGATCGGCTCGGTCGAGAAGCTCGACCGCCGGCGCTGCCGCGAATGGATCGTGAAAGAATTTTCCGTGGATCGGATGATCGACGGCTACGAAAATGTATACCGGCAAGTCGTCGGCCGCGGAAGGTAATTCACGATGCGGAGCGGATCGAGCTTGCATTCCACCTCGTAAAGGACTTAATATTATTGGATCAAGCACTGACCCGTATGTCTCTATCCTCAGACTACTTCCAAAAGCTGGTCGAGAGCAGCCCGGATATCATCATCGCAGTGAACCGCGCGGGGACCATTACCTTCTATAACGATGGCGCCAGGCAAAACCTCGGCTTTACGCAGGAGGAGGTGTTGGGCAGGGACGTGTTGGAGATCTACCCCACCCGCGAAGAGGCGCTAAAAGTGATGGTGGCGATGCGGCTCGGCGAGGGCGGGGAGCCGGGGAAAGTCTGTAACTTCGAGACGGTCTTCAAGACCAAGAAAGGCGAGCGCATCCCCGTGGCGATTTCCGCCTCGATCATCCACGACGCCGCAGGCGGCGAGTTGGGGTCGATCGGCTTTGCCAAGGACATCCGCGGGATCAGGCACAGGGATCAACTCGCCACGCTGTGCGAGATCGCCATCGGCCTGTCGCACGAGATCAACAATTCGCTGGAGATACTGGTGAACCAGCTCGATCTCCTGCATAAGTACGTCGGCCGGGTGGCGACCGACGAAGAATACGTCGTCGAATCGGAACGGCTCGAGTCGGTCGAGCAGCAGGTGAAGAAGATCCAGGCGATCACGCGCCGCATCGGCGAAATGGCGGAGGGAGGGGAGTACGGCACCAAGGAGTACCACGACGGCAGAATGATGGCGGATCTGACGGGCGCGCCGAAGCCGGAAGAAGCGGATCAACAAGACGCGGGCGTTTCACTGGAAGGTCTGCGGCTGCTGGTCGTCGACGACGATCTCGGAGTTTGCTGCTCGTTGAAAGAGCTCCTTCAGAAAGAAAGATGCGTCGTGGAAACCGCCCCTTCGGGTCTCAAGGCGATGGAGCTCTTGGAGGGGAGGGAATTCGACCTGGTGCTGAGCGACGTCGTGATGCCGGACATGGACGGTTACACGCTTTATCGCGAGGTGAAAAAACAGCGGCCGGCGTTGCCGGTCGTGCTGATGACCGCGTTCTACTATGACAAGGACCACGTTATTAAACGAAGCTGCCTCGACGGTCTCCAGTGCGTCATCTTCAAGAAGCCGATCGATCCCGACCGTTTGAAGAAAATCATCCTGAAGCAGTGCCGGAAAGACGAAGCTCCCAAGGTTGGCGACTGACGTCGAGAAAATTCACCTGTGACAAAAGAGGACGAATATAATCGGGGAATGGAATTGTTCGCCGAGGGGAAGCTGGATGAGGCCATCGTGGCGTATCGAAAGGCGCTTAAGGAAGATACAAACTTTGCGGATTGTCTCCACGCCCTGGCGATGGCCCTGGCGCACCAGGATAGGCTGGATGAGGCGATCGAGGTCGGCAAGAAGTTGATCGAAGTAAGTCCGGACGACGAGCTGGCCTACACGAGCCTATCGATTTTTTACCAGCGCAAGGGAATGATCCCGGAGGCCGAAGAAGTCGGCGCGAAAGCGAGAACGCTTGGTTGGAAGCGGCAACTGGATGAAAAGAAAGCGAAGTAGGGGCGGGTTTTAAACCCGCCCCTACATTATCGCGTACGGCTGACAGCTTCTTTGCTATTAATGAAACGCAGTTCCGCCGTCCACGAGTAAAACCTGCCCCGTCATCATATCGCTGTCTGAAGAGCTTAAATAAACCACCGTTCCGACCAAATCTTCCGGTACTAGCCGCCGCTTGAGCAGCCGTAAGCGAAGCGAGTGCGCGTCGGTTTCTTCGCCGCGCTTAAGATTCGCCTCGCTCATCGTTTGTCCCGGCGCGATCGCGTTGACGTTGATGTTGTAGTCGCCCAGCTCGCGCGCCAGCGAGCGCGTCATCGCGACCACCGCGCCCTTGGAGCTTACGTAGTGGAGAAAATTTTCGTTGCCTTTGAAGAAGGTGCTCGAGGTGACGTTGACGATCTTGCCGCGCTTTTGCGCCTTCATGTGCGGCGCGACGGCCTTGACGCAGAGAAAAATCCCGCGGACGTTCACGGCGTAGAGCTTGTCCCACTCCTCGACGGTGAGCTCTTCGAACGGCTTGCGCACGATCGTGCCGTAGATCGCCGCGTTGTTGACGAGGATATCGACGCGGCCGAACGTCTCGACGGTTTTCCGGACCATCTCCTTGGTTTGCGCCTCGTCGGAGACGTCGATCCTGAGCGCCAGCGCCTTGCCGTCGTTGCCGACGATCTCTTTCACGACCGGAGTCGGATCGAGAATATCGACTACGACGACGGATGCTCCCTCTTTGGCCAGCCCGCGCGCATAATGCGCCCCGATCCCCTGCGCCGCTCCGGTGACGATAGCTACTTGGTCTTTGAGTCTCATATAATCCTCCGTGACTCATTTATATATTTAGAGGAGGTCCGCCCGCAAGCCGTAAGGTTTCGCTGTGGTGGCGAATTTGTACCTACTTGAAAATATGCGCCGAAAAGGGACTTGACCTCGCGCGCCGTCTTGGCGTAAAGATTTCCACAGAGCATTTAATTCACGTGTTAGGAAAACTCCTATTGGTGGGTCGTTGACAACAATGGGAAACCAAAAAACATTCGTCGGCTGTAAAAAACTAAGTGGACGTACTATGGCTGGTCAATAGACTCACTAGTTAGGCCATTTGGTTCCGCGATGAAAATCTACGTCAAGGACATCATGCCGGAAGATCCGATCTTCTGGGCAGAATTAGGCATGCCGGTGAGAGACGTTCTTCGCGTCATGGTCGATCGGAACTTCACTTTGTTGCCGGTCCGGAATGCGGCGAAAGACATTGTAGGAACCGCTACTCAGCGATCGATCTTAAGAGTCATTGGGGCGGGTGACTCTATTGGTACGGACTCGCCGTTTTCTTCGACCCTGCTGGCACCGTCGCTCAAGATAGTTGAGCCTTTCGAATTTCTGGACGTTGTTGACGATGACCTAAGGCGCGATGAGGCGATTCTTGTCCGGGTTGGTGGAATACCAAAGCACCTAGTTACCACCTGGGATCTCCTTAAGATCCTCTCGGAACTCGAAGCATTTCGACGCCTACTCATATTTGAAGAGGGTTTAAGGGGACTAATTGAGGATCGGCTATCGACATGGAAGAAGAACTGGTGGTCTAGCCTTCCGGAGGATATTCGGGAATACGCTGTCGAAATCGGAGAGGAGAGCTTACGAGCACTGACAATGGACCACTTCCGCAGGATCATCTACGACAATCAATCCGTATTTCGCTACGATCTCACCGACCCAAAGCTGTTTAAGCAGCTTGACGGTCGGCTTATCGGTATACGTAACATGCGGAACGATCTCGTTCACGGGCGGAAAGACCCGGCCGAGCTAAAGGAAAAGTTGATTCAAACGATCGGATCTGTGGAGGCGATGCTTCCGGTGCGTCAGTTCGTCAGGTCCGTATAACTAGCCAAAGAGTGTCAGGTCTTGAATCTTGGCATGACCAAAATTCAAGACGCGACCCCACGCGGAAGGGCGTAGGATCGATTAAGATGCATGACAATGAGATTTCGTAAGGCAAGATTCGAGCCCCTGCCAATGGAGTAGACGCTAGATGTCTGAGGATAAAAGCGCGAATCAGAAGGAAAGGCCACCTGGGCTTACAGCGTTCAACTACTGCTTGAGCTTTCTCGACCTTCTCGGACAGCGAGAAGCGCTTCGAGGTCAAGGCTTACTGCCTAATTTCAAATCGGAAGACGAAAAAGAAAAATTCCAATCAGTAGTGAAAGACAGTATTGGAGCTATCTTCCGATTGCAGCAACAAGCTGAAGAAATATTAGGCGGGATTTTGGAAAAGCGCTCCGATTCCCCGGAACGTGCGAAATTGTCTCCCGAAGAACAGAAGATATGGGACGAGATGCAGATGGCCCGTGTTACCACTCAGCGATGGTCTGACGGCCTGGTCTCCTTCGTGTGTCTAGGAGATCAGAACGTGAAGTGTCCTATGAATGGAGTCTTTGGTATTTTTGCGCTTGCAGGCAGCGTCTGCTTACTGGGTCTTGCTAACGGTCGGCCTATCCGTGGAGCAATTGATGTCGCATGGGGAATGGAGCTGCGCCCCGGCGAATTGTACGGCCCAGCGGTTGCTCGTGCCTATGAGCTTGAAAGTGAGGCCGCCAAGTACCCGAGAATTCTCGTCGGACCGCAAGCCGTACAATTCCTGGAGGCACATCACAGGAATCCCGAACAAGATCGTTTCTCGCAATATAACCGTGCGCTCGCGGGCGTATGTCTTGGCATGTTGCTTCAGGATGCGGACGGACGCGTGATCCTTCATTATCTGGGTGAAGAATTCCGCAAATCCGTCAGTCAAGCCCTGCATTCGGAGCTTTATACTAAAGCCCGTAAGTTTGTAGGCGAGCAGCTTGACGAACATCGAAGGTCAGGCAACTCTAAGCTAGCTTTCCGGTACAGTCACCTTGCATTGTACTTTGATGAGCACCCTCCTAGTGTCGGCTAAGTGGATAGAGAAAAGGTACCGGGGCCTTTTGTTGACTTATTTCCCTACGCAAGCCTGACTTGTAAGCGCATGAACACCACCGAAGCACGCTCGCTTCTAAATGCCGAGATGGAGAATTACCGCACGAAGACCTATGGAGAATTGGTCGCGCTCATTGGTAATGGTCAGAACGCGGAGGTTGTAGGGCCGTCTGGGGTTAGGTACAACCTGGAGATTCAGGCTTTCTGGGATGATCCGAGAAAGCCCAATGAAAATCTTCGTGTCATCGGTACCATCGACGATGGGGGTCTAAGGGCGTTGGCGCCAATCTCCGATGATTTCATTATTGCACGGAATGGCGCCTTCGTCGGTGAATAGACGGCGCGCCGAGCCGCACAAGCCGACCGATGACATTGATGAACCCTATCTAAACTGTGTCACGGTATCGACGACAGCGGGCTTGCCTTCTTTCTTGATGAATTCAATCGCGCGCTTGAGCGCCGGGCCGACTTTGTCGCCGTCGGTGATCGGCCCTTCGCCGTAGCAGCCCATGTCATTTTCCATCACCCAACACCGGGCTGGTTATCTCAGGGAAATCGGGTTATCCTCTGGTGGGTGGCGCAATACAGGTTCAGGGAATATTTCGAGAACGAAGTCTTGCGTATTTGGTTCAAGCCATGAAACTCAATTATTATTCCGAGACAGATTCGCTCTATATAGATCTCTCCGAACGGCCCAGCGCCGAAAGTCGAGAGATCACGGAAGGTGTTGTCCTTGATTACGATGCCGAGGGTAATTTGGTGGGTATCGATATCGACAATGCTAGCCGAAAGGTTGATCTAAAAACGCTCACGCTGAACAAATTGCCCGCAATCATACAGACAAACCCAGCCTGACCGCGCCTCTCACGCCTCGCGTTAGGCAGCCTTGAGACCGCGACGGAACGGTTTCAGAACGAGCCGAACCCGGACACCCAGGCGGGCGAGCATGTCGATGAGCGCATCGGTGCTGAACAGGTCGATCCGCCCTCGCAGCAGGTCACTTACCCGAGGTTGGGTCACACGGAGAATCTTCGCCACTTCGGTTTGTGTAAGACCTCGGGAAGCGATCAGTTTCTGAACTTTGATCATCAAATCCGACCGGACAATCAGGTGTTCGGCCTCACCGGGAGAAAAACCCAAATCACGGAAGACATTGCCGCTTGATCGAGTCATCTTAAGTTTCATCTTAGCTTGGTCGCGCACAGGATAAAAGCCTTATCTGTACTGCGTCACCGTATCGACCACCGCGCGTTTGTGGCGGGGCCGACTTTGTCGCCGTCGCCAGCTTCTTCGTCGGACGGGCTCCCTGCCTTCTCTTGCTGGATCTCAGCAGATTAGCTAGAGGTTAGACGGGAGGAAAAAAACATGACCCGGATCGACGAAATCGCCCCAGATATTTATCGAATCTCCACGTTTATTCCGGAGTTCAATCTCCAGTTCAATCAATTTCTCGTGCGCGACGAGCAGCCGCTTCTGTTTCACACGGGCATGAAGAAATTGTTTCCGGTCGTTCGGGACGCGGTGGCAACGTTGCTGGCGCCCGAAAAGATCCGGTGGATAGGCTTCAGCCATTTCGAGGCCGATGAGTGCGGCGCTCTCGCGGAATGGCAGACGCTCGCGCCTTCAGCAACGGCGGTTTGCAGCTTGGTTGCCAAACTGGTGAGTGTTGACGACGTAGTGGCCCAGCGACCGGCGCAGGCTCTGGCAGACGGCGAACAGCTCTCCACGGGGAAGTATCGGTTTCGCTTTCTCCAGACGCCTCACGTGCCGCACTGCTGGGAGGCGAGCCTGCTGTTTGAGGAAACCCATGGCACGCTTTTGTGTTCCGACCTCTTTCATCAGGGTGGAGATGTAGAGCCCAGCACGACTGCGGATGTAGTCGGCCGGTTCAAACAAACGTTGGTAGAATATCAGCAGGGGCCTTTCGCAAATTATTTGCCGTATACAACCCACACGGAGCGGACGCTGAAGCGACTGGCGGCGCTCAGGCCCAGGACCTTGGCAACGATGCACGGGTCAACGTTCGTTGGAGACGGCGAGCGGGCACTTACCGACGTCGCACAGGTCATCAAAGAAGTTCTTGCCGGAACCTAGCCGGGCGGAATCTATCGCTTATCGTGCGTCCGCGTTGTAACCCGCACTCAAACTTTATCTGTACTGCGTCACCGTATCGACGACCGCCGGTTTGTTTTCCTTCTTGATATATTCGATCGCGCGCTTGAGCGCCGGGCCCACCTTGTCTCCGTCGGTAATCGGGCCTTCGCCGTAGCAGCCCATGCCTTTTGCAATTGTCGCGAAGTCGGGCGCCGGGTTGTCGATCTCCATGCCGATATACGCCAACTTCTCGTCCGTGCCGCGCTGTGTCGCCATGCGTATCTGATGTTCCCAGTCGTTGTAGTAGGCGCGGTTGTTGTACATGACGACGAGCATCGGAATATGGTCGTGCGCGCCGATCCACAATGTCCCCGGATCGAACATCAAATCGCCGTCGGGCTGAATGTCCACGACGAGCCTGCCTGTACCGCGATGCGCGAGCGCCACGCCGGTCGAAATGCCGATCTGCGTCGACGTGCCGAGCGCCATTCCCGGATGGCGATAGGGCTTGTCGAAGTCCCAAAGCTTGAGCGCCCAGTTTTGCAGCGTGTTCGCCGTCAGCACCCAGTCCTCGCCTTTGATCGCCTGCCCGATCTCGTAGGTAAGGCGGGCGGTGGACATCGGCTCGCCTTTCCAGTTTTTCTTGACTTCTTCCTGCCAGCCCGCGCGGAGCGCCTGGTGCGTGCGCTTATGCTCCTCAAAGCGCGTGCGGATCTCTTCGCGCTTCTTGCCATTCTTGCCAAGTACCTCCTCGCACATTCTCGTAAGCTCTGGAATCGCGACGAGCGTGTCGGCGGCGATGTGGAGGTCGGTCTCCTGAAGCTGCATGTAGTCCTGCGACCATTTGCTGATATGAAGGTCGGCGAAGCCGATGTCGATGATCTTGCAGTCTTTGCGCGTCTTGTAGACGGTTTTTCGCGTGATTTTGTCGAGCTTGACCAGCGGGCCGTAGAGATCGCGCACGTCGAGCGCGAGAATCAGATCGGCCTTCTCGACCATGTCCGAGTAGCTGAGATTGAGCGGATGGTTGGTCGGAAAGTTGAGCCGGCGGTTAAAGTCCATGACCGGGACAGCTAGCAACTCGGCGAGCTTGACCAGGTTGTGAAATGATTCGGGATTTCTGCCGGTGTAATCGGTAAGAATCAGCGGATTTTTCGCCGCGACCAGCATCTCGGCGGCTTTGCCAAGCGCTTTCAAATCTCCCTGAATCGGCGACGGCGGCATCAGCCGCGCGACGTTCGGAATCCGTATATCGCCCTTCAGCAAATCTTCCTGAATGCCGGCGTCCCAGCAAAGATAGACCGGGCCTTTGGGCTCGGTCATCATGACGCGATAAGCGCGGGCGAAAGATTCCGGAACGCTGGCGGCGTTGTAAGGCTGGTCGTCCCACTTGACGTAGTCTCGGATCGCGTTTCCCTGCACATTGGCGGTGTGAATCCAGTCGATCTGCGGTCTGCGGCGCGTGTAGTCCATCGGACCGGTGGCACCCATGATCATGACCGGCACGCGATCGAGATAGGCGTAAAAAATCGCCAGACACGAGTGCAGCAAGCCGACGACGTCGTGGACGATCGCCACCATCGGCTTTCCCGTCGCTTTTGCATAGCCGTGCGCGATCTGCACGGCGGTCTCCTCGTGCGTGCAGGTGATGATCGGCATCTCGTTTTTGCCGTAATTGACGAGCGAATCGTGCAAGCCGCGGTACGTCGCGCCCGGATTCAAGCTGACGTAAGGAATTTTGTACGCGCGCATCATGTCGATAATAACGTCGGAACCATATTTCTCGTAAGCCATAATCTCCTCCAAGCTGAGTCGTCGATAACTATTATCGTGCTTCATTTTTCCATGCAAGGGCTCGCTCTTACTTGCGTTGACAAAAAAGCCGACGTAGGCTAAGTTACGGATTCTAAAAGAATGAATTGAAAAATAAGGAGGCTCTCTATGGAGAGAACAGAGCAAGAATTCATCGTCTCTCTGTTGGACAAAGACCCCGAACTTAAGAAATACTACGATGAGCATCAGGAACTGGAAAAACAACTTGAAGATTTCCAGCACAAATCCCACCTAACGCCCGTAGAAGAAGTAGAAAAAAAGCGGCTGCAGAAACTGAAACTAGTGGGCAAAGACAAGATCATGGAGATAATCGAGCGCTACCGCCACGGTGGAATCCCGAGGGATTCCTGAGGGGCTGCAATGAAAAAAACCGGAGCCGAAATATTCGTCGAGTCGCTCAAGCAGGAAGGCGTTGACGTTCTCTTTGGGATTCCCGGAGGGGTGGTGCTCAAGATTTTCGACGTGCTGCACCAGCAGAAAGACGTAGAAGTGATTCTCACCCGCCACGAGCAGGGCGCGGCGCACATGGCCGAGGGCTACGCCAAAGCCACGGGAAAGGCCGGCGTCTGCCTGGTGACTTCCGGCCCCGGCATGACCAACATCGTGACCGGCCTGGCCGACGCATTTATGGATTCGGTTCCGCTCGTGGCTTTCACCGGGCAGGTCTCGACCAACCTCATCGGCAACGACGCGTTTCAAGAAGCGGACAACGTCGGCATCAGCCGCCCGTGCACCAAGCACAACGTGCTGGTGAAAGACGTGAACGATCTGGCGCGAACGATCAAAGAGGCTTTCTACATCGCCACAACCGGACGGCCCGGTCCGGTGCTCGTCGATATTCCGAAAGACGTGAGCACCGACAAAGCGGATTTTAAATATCCCGACAAGGTGAACCTCAGAGGCTACAACCCGACGTACGAAGGCAACAAGCAACAGATCAAGCAGGCGGCCGAAGAGATCATGAAGGCGAAAAAGCCGGTGATCTACGTCGGCGGTGGGGCGCTTTTTTCCGACGCCTCGGACGAGCTCCTCGAAATGGCCGAGCTGACCCAGATCCCGGTCACGATGACACTGATGGGATTGGGGAGTTTTCCCGGCACGCATCCGCTTTCGATGGGCATGCTGGGGATGCACGGCAGCTACTGGAGCAACATGGCGATGCATCACGCCGATCTTTTGATCGCGGTCGGCGCGCGCTTCGACGACCGGGTGACCGGAAAACTTTCAGATTTCAGCCCCGCGGCCAGGGTTGTTCATATCGACATCGATCCCACGTCCATCAAGAAGAACGTCCACGCTCACATCCCGATCGTCGGCGACGTGCGCACGGTGCTCAAGCAGTTGAACGTTATTTTACGCTCGCTCGACGGTAACGTGAACGAGCGCAAGCAGCAGCTTCGCCCGTGGCTCGGCCAGATCGAAGAATGGAAGCGCGACCATCCGTTCAAGTACGAGCAAGACGACAAAGCCATCAAGCCGCAGTACGTGCTTGAAAAACTTTTCGAGATCACCAGGAACGAGGGCATCGTCGCGACCGACGTCGGCCAGCACCAGATGTGGGCGGCGCAGTATTTCAAGGGAAAGAAGCCGCGCACGTTCATCACCTCCGGCGGCCTCGGGACGATGGGCTTCGGTTTTCCCGCCGCGTTGGGCGCGCAGAGGGCCTACCCCGACAAACTCGTCATGTGCATCACCAGCGAAGGCAGCTTCCAGATGAATCTGCAGGAGCTGGCCACGGCGGCGATCTACAAGCTGCCGGTGAAGATCATCATGCTCAACAACGGCTTTCACGGCATGGTGCGGCAGTGGCAGGATCTTTTTTACGAAGGCCGCTACGCTTCGAGCGACCTCGGGAAAATTCCCGACTTCATCAAGCTCGCGGACGCTTACGGCATTCCCGGCTGGCGGGCCGATAAGCCGGCCGACGTGGAATCCGTGATCAAGGAAGGCCTGAAATACAAGGGGCCGGCCCTGCTGGATTTCCAGATTTATCCTTTCGAGAACTGCTACCCGATGATTCCGGCGGGCGGCGCCCATCACGAGATGGTCCTGGAAGATCCGCCCGAGCTCAAGAGCGGAACGGCCAAGAAAAAGAACGTTGAGGAGGAGGAGGGTGAGCTTCCCGCCTGAGTTGGTTACTCGTTAATTCGTTACTGGTTGATTCGAGGGGAGGGGTTCGGTCGACCATTAACAAATAACAAGTAACCGGTAACAAAACATGGAGCACATCATATCCGTCCTCGTCGAGAATAAATTCGGCGTGCTCGCGCGGGTCGCGGGTCTGTTCAGCGCGCGCGGCTATAACATCGAGAGCCTGTCGGTCGCGCCGACGCTCGACCCAACGACATCGATGATCACGATCGTCACCGTCGGCGACGACCGCATCGTCGAGCAGATCATCAAGCAGCTCAATAAAGTGGTCGAGGTCATGAAAGTGACCGATCTTACCGAGGCGGATCATCTCGATCGGGAAACCGCCTTGATCAAGATCAACACCAATACCAAGCCGGAGCATCGCGACGAGGCGGTAAGAATCTGCGACATCTTTCGCGCCAAGATCGTCGATTCGTCTCCCACAACGTATACCCTCGAGATCACCGGCGACACCGACAAGGTCGAGGCGCTGATCAATCTGCTCGAGCCGTTGGGAATCAAGGATCTGATTCGCACCGGCCGCATCGCCATCGCGCGCGAGGCGGCAAAAGCAGTCTCCCGCCACAATTCACAGCCGGCGAAAGCCTGATCCTCGCTGCGCGCGGAATCGCTCGACTGAGTTCGCGACGAAGTCTTAAACCTGCGATTGCAGACCTCAGGTCTATTTGAAAAGGTATATAAGCGGTTGACAGAATCGACCCGGTTGGATAGTCTCTGACCCGGCCGGCGTTTTGAGATCCCTGAGCGCTCTTCCCGTCTCTTCGCGGCCTACTTTACGAGTATGATTCCGCTTTACGGCGAATATTTCGGCTTGACGAGCCAGCCTTTCTCCGTTAGTCCGGACCCCAAGTTTTTCTATGGAAGTCCCTCTCACAGGGAAGGCTTGGCGCAACTCACCTATGGCATCAAGGCCCGCAGGGGATTCGTAGTGCTGACGGGAGAGGTGGGCACCGGCAAGACCACTTTGATTCATTCTCTTCTCCAGCAGCTCGACGACGGCCACACGCACATCGCGTTTGTCTTCACGCTGGTCACCAATACCAAAGACTTGCTGCGCTCGGTGTGCGAAGATTTAGGATTGACTACATTCGCCGATAGTCCACGGGATTTGCACGATTCCCTCGCCCTGTTGAATCAATTTCTCCTGGAGTCGTATCGGAAGGGGGACAACGTCGCGCTGATCATCGACGAG
>JBGQBP010000023.1:0-22999 GCA_041494945.1 Binatia bacterium | reverse complement strand
CGCGATTCCGGCCCTGATAGGCCTTGCACAGCTTTCTTACGGAAACTTTCGCTTGGCTCATGGCTGGAGCACTCGAAGAATCTGCAAATAACTTATAGCCTCGCCCATGTCAACAACGCCTCGGCAAACGATTGTCTCGGCCGGAGCCATTTGATACTTTAATGACGAGCCGCTTATGACGCCGCAGGAAAAATTGAAAAAGATTCGCGACGAGCTGAAGCAGATGTTCCTCGAGCGCGGCGAGCTGATCGACGGCGCGCTGTGCGCCCTGCTCTCTTCGCAGCACGTGCTGATCATTGGACCGCCGGGCACGGCGAAATCGATGTTGGCCGACGAGATCTGCCGGCGCATCGAGGGCGCGAGTTATTTTCAGTGGCTCCTCACCCGCTTCACCACGCCCGAGGAAGTCTTCGGCGCGGTGAGCCTCCGGGCGCTGGAGCAGGACGACTACCGCAGAGTCACCGCGCGCAAGCTGCCCGAAGCCCACATCGCCTTTCTCGACGAGATTTTCAAATCCAATTCTTCTATTTTAAACGCCATCCTGACGCTGATCAACGAGCGGCTCTTTCACAACGGGAAAGAAGTGGGCTCCGTGCCTCTGCTCACGCTTTTCGGCGCCAGCAACGAGCTGCCCGAGGACGACGAGCTGATGGCGCTCTACGACCGCTTCCTGCTGCGCTTCGTCGTCAACTACATCGCCGAGGACTTTCGTTTTCTTCGCATGCTCGAGGCCGGCGCGCCGGCGGAGCGAACCACGATGAACTTGCAGGAGCTTCGTGAAATGCAGTCGCAGGTAAAGTCGCTGAGCATCCCGGCTTTCATCTACCGCACGGTCACCGACATCCGCCGCGAGCTGAAGAAGAAAAACCTCGAGGCGTCGGACCGGCGCTGGCGGCAATCCTTGAGCCTGCTTCAGGCGCACGCCTACCTCGCCGGCCGGCAAGAGGTCGAGGAAAGCGATCTCTATTTTCTCGAACACGCCCTGTGGCGCGACCCCCAGGAACAAAACGAGATCCGAACCACGATCCGTGAGCTGCTGCTCGGTTACGAAGAAGAAGTCAAGGAATTGCTTTACGAATCGCGTGAGATTCGCGACTCCGCCCTTCGTCCGTGGGAAACCGCCGAGGACCGCGCCCGCGCTTTGATCGAAGTGCACACCAAACTTAAAAACATTCTCGCCAAGGTGGAGCAACTCATGGACAAAGCAAAGAAGCTGGGCCGGCCGCTCGAGCGCGTCGGCGCGATCAAAGACGAGATCGAGGGAATCCAGAAGCAAATGCTGGAACAGTTCTGACATTATGTAGGGGCGGGTTTTAAACCCGCCCCTACCAATCTGCCGCCGTATACATGCCACCCAAACCAAAAAAAACTCCGCCAAAGAAGCGGACCATTACACCGCTACCGGCAGACACTTGCTGGATCGAAAGCGACGCCTACGATCGGCGGGTTTTCGGAAAGCTTCGCGAGGAGTCGCCGTCATTGCGCGCCATCGAAGAAGCCGGCGCCACTTTCCTCCCCCACTTCGACTCTTTGCTGCAAGACCTTTTTTGCATTTTATTCAAGTACAACATCGTCTTCCAAAAAGAATCCGAACTTCGGGGCAGCGCGCTGTTCAATCGGACTTTTCTGAACGCGCTGCGACAGGGCGACTTGTACTCGATTCTACGCGATATGACGCTCCTCGACGAAGCCAAGTCCGGGCTCTGCACATTGCTGTTGGGCGAGAGTCTGATCGATCTGCTTAAATCCGAAAAGCTGCTCACGCGCCGTGAGATGCTCGATCTCTGGGATATCAAGAAACAGGAAGAAATCGTCGGCGAGAAGCAGGAGCAGTTTATCGAGGCGGAGAAGCTCACCGAAGAGCAGTCTGCCGACAAAGAGCGAAAAAAGATTTTCGAGAAGACCAAAGACAAAGTCGAGGGCGAGATGGACGGCGCCGAGGCGCTGCTGCGCCAAAAGGCGCAGCGGTTGGCGGAGGCGCTGAAGGAAAAGGAATCTCAAGTGACCCATCGCTTTCAAGCCGAGGCGATCAAGGCGGCACAGCAGCTCGAAGACGCCGCCGAAGAGGCCGAGCAATGGGGGCAAAGTCTCGGCTCCGGCTATCGCTCGCCGCCCGGGCAAAAATTAGAATTGGGCAAACGGCTTGCGGGCAATGAAAAACTCAAAAAGCTCAGCCGGATGATCGGACGGATGAAGTTTCACGCGCTCGCGCTGCGCAAGAAGATGTTCGAGCGCTCCAGCGAAGAGATTCTGGAAGTCGAGCGAGGAGACGCCGTTCATCGCCTGCTTCCGCCCGAGCTGCTCACGCTCTCGCATCCGCTCCTGCGCAAGGACTTTTATCGCCGCCTTTTGGATCAAGAGCTGCTGCAGTATTCACTCCGCGGCATCGAGGAAAAAGGCAAAGGCCCGATGGTCGTCTGTCTCGACGGCAGCTCGTCGATGGCCGGAGACAAGGAAATATGGTCCAAGGCGGTCACTCTGACGCTGCTCGAAATCGCGCGGCGCCAGCGCCGGCTGTTTCGCTCGATCTGCTTTTCTTCGGATGAAGCGCCGCTTCAGGTGCTCGACATGAATTCGCGAATTCGCCACGAGATGGAAATGGAAAAGGTCATGGACCTCGCCGAATATTTCCCCGGCGGCGGCACGAGCTTTCAGAAACCGCTCGACGCCGCGCTCGAATGCCTCAAAAAGTCCAAGTACAAAAAAGGCGACATCGTCTTCATCACCGACGGCGAATGCCAGGTGACGCCCGAGTGGGCGGAGAATTTCCGGGAGGAAAAAGATCGGCTGGGCTTCTCGCTCTATTCTATTTTGATCGACGTCGGGCCGAGCTCTCTCGGCACGCTGAAAGAATTCAGCGACCGCATCACCACGATCCAGCAGCTCACCGGCGAAGGGGCGAAGGATATTTTTGTAAAGTTCTAAGTGACAGGAATTTGCCCTTTGGGTGTAGCCATCGAGACCTCAAGGTGAGACCATCCTTTCTTTAAAGGTGTCCAGTTGCTTGAGAACCTGCATTCGAGTAACATCGGCGCAATAGTTAATGATCCCTATCTACTGTGGCAAGTGTTGTGGTGAACCTGGATGATTATTAGACTTCACCCGCACGCCAGAGGTCGGTTGGATGAAAGAGGTGCAACCGAAGACGAGGTGATCGTTACCGTAGAGACAGGTGAGACATTCCCGGCAAAGTTTGGACGGACGGGTTTTAGGAGAAATTTCACCTTTGGCCAGGTCTGGAGAGGCAAGACTTATGCTACCAAACAGGTGGAAGTGTACTCTGTTAAGGAGGGTGAAGACTGGCTAGCCATTACGTTTGTGACCCGGTTCTTTTAAAGGGAGGCCATGATGAAGTTGACCTATGACCCAAGACACAACATCGCTTATATTCGCTTGCAAGAGAAAACACCCCAGGTTGAGACGGTCCACGTGAGTGAGTCGCTTAACATTGACCTCGCCCCAGATGGAACGGTCTATGGCATTGAGTTGCTGAACGCCAACGAACAATTGCGGGGCCGAGAAGCTGGCAAGTTGATCGTCGAGAATGTCGCTACCGGGACTAGCGCAGAGGTCGATCTATAAAGAATTAGTGAGTGATAGAATTTGCTTTTTACGTGTGGCCATCGAAACCTCATTGTGCGTCTCTCTTGATTGCGCGCCACAGTTATGCCGCTTTTTTCTTCTTGAGGCTAAACTCGATTTGATAGCCAGCCAATTCGGCAAGATGAAAAAGCTGAACGATCTGCTTGGAGGCCTTGTTTTCCTGCAACAGTCGCACGACCTGGGACGGCGACGTATTCAGGGCGTCGGCAAGGACTCGCAAAGATAGGCGGTGGGAGCTGAGCTTGTCTCTGAGCGCTCTCTTGAGTTGGTTGATCGGCGACCAGTGATAGCTCGGATCGCAGTAGTACAAAACAAAGTCAGTGGAAAAATCGCCCTTGGAACCGCCCTCCAACACGAATGAGACTGCCTGATTGCCAAGTTCGCGGTCGATCGTGATCGAGGCAAAGCGATTCTTGCTATTCACCTTTTTGTCTCTAAACACTACGAAGGGCAGACAATAGTTCTTTACCTTCCGTCCTTCCACCAACGCAATGTCCAGAACACCCTTTTTGTAATTTGGCTTGACCGCTTTAAATATCGGATTTTTTATAGGAGACCCTCTCTTCGTAAAGCTTCCAGCACTCTCTTCTCATTTCGTATTCCTGAACGCCTCGTCCGCCTCGGCGCCGGCTCGCGGCTTCCACTGAAGCGAATAGTACTCGCCGCGATCGCGCGCCCACGGATCGAAGGCGTTCACTACGGGATCGAGCTCCGGCTTCAGCTCGGGGATCGTTCTGAGCAGCACGCGCTTTAGCGGGGAGATTTCCACTTTGTGGCCGTTGGATTTCTTTGTCTCGGTCATCGGCTTGCCGGGGCCGTTGTTCGTGACCCAGTCTACGCCGAACTTGGTGTAGAACTCGGGCCGGAAACTGGAGGTAAAAAACCGATCGCTGAACAGACGGCGCGAAGCATTCAAGATAAAGACCTGGAACTGCGTCTCGGAAATCGCAAATCCATGGGGTCGAGCGAACTCCGCGAGCCAGCCGACTACGGTATCGACGTCTTCGATGTTGTCCACCATGCTGCCGTCCTTCTGTCCCAGGCAGTCGTTGATTTTAGTGCCGTCGTCGTTCACCTGCGCCTCGGTGATTATTTTCGACGCTTCGCACTTATGCTGCCCGTAGACTTCGCGCAAAATCCCCACGAGCCGCACCTGCTCCGCCCGCGCAGAGGAGTCTTCCGCATCGCGTTCCGGCAGCGCGGAGAAGCTTTTTACGACGCGCTCTGACCGCACGGAGGAGCTTTTTACGACGTGCGGTTCTATGACGAAGTCATCGAAGCTCGTCAGTTGCTTGAGGCCGTACTGGCGGCGGAACTCATTGAAGCGCGGCACTCCGCGCTCGCGGTCCCGGATAATGTCGAGCGCCGCGACGTCGATCTTGCCCGTCGCGGAATGCAGCCGCGGCAGCTCGAGGTTCTGCAGGAACCGCGGGTGATTTTGCAGCGTCAGCGCGCCGAGACGCTGGCGGCCCATCGAGAGCGCCCAGTTGGCAAGACCGCGCGCGCGCATCGCCTCGGTCGCCCGGCCGCGAAAAGTCTCCACGACCGGGATCTTGTTTCGGATCGCGTTCGGTTCTTTGTCCCACTCGCGGTACTCGATGAGGTCGGGCACGAGGGCGTGCAGCCGATAGACCGTGATGAACTCTTCCGGAAAGTTGAACGGCGATCCGAAGTGATTGGTCCCGCCGTTGACGTGATCCGGATTTTTCAGGCTCCAGACGTCGGTTTTCTTGGGATCGTATTTGGCGAAGATCGCGTCGTCGGCATACACGTGACTGCCGAGCCCGACAATTCCCGGCCCGGACGCAAAGACGGAGTACCACTCGCCGGCTTTCTTGGCGTCTTTCGATTTGCTGAAGTTGTTGGCGATGATTTTCTCGAGCGCGGCTTGGACCACTTCCTTGCCTTGAAACAGCCCGTGCCAATTCGCGTTCATTCCCAGGTAAAGCGGCTCGTCGTAGAGCAGCTGCGGGGTCCACTCGATGGTGTGAATCTTGGCGATCTCCGCGGCGACGACAAGACGCGCGACTTCGAACAGCTCGTCCGCGCTCACGTCCTGGTAGCGGACCGGCTGATCGGGCCGCGCCGGATTGCGCAGGCCCGAATCGGCTTCGGGCGTGGCGGCTGCCCGTTTACGAAAAGCCTCGACGAAGAGATTGTGCTCGCGGGCGAAGACGTTATGAAAAAAGCTCAGACCGACGGTCCAGTTGTCCGCGAACGCCGTCGCTTCCTGCCCGGCCCACTGGGGATTGATCGGATCGGAGACGTCGAACGTCGGAAGATAGCCCTGTCTTTCACCGGCGCGCGCTTGCACCAGCAACAGCTTCGCTGCATCGTTGAGATCGCGCTTGACGCGCCGGCGCGAGGTCTCGTCGTATCCGTAAATTTGTGAGGCGTCCCACCAGGCGGTGACGTTGTTGCGCGTTGTCTTGTAGGCGCGGGTCGGATGATTTTGGTTTTTGTAGTTGAAAGTCGGAGGATCGCCCTCCTCGGCTATGTAAGCATTGTCTATGCGGTCGTTCGGACGGCAGCCCAATTTTTCGATCTGCTCGGGAGCGAGAGGTTTCTCGCCGCCGCCGGCCAACTCCGTCGCGCAGCCAACCGGCATCATTTCAGTCGCATTGTGACCTTCTTCCAGGTGAGAGAACCAATCGTGCGTCATGAACTGGATCCAGAACGCGGCCAGCACATTAAAGAACGGCGCTTTCTTGTAATCGCAGTCCGCCTCCACTGAGTAATCGGGCAGTCCGTGCCCATCGCGGCACTTTTCAGAATGCGATTGCGCGCGCGTAAAGAGTCTGCGGCTGATCACCTGTGGGTCCGGCTTCAACAGACCCAATCGATCGCCGTGCCGGTTACGCGCGTATGCGTCCTTGCCCAGATCCGGAAACGTCGCCTCGAATTGAACGTTGCGCGCGAACGGCTGATGGACCGATCCCATGAGAGGATTCTTGATGTCGTTGCAAATGCCGGTGAGCGTGCGGAAGCGGATCAGTTCCCCTGCGCAAACCTGCTTGCCGTCGCCTCCTACGGCCTTATAATTAGAATCGCCCTTTGGCAGCCGCATCTCGTCCCAGACCTTCAGAGCGGGTCCATCGAAGCCGTCGCGGCCCTGCACGTACTGTTTGTAGGTCCCGCTGTTGTCGAACAGATTGAATTTGATCAGCTCGATGCGCTGATATTCGAGATCGAGCAGCGCTCCGTCGATACCGCGGCCGTTGGGGTTCAGGTGCCTCAACTTCCAGGTCGGCTCCGGGCCTTTGCTATCGATGTCGCCGGTGGCCCAATAATTCTGCCAGTCGGTCCAGGGAGTGCTGCGCAAAGCAACGGCCTTCTCGCCGCCGCGGCAGCGCGCGGTATCTTCCTGGACTTTTCCCTGGAACCGCTCCGCGCCTTCATCCGCGATCGGGCGGAATCCTTTTAAGCCGAATTTGAGGCACGCCATCAGGTCTTTCGGCTCGGTATTGCAGCCTCCGAGAAGAAGCGCGCCCGCTACGATCGCATAGGAACTGGGTCTGCTCAGCATCGCGAGCCAACGGCGCATGTCCTTCAACCCTTGCATATAAATCCATTAGATATCATCGATTCAAGAGTATTGCCGCGTTCAGATTTTCGTGAATAGCCCGGTCGCAGAATTCGAGTTAGCTTTTCATTGCTTCGGCGAACCGTAGTCGGCGCCGGAGAGATAGGTCGCGCCATTGGCGTCGCACCACGCGGGAGCGCTTACAGCGCCCGGACTCAAATCCGCGCGGCGGCGAGGATCACATCCGCCGCTTTCTCCCCGATCATGTAGACCGGCGTTACGATGAAGAAGCCCGGGATCTTGGGAAACACCGAGGCGTCCACGACCCGCAAGCCCTTCGTCCCGTGGACTTCGAAGTCCCCATTCAACACGCCGTTTTTTCCGCGCGGCCCGATCGCGCAGGTGCAGGACGCGTGATGGCCCCAGGCCTGGTTCTTGACGTACTCGCGCAGCTCTTCGTCGCTCTGCGCTTTCTTACCCGGCAGCGTTTCCTCTGCGATGTGGTCGCCGATCTGTTTCGTCATGGTACGAACGAACTTGATGCCATCGACGACGGCATCGAGGTCGGCGCCCGTTTCGTCGTTGCCTTCCGCGAAATAGTGAAAGTTGATTTCGGGCCGCTCACGCGGATCGGCGGAGCGCAAGGTCACCCGGCCGGCGAAGTTGTTGGTATGGGCTTTCAGAATCGCCCACGTCAGGTAGTTGAGCTGGAGAATAAGCTTCGAGTATCCGGGAAAGTAGCCGCGGAACTCGCCCAGTACCGCGAAGCAGAACAGGTCCGGCAGCAGCCGCCTAGGGTCGGCTCTTTTAATGACGGCGAGCACGGCGCCGTTGCTCGTGTCGACGCCCGAGCGCGATCCATACCATTGCGTGTACTGCGGATCGCCTTTGGCGTAAGTGCAGCCCTTGAGCACTTCCCAATTGAGAAACTTCATCCGGTTAACGACGCCGACTTCGTAGCGGTCCTGCAAATTGGCGCCGACGCCGGGCAGATCGACGCGCACCGGGATACCGTGCTTCTCCAACACCTCGCGCGGGCCGACGCCCGAGAGCATCAAGAGCTGCGGCGTATTGAACGCGCCGCCCGACAGGATGACTTCGCGCGATGCGTGGGCCGTCTTTTTTTCGCCCGGCGCTTTGCTGGGATTAGGGTGCGCCTGATAGAGCCGCGCGCCTTTGAGATACTCGACTCCGACGGCGCGATTGTCATCGTCGAAGAGCACCTTGGTGACCAAAGCGTCGAGCTCTATCTTCAAATTATCCGGATGCTTCTTGGCCACGGCGAGCAAGCGATCGCGCGTGCCGTTGCGCTGGTGATCGTGGGTCGCGAGCGGCGCATAGCGCACGCCCACGGAGTTTTGCCGCACGAGCCGCCAATCGTTGGGATCGGCCTGTCCTTTGAGCAGCCACCAGACCCGTTTGAAGGGCTGGCCGACTTCATCGAGCGCTGTATGAGCCGACTTCAGTATCGTTTGCAGCAGGCTTTTGTCGCCGAGAGCGGTCTTGGGAAAAGACACTTCGGTCTGCAGCCATCCGTTCCAGCCGTGGCGGGTGAAGTTGATTCCGAGCTTGGCGAGCCAGCGATAGATCCAGAGCCGATGGTGGCAGTTCTCCAGCCGCTGGAAATACTTGCGCATGTTCTCGGCTTTCCACGACGAGTCGCCGGTCAGAGACGCGATGTAGTCCCAATCTTCGTTGTGCGGATAGACGGTGATCATCGCGTTGTGGCCCGTGCAGCCGCCCAGCATGCCGGCGCGCGGATAAAAGACGCCTTTTTCCTGGGGAGTGTATTTAGGATCTTTCTTTTGTTGCTCCTCCGAAGCGTAGTGGCGCACGAAGAACTGCCAGCTCATCGCGCTGTTTTCCGTCGCGAAAGGATGAAACGCCGGCACGTTGTAGTCCTCCGGCAGGCGCTCCCTGCCGGCGGTATCTTTCCCCTGCATATCCAGCGGGTCGCACCCGGCTTCCAGGAGCAGCACTTTACATCCCGCTTCCGCCAGTCGCGCCGCGACCGTACCGCCGCCCGCGCCGGAGCCGACGACGATGTACTCGTAATCGGATTTAGATTCGCTCATGTTTCTCGATCCTTCGCTTCTCAGAACGTTTTCAAGAACTCGATCAGCGCCCACTTGTCGTCGTCGTTGAGTCCGGGCTCGTCCGTGTCCCTCAAATAACTCGTGCCGAAATAATGTCCCCGGTTGACGACGAAATCCGGGCACTTGCTGAGATCGAGCAACGGGCCGCGCAGGTTCGCGAAGACTTGACGCAACTCTTCGTCGCTCTTCCCTTGCGCGGCCTTCAGATCGTGCTTGAGCCTGACCACGAGCTCGATCACTTTTTTAAGCTGCGCCTTCTCATCTATCGTGTCCCTGCTCTCGGATATGATGCTGAGGTTCGCCAGCAGGTTCACCGGCGTGCCGGCGGGGATCGGGCCGATCTCAATTTTGTCTTGGCTGAAAATCCAGGGGAACCAGCGGCTCAGCGGGTCGAGCAACGGGCGCAACTCCTCCGGGAGATAGCCGACCGCCACTCTGAGAAAGCTCCTCCCGGTGGTCCGATCGATGAGGCCCGGGATTTTGTCGCCGAGAACCGGGTCCCTATCGCGCTTCTCCGGCCAGATCATCTTTTCGATGGAATCTTCGAAAGACTTCATCCGCGCTTCCACCGAAGGGTTCGCCTCGAATTTGCCGACGGTGTTGTTCAGCAGAAACGGCGCCGTGGACCAGAGGCTCACGAGCGATGCGGGGCGTGTATAACCGCGCCCTCCGGCCGGCATTTTATATTGCCGCGGCTCGCCCGTGAACGGATCGTGCACCGTGATCGTGCCGACCGACGGAAGGTCCTTGTACGATTGCGAGGTGAAATTGTCCCAGATGTTGCCGCCGATGCCGTTGGTCGCGAGCGGGCTGCACGCGTTGGTCTCGAGCAGCGTCACTGGAATCCGGAGATCGGTGGAGAGGAAGTTGCCTTCAAGGAAATCGTCGCGCATAACGATCTCGCGCATCTGCTTCTTGAAGGCGTCGGTCTTGGTCCAGCTCCAGTACCGGCTCCAGCAGTCGAGATAGCCGGGACCGGCGCAGGTTCCGATGTCGATTTCGGGCGGCGGCGCCGGCGCCTTGCTCGAATGGCAGCGCGCGCAGCGCTCGCCGAATACGACCTTGCCGCGCGCGAGCTGCGTTTTGTCCGCGGTCAGATGGGCCGCGCCGCCTGGCGCATCTTTCAGCTTGTGCGGCGTAGCGATTTTCAGAAAGAAGAGCGCGATGTCGGGCGTCTGCGCCTCGGTCGCCTCCCAGTAGGAAGAATTTTTCCGCGCGACCGCGATCTCGATCGGCGAGGTGCGCTTGCCGCCGATGAGTGCGTTGAAGTGCAGCAGCCACTCTTCGCTGAACAGACCGATGTTGAGGAAGACGCGATTGAGCGCCCCCAACGCGCCGGCGGAATCGGCGCCGTCCTTGAGCACGCGCGGCGTCCAGACCGTATCCGGCGGCTGAAAGAATTTTGTCAGCGGGCCTTCTTTGACGTAGTCGTTGAACTGCTTGTTGTTCAAGCTCCCGCCGCCTAACTTCTCCTTCCCGGTTCGCAGGGCCTGCTCCAGCCGCGGGCCCAGGTTGTACACGGCGTTCATCGTGCGCGGGTTGTTGATGTTGTCGGTGGAGACGAGCGACGTATCCAGAGCGCCGGGGCGCGAGGTGTGAAACATCTGGAAGACATAGCTCGACTGGTCCTGATCCCAGACGAAGATGCGGTCGATCCAAAAGTACTGCGCGCCGACGTTCGAGCTGAGATTCTCCCATCCCGGGTTCTCCGGGTCGGCGGGCGGCTTGATCGGGTTCGGCCCGACGTGGCAAAAGCCGCAGGACATGCCGACGCGATAGGGCTTCACCAGGTCTTTCGAATTGTAGTACTTGGGATCTTCATAGTATTTCTTGGGGTCCCATTTTTTCGCCGCGGCTTCATCGAACGCGGGATTGGGAAAGAGCCGGAGACCGACGATGCCCGTCGCATAGCCATAGTAGGAGCCGACCGGTATGTTTTTGCCGCGCGCGCCGATAGCGACGCCGGGATATTTTTTCTCGTTCTCGAACGGATCGCGCGGGCACTTCGGGTCGCGCTTGTCGAGCCACAGACCGAAGCGCTCGGGATCGGGACCCGTCGCCTTCACGAAGCAGGGTTCGTTGACCAGACCCAGATAATACCAGCGGTTGTCCCGGCTGAACTTGAGACTCGGATGCGAAGAAAGCGTCTTTACAAAGTCCAGCGCGCCGATGCTGCGGTTGGCGATAATGTCCCAGAAGCGGTCGTTGCCGCCGGTCCAGACTACCCAGCCGTTGCGGCCTTTGATTTCGTTCACCGTCAGCGGGACGACGCCGTCTTTGTTCTGGTCCATGTCGTGGAAATAGTCCTCGTCCGCAGCAGGAAAGCTCTCGACGGTGCGGCCTACTCTTTTGGCTTCATCGAGAACCGTGCCCGGAGCAGGCTCGTCTTTCCGGCAACCCGGTAGGATAATCGAACAGAGCAGCAGCAGAATCATGATACTGCGCCAACGGTTCCATTTCGTGATCATCGTTCCTCCTTGCCGCCGCGTCTTTCCGAGTGGTGCTCATCAAGCAACTACGCCCAATGCAAAGCTGCAACCAGGTAAAACATCCCGGCCAAAACAATCCCCGCGGAGCCGTAGCGCAGGACGCGGCCGGGCATCTGCGCCGCCAGCGGCGCCGCCCGGCATTCGATATTCGAGAATGTAATTCGGCCGGCCGCCGGCTTGCTCTGGAAGTTTGACAACGCGCCCGGCGAGCGGCCGCCCATCCGCCGCGACGCGGAAATGCGCAAGCAGGTAGTCGCCATGTATGCATCATCTCGATGGGCGATATTCCTTTCCGCGCCCCGTAGGCCGCGGCCACGAGGACCTCTTCCATCGAGACCTTCGCGGTGACGCTCAGGCGTTCCGGAAAAACGACGATCTCCAGCGCACCCTGCGCGACCGGGTGGGCCCAGGCAGAACGCGCCTCAAGAGCCGCGAAGGCGAGCGCGCACACGAGCGCCAGGTTGAGCCGCTTAGCGATGCACATGGAAATTCTCGTAGCCCGGATTGATCTCGGCGACCGTCTTCAAGAGCCGTTTGCCTTCGCCGGTCCGGCCGGCGGCCAGGTGGATCATCGCGGCGTGAAAGAATAGATGCGAATCTTTCACTCCGGACGAGAGGGTTTTCTCCATCGCGTCGAGCGCCGCGGGAAATTGTCCGTTGCGGTAGAGCGCCCAGGCCAGGCCGTCCTGGGTTATAAAGTTGGGGCGCAGCTCTGCGTCTTTGCGCGCCCATTTCACGGCTTCGGCGCCGTCCTGACGCACGTCGGCGTAAAAACCGGCGAGGTGATGATAGTATTGGACCTCGCCGCGCCCGGCCGACTCGAGGTAGGCGGCCAGCGCCTGCTCGTGCCACGGCTTCGCCAGGTCTTCTTTTCCCATGAACAGGAAAAGATCGCCGAGCGCCTGTTGAAATTCCGGCCGCGGCGCGCGCGCGACGACTTTCTTGTAAAGCGCGGCCGCTTCGTCGAACTTGCGCTGGGCCGCGAGCAATTCGGCGATGTGCTCCTCGACCAGCCAATAACCGGAGTATGCCTTGTCGGCCTGCCGGTAATGAGCCATCGCCTTTTCGTATCGTCCCCGGTTGAACTCCAAGAGCCCGCGCTCCAGCTCGACCCAGGCATAGGAGCGCATCTCCTTGGCCGAGATTTCTTCTTCGGCTTGACGGTACAGGCCATCGGCGAGATCGGGATCGCCGAATTTCGATTCCCAATAAGCGAGGCGCGCTAGGTTGTCCCACGTCGGGTTCTTCTCGATGGCGCTCTGGTATCCTTTTTTCGCCTCCTGGTATCCGCCTTGCTGGAAGGCGATGCCCGCCTTGAGCGCGACGATTTGCGCGTTGCCGGCGAAGCGCGAAAGCGCATTGATATCGCGATCGGCTTTTTCCAGCCGGTGCAAACGAAAATCGAGATTGGCCTTGAGCAGGTAAAGATCCGCGAGCGGCCCGATTTCGCCGATCGCGCGATCGATCGCGCTTTCCGCCGCCTGTAAATCAGCCGGGTTGCCGGAGAGAATCGCCCGTTGATAAACGCGATAGGCAAAACGCGTCGCTTTCGCGACATCGAGCGGCGCGGACAATGCGCCGTCTTTGAGATCGGAGATGTCTTTTTGTATCCGCGACAGCTCGGTTTCGTAAGCCGTCGGCGATCCAGACTTGCGATCGATCATGCTGACCAGGGGAAACGAAAGACCGATCACAGTGACCGCGATCAATGTCGGTTTTAGAAATCGCATGGCGACCTCCGGTACGCGCGGATGCGGCCCGATGCCTTCACCAAGGTTCGGCGAGATAAGGAAATTGTTTGAGAAATTCCTTGTCGTTCTTCAGCGGATTCGGCGGTGTCTTCGGCTCGATCGCCACGTGGTTCCAGAGCGACTGATCGCCCAGCATGTCGATGTTGTATTTCTTCCCGTTGATCTCGGCTTCCATGTCGAGGAACAGCGAGAGGAAACGCGTCGCGACCTGATCCTCCGGGCGCCTTCCGTAGGGCCACGTGCCGGTCGTGTCCATGTCGATGTAATTGACGTTGGGAACGAAGATCTCGAAAGACCGCCGGAGCGGGATGTTCAGGCCCTTCTTGTTCCACTTGTTGTCGGGCATGTTCAGCTCCTGGAAAATAACCTTTTTGGCGCGCGGAAACGCCAGGATCGGGGAGTCGTAGGTCCGGTGGACCGAGATGGGTGAATTGTCGTGATCGAAAGAAGTGCGCAGCCCCAATGCGGTAATCGAAGGCCCAAAACCCCAGCCGAGATGAGCGAGACGCGTAACGAAGTGAGGCGCGAGCCAGAAGTTATTGCCGCCGATCTGCCGCTCGTCCTCGCGCTCGTTCAAGGCCGCGTCCGCGAATGCCTGACCGTCGGTATCCACGAGCTTGTATCCCGCTAGCTCCGCTTCTACGCCGGTCTGAGAGGAGAACAGCCCCTTCAGCGAACCGGAGATGCGCTCCATCAACGGCCTGCGGTCGTCGGGGATCGTCGCGACTTTGTGCGAGGCCTTTAAAACCCAGCTTTCGCCCCAGGCATTGACGATCCTGTCGGTCTTCGGCGAGCGGGTGATGAAGCCGAGCGGGATCTCGAGGATGATCGCATTGACGTTCTTCCCCGCCTGCGCGTCTTTGCCGCTGTAGACGAAGCGGTAGTTGCCGTTGCGGTCTTTGAGATAGCCCTTGCCGCTCCAGGTCAGAGGGCCCTGCGGGAGATCCAACTTGACTCCCTGGCCGTGCTGCGGGTTTTGCGGATCGAAATTGAAAAGCTTGTTGCCCTCCAGCTCGATGAGCGTCTTGGGAATCGGCAGCTCCCGCACATCGGTCATCGTGTGCGGGACGTGGTAGAACTGCGGCGCGTAATTGATCGAGCGGAAAAATCCCGGCAAATCGTTAAAAAATGCGTCGTCGCGGCCGCCGACGAAAACTTTGATCGTAGCGCCGTCGGCGGATTGGACCGTGACCGCTTTGTTGGTATCGATGGTTTGAGAAAAACTGCCGCCCGGGAAGTCGATAAAATCGACTTTCGCCCGGTCGTCCTGGCCGACTTTGACCCGGACTTCGGCGGCCTTTAGGTGCAGGTACTTGTCTTTGACCGCGTCGAAATATTTAAGCAGCGACTCCAGGCTGTGGTCGTCTTTCAGCGGCGGGACGGCTCTCTCGTTCGCGTAGATCTTGATCCTGTAGAGCATATCGGTGTCGAAGACGCCGGCCTTCGGAACCGAAGCGAAGGTCAGGGCGAGGACCACCTTCTCTCCGCCGCTCGTATCGTCGCTCGGCCATCCGAACAGGTCGTAGAGGTCGGCCGCGCTCACGTCGATGTCGGAAAAAATGGAATTGACCGCGTTAGGGTCGTTGTGGTCCGCGGCAAAGGGATAACCCAGAAGAAGAATGGAATTGCCCGCCGCCAGAAAAAATATCAAAGAGGCATAAACGATTCCCCGGTATTTACTCATGGCGCCCTCCGCTAGAGCTATGGCTTCACAATTTCGTAGGCACCGTATCAAAGAGTTATTTCTTATGTCAACATAAAATTTTTATATGAGACATTCGGAAATCGTATAGATAAAATTTCGCACGAAGCCGCAGATTTTAATCTGCGGACTTGGGCAGGAACTGTATTATTGGAAAGTCACGGAGAAGAGACGGCGGGATTACGGCATCTCTTCAAGCAACCGGCCGTAACCTTGGACGGGCTGCCTGACATGCAGCATCTTCTCCACGGCCCACACTCGCGCGGGAACGGGATGGACCACGGGGACCTGAAGATCTTCTTCCAAGAGATGGATGATATCCAGCGTGCGCCAGCCGGAGCCGAGCATGTAAATCGCTTCGGCGCCGGGATGTTTCAAGAAGGCTTTTTTCGTGTGCGCGTAAACTTCCTGTGAGGAGAGCCGGCCGACGTCTTCGAAAGCGACGGGAATTCCTTCCATCGCCATGACTTCGAAACCGGCTTCTTTGAAGTAAGCGGAGAACGTGTCGTTCATCTTTCCGGTGAAATAGGTCACGCCGACGAATCGGTTGATCTCCAGCGCCCGCAGGGCGTTGACTTGGGTCTGACTGGCGGTCACGATCGGCACGCCGTACTTCTTCTCCCAGCCTTTGACGATCTCCGCTTCTCCTTTGTAGCCGTGGACCATGAAAGGCGGCGCGCCCTCGGGATGGATGAGATCGACTTTGTAGCCGGCCAGCTCGCGTACGCGCTCTTCATAAACCCCGAGCGCCTCGCGAAATTCCTCTTCGTTGCCGCGCTGGAAACCCACGAATAAAGGAATCACGCCGATGCCTTCCGGCAGGATCCGAATGAACTCCTCCAGCGATCCCGGCCGATGCGTTGGCTTGATGATACCGATGGTTCCGCGCCAGCTAGTATAAGACATGGTTCCTCCTGCTGGACCGATTATTGACTTGGATATTACGCCAACCGAGGACAAAGTCCAAGGTCGGTTTCCAATCCGGCCGAAACATTCTATATTCAACACCGAACTGTTTTTGACTGGGCGCCATACCATGCAGAGTATTTCCCGCGACACTCTCCGGCGGATTCTGGATAAGGAACAAGAATATGCGCTCCTCGATATTCGCGAGCCGGGCGAATACAACCTGGGCCACATTCCAGGGGCCACGTTATTGCCGCGGCGCGATATCGAGTTTCGGATAAGGTATCTGATTCCGGTACGGGATACCCCGATAATCCTTGTCGGCGATGGCGGCAAGCGCGAACTCCTGACCGCCGCGACTTTGGAAACCGGCGGTTACCGCAAAGTCGAAATCTTGGAAGGCGGGTTCACCGGCTGGTCGAAAGCCGGGTATGCCACGAAGACCGGCGTCAACGTCCCGAGCAAAGAGTTCGGCGAGCGGGTCCACATCGAGTTCGACGTCCCGGAGATTGAGCCCGCGGATCTTCAAAGCCGCATTGACCACGGCGAACCTTTTCTTATTTTCGATGCGCGCGCGCCGGAAGAATACGCCCGCTTCTGCATTCCCGGCGGACTCAATGTCCCGGGCGGCGATCTGATCCTCTGGGCGGAAGAACTTAAAAACAAGGCGAACATCCCGGTCGTCATCAACTGCGCCGGGCGCACCCGTAGCATTATCGGCGCGCAGTCTTTGCGGCGGCTCGGCCTCACGAACGTCTTCGCCCTCAGAAACGGAATCATGGGCTGGCTTCTGGCGGGATTCGATTTAGAACGAGAACCGAAGCGAAATCTTGTGCAGCCGTCGGAACAAAGCGTTTCCGTTGCTGAGAAGCTGGCCTCGCAGGTTGCAGAAGAGGAACAAATCCCGTTCATGTCGGTTTTGGATATGGGAGATTTGCTGAGCCGGCGGGAGAGGAAAACACTTTATGCCATGGACGTCCGCTCTTTCGAAGAATATCTTTGCGGACACATTCCAGGCTTCATTTCGGTTCCGGGAGGCCAAGCCGTGCAACGCGCGGACGACTACGTCGCCGTCCGAACCGCCACGATCGTCTTCTCGTGCGACCGCGCGGCGAGGGCGACGATGGCTGCATACTGGTATCGCAAGATGGGGTTTAAAAATGTTTTTGTGCTTCGCGGCGGCATCGACGCATGGGTGAAACACGCTCGAAAGCTTGAGATCGGCGATGTTCAAGAAAGTATCATTGGACTTGAACGCGCCCGCTCTTCGGTCCGCTGCGTAGGCTCAAGTCATGCAGAGTCGCTCGTGACCGACAAACCGGATATCCTTATCGTAGACGTCGGCTTGAGCAGGCAATACGCTGACGGGCATCTCCCCGGAGCCGTCTGGCTGTCCAGGGACTGGATTGAAGAGCGCATTCCCGGTCTCTACCCCGATCGCCGGCAACTCATCCTCGTGACCTGTCCTGATGGACGTCAATCCGCTCTTGCGGGAGCCGCGCTCGTGGAGATGGGCTACAGCGATGTCAGCGTCCTTGAAGGCGGGACGCAAAAGTGGATCGAGCACGGGCGACCGATAGAGACGGGACTCACGAAGCCGCCGATCGAGCCGAACGACGTTGTTCTATCCGCCTCGATCGGCGGCGATAAGCGCGCGATGCAGCGATATCTGGATTGGGAGATCGAGCTGGCGCGAAGGACAGAGAAAAAGTGAGAGAGGGTCGGGCGCGAGCCGGCAAAGACCTTTGGGTGTTCAAGCCGCGCGGCAGCCGGCCTCAGCAGTTATCGTACTTGGGGCTGGCGAAGGTCGTAATCGTCCCTTTGTCCAGGTCGAACTTGAGTCGCTTGAGCCCAGTGAGATCTTTGCCGTAAACATGGATGTCCACGGTGTTGCGGTCCGTGGTGTTCAGGATCGCGTGGATGTCGTCGGGCGGCAGCAAGCAAGAAATGTCGCCGACCCGGTTGCGCAGAGTGCTGGTGAGTTCCAGGCGAGCCGTGGTCACGCCGGCGCGGTCATCGAGACGGCGGAAGCGTTTCTCTTGAAGCTCGTTTTCCAGAACCCCTATCAGCCCCCAGGTGTCATGATTGTGCGGACCGAGCCCGTCTCCCGGCCCCCAAACCACGATATTGACGTTGAATTTTTGCTCTCGGTGAATCATGTAGCGCCCCTGAGCCTTCGCGCCGCGTTTCTTGAATTCGGCGGGGATACAATCGGGATTTTCGAGCAACTTTCGCAGCAAGGGCTTGCAGGGCTCCATGATCGCTTCAGGCGCGCTCTCCGCTCCGGTCACGCGCTGCATATCCGCGATGAAATCCGAGACGCCGTAGAGACGTTTCATAAAGCGCTTCTGCCGTGGTCTCCGCGCTCGGGAGCGGACACCTTCTCAAGCATCCTGCCATAGCTCGCGACCAACCGCTTCTCTTCCTCTTCCGTGACGCCGAGCTGGGGCCGCCGGATCGCCGCGCTTGCAATCAGCCCTTCGTGCCTCAGGATGATTTTGATCCGAGCGACAGCCTCGACGATCGGCTCGGAGAATACGAGCTCCTTGAGCTCACCGAGTTCCCTTTGGATCCTCATCGCTTCGCGGTAATCCTCTGCCCGGCCGGCGCGATCGATCGCTCCCCATTTCGCCGTCGCCAGATTCGCAACTCCGATCAGCGCCCCGCGCGCCCCGAGCATGTAGCTCTCGGCCACAAAGCGGTCGTTGCCTGTGAGCACCGCCATCTCGCTCCGCTCGGCCTCGAGCTGCCTCATGGTCTCGCTAAAAAGATTGATGTTGAACGAAGCCTCTTTGTAGGCGACGACCTTTTCCAAACGTCCGATTCGACAGACGGTCTCCGGATCGTACGCATAGCTGGCCACCGGGACTTGGAACAGAACTATCGGAAGATTTGAGGCGGCGGCGACTTCCTCGAAGAAACGGCATTTCAGTTCTCCGCCGACTTTCCCCCAGGCGAAGAGCAGCGGAGGAAATATCATCGCCGCGTCTACCGGAAGCCCTTCCAGCTCTCGCATGACCGCGATCGCCTCGGCGGTAGACTGAGGCGTAACGGCCGCGATGTGAATCTTATCAGCCGCTCGCGCGATGTCGCCGGCGATTTTATAAACTTCGCGCTTTTCTTCCAGCCGCAACACCGGCCCCTCGCCGATTCTGGCGCACGAGACAAGGCCTGCGACTCCTTTACAGGCGATTAAATGGCGCGCCAACCGTTCGAGGCTCTTGAGATCCAATTCTCCCGATGGAGTGAACGGCGTCACGTGCGGTATGAACAGCCCTTGGAAGCGATCGTCTTTCAGCATTCTTCTTCTTTCCATTAAACCGATTGAAGAATTTTCGCGAACTTCGCCTTGAGCTTTGCGCGCAGCTCCGGACTCACATCGACGACCGTCGGGAACTTGCCTTTGAGCTTTCGGTCGTACGGGATGCAGGCGTCGATGAGGATGCGGTTGTTGAAGTTTCCCGGCAGAAACATCGGGTCGCGTCCGGACGACCAGGCTTTCTGAATCGTATCGATGTCGGTCATCGGGTCGAAGCGCGTGCACATCGCCCACAGCACCTGATCGAGATCGGAGCAGTCGATGTCCTCGTCGACGACGACGGTCCACTTGCCGTTGTACGCCCCCGCGGCGCAGGAAGACGCGACGTGGAGCACGTTGCGCGCGTGGCCCGGATAGCGCTGGCGGATCTGGATCGCCGTGAAGCGCGTCGCCGGCCCGCCCTCATGGTTCCACACGCCGAGGATTTCCGGCAGGCCGCAGGCTTCGAGCGCGTGCCAGATCTCCGCCGCCCCCGCGATGCCTTTGAGCAAACCGGTCTCGTCCACCGGCTTGTGCTGCGGCGCGCAGGTGAGAATCGGATCGTCGCGGTAGAGAATTTTTTTTACGTCGATGTAAGGACGCGGCACGACGTCGTCGGAGTAATAACCCATCCATTCGCCGAACGGCCCTTCCGGCTTGACGTTGCCGGGCACCGCGTCGCCCTCGATGACGATCTCCGCGTCCGCCGGTATGGGAAATCCGGTGTACGGACCTTGGACGACTTCGACCGGCTCGCCTCTAAGACCGCCGGCGAAATCGTATTCGGAGACGCCGCGCGGCAGCGGGCTCGCCGACAGCATATAAAGGAGCGGGTCCTGCCCGCACACGACGGCGACCTTCATGCTCTGGCCGCGCTCGAAATATTTGTCGCGGTGGATTCTGCCATGCTTCCCTTCGGTGATCTGGCAGCCGATCGTCTTCCCGTCGTAAACCTGGCAGCGGTACGCGCCGAGATTGTACCAGTCGGTGTCTGGATCTTTGGTGATGACGAGATCCGCCGTGCCGATATAGCGCGCGGTGTCGCGCTCGTGGTGCACGGGAACCGGGAATTTAAGCACGTCCACCTGGTCGCCTTCGAGAACGTGATCGAAAATCGGCCCGCTCTTGACGATTTTCGGCTTGATGAAATTCATGCTTTGCATGCGCTCGTGGTAGGCCTTGACGATGTCCGCCTTGCGCTCGTATTCGAGCGGCAAGCCGAGCGTCAGCGCGACTCTTTGGATCGAGGAGAACTGGCCGTAAAGGGTGCGAAAGCCTTTCGGATAACCGGGGACTTCATCGAAGAGAATCGCCGGCGCCTTTCCTTTGCTCCCCTGCGTGAGGAGCTGCGTCATCGAGCCCATCTCTCTGTCCCAGTGAGCCCCGTTGACCTTGAGCAGCTCGCCCATGCGCTCGACCTGCGCGAGCCAATCCCGCAGGCCGCGATACGCCACTCCCCTCTCCAGCGGGCTGATCTTTTTTTCCGGACGCGCCATTTGTCAACTCCCTGCTTTCTAAGAGCCGGCGGTGGCGCGGCCCTTGGGCTCGGCCGCGGCGGAAAATCCTTGCTTGAGCCACCACTCCGCCACCTCGCTGCCGGTCGCAAACCAGACGCCTTCACGCTGCTTCATGTAGCGGATGACCTCCTTCAAGGCCCCTGCCCTGCCGGGCCGGCTGGATATATACGGATGGAACTGGAACGTGCAGAACGTAGGCGCAGTCTTCGATTCATCATAGAGATCGTCGAAGAAGGACTTCCAGACGACGAGCGTGTCATGCGGGTTTCCCGAATCTCTGTGGCCGTACGTTCTGCCGTCGCCGAAGGGCTGGCGCGGCAGCTCGACCAACTCCTTCTCGCCATTGCTCCAGATAAAAGGAAGATCATAGGAGAAGGAGTTGCTGTTCCAGAAATAGCCCTGCTCCATAAGCAGCTCCAGGCTGTTTTGACTCTGCGTGCACGAGCGCCATCCTTGCGGACATTTGCCGGTCACGCTCCGGATCATCTCTGTAGCGCGGCGGATCACATCTTTCTCTTCGTCCCGAGATAAGTCGCGGGCGACCTCGTGATGATAGCCGTGGCCCGCGACTTCATGGCCGTGTTGGACGATCGCCTTGGTCGCCTCAGGGTAGCGCTCTGCAATCCCACCGCAGGTCATAAAAGTCGCTTTCACTTTTATTTCATCCAGGATTCTGAGAATCCGCCAGATTCCGGTCTTGGGTCCGTACTCCGCCTGCGTGTATTCTTCATGGTTGATCTTACCGTTCGGCAGCGGCCTTACGTCCTCGCCGCCTTGGAAGTCGAACGTCAATGCCACCGTCATGCGGCAACCGTCGGGCCAGAAAATTTTCTCTTGCGCATGATTCTCGCTCAGCATCGTGGTCACCCTCCCGTGATCATTAGATGAAGGCCGGTTCTCTTCGCCTCACATACAACTTTCACACTTCCAAGTCCACCCCGATAGCGGTTGATTCGGTTGTTTGAGAGCGCTTATACTTCTTACATCCCTGAGTCGAGTTGAGCGCGGATTGAAGACTCGCTCGCCGAGGACGAGCCTTTCGGACGATCACTGAAGGAGGATGCGATGTTCCCCCACTTGAAGAATTTCAATTTGAGGCAGTGGATCGAGGAGAATCGAGGGAACTGGGGACAGCGGAGGATCATCTGGCAAGATTCGGATTTCATCGCCTTCGTCACGCGCGGGCCGAACAGCCGGAAGGATTTTCACATCGACCCGGGCGACGAGATATTTTATCAGCTCGAAGGCGACCTGAACCTGCACTACCTCGCGCCGGATAAAAAGCACGAGATCGCCGTGCTGAAAGCGGGAGAGCTTTTTCTCATGCCCGCAAACGTTCCCCATTCGCCGCGACGGGGAGAGGGATCGTGGACTTTTGTCGTGGAGAGAAAGCGGCGGCCGGAAGAAGTGGATCTTTTCGTCTGGTTTTGTGAGCAGTGCGGCAGCAAGCTCTACGAAACTACGGTCCGCTTCGACGATCCGACCGCCGCAGTGAAAACAGCCACCGACAAGATCCGGACCGACATTCAAATACGCACCTGCCGGCAATGCGGCGACGTTTTGGCCGTGTAACGATCAATAAGGGCGTGTTGAATCACGCCCCTACACGCTACCGCGGTTTGGCCAAGGGTAAGCCGGATTTCTTCCGTAGAGCTTCGAACCACCTGGCGCGGCACGTTTGGGAACACCAGTCGTGAAAAGATCCTCGAAGTTTGCCCGCGTGCAAATCAGCCGCCGGTTTGGTGAAAGTTTGCCCGCACTGGTCGCAGACCAGGGTAGGCGGAGGGTCGCTTTTTCTTTCTAGTTTTCTTTTCGAGGCGCAGGCCGCGCATTGCCGCACTCTCTTTTTTGTCGTGCGGCCAGCGCGCAGGGCTTTCACGTCGGCGGGCCTTACGGCGTCGCGGGCTATGGCAGTCCCACAGAAAAAACATTTTGCTAAATATTCCCTGGAGAACCCCTCCTCCGCAAAAATCTGCCGCACCCGTTCCCTGCTGATTCCTCCCGCCAGCCTGCCGATCTCCACGTTGGTATATTCGGGATGTCGCCTGGCAAGCCCGACCACTATCCTGCGGTCTACTTTCGGCGGCTTGCCGCTTCCAAATCCACCCATCGCG
>JBGQBP010000022.1:0-23556 GCA_041494945.1 Binatia bacterium | reverse complement strand
GGCGCCGGAGATGAAGGACCTCATCGCCGGAAAGGTCCCCGGCCGCGAATCGCCGGATGAGATCACCTGCTTCATCAACAATATCGGCATGGGCCTGCAATTCGCCGCCCTCGGCGCCGGCGCCTACCAGCAGGCGCGCGCGAAGGGCATCGGACGGGAGATTCCCACGGAGTGGTTTCTCCAGAGCGTCCATCCTTAAGAACGCGTCTGGACAGCCGACGGCAAACGCGCTAAAAGTTGCATTGGTCTTCCTAGATTGCGATCTGGAAATTTATTGCCCGCGGGGGCCGTGCGACGGGTTTTAGGAGGGAACGGCTATGCAAAATAACTTCCGTAAGTTTCTCGTCGGCCTGATCGTGCTGGCAGCACTTACGCCGACCGTGACGGCTCCCGCCGGCGCCGCGGATAAGCTGGTCGGACTTTATTCCGCTCAAGTCATGGCGCAATCCCTGCCCTGGATCGCACAGGAGGCCGGCCTGTTCCAGAAAAATAATCTCGACTTTCAGCTCGTTTACATTTCTTCCTCGCCGATGGCGACCGCGGCGATCATCGGCGGCGACGTCGAGGTCATTCTCACCGGCGGAGTGGGAATCGTCCGCGCGTTCGTGCAGGGCAATACGGACCTGGCGTTCATCGCCGGCGTCAAGAACGTCATGACACAGAGCATCGTCGCCGGGCCGGCGATCAAGCGGCCGGAGGATCTCAAGGGAAAAAAGATCGGTGTCAGCCGGATCGGCGGCAACACGCACTACTTCACGGTTCAAGTCGCGCGCCGGCACGGGTTAGAGCCGGGGCGCGATTTTACTTTCATTCAGACCGGCGGCGATCCCGAAGCCCTGGCGGCGCTCATCAGCGGCAATATCGACGCGGCGACCTTGACGCCGCCGAGCGATGCAATGGCGCTCGGCCAAGGAGGATATCACTATGTCGTCTATGGCCCGGACTTGAGGATTCCGTACGCGGCGACCATCTTCGTCGCCAAGCGCTCGCTGATGGACAAGCGCCCGCAGGCGATCCGTGAGTTCGCCCGCGCGATGGCGGAGGCGGCGAAGATCATCCATACGGATCGCGAGTTTGTTTATAAGATTCTGGGAAAAAAATTGCGCGTGACCGACAGAAAGATTCTCGACGCGGCCTACAACGCCGAGATCAAAGCGCTGGAGCCGAGGCTCGCGATCAAAACGGAGGCGGTCCAGGCGATGATCGAAGACGTGGCGCAGACGGATCCACGGGCGAAGAAGGTCAAGGCGCCGGAGCTTATCGATACCCGCTATCTCGACGAGATGGAGAAGAGCGGCTTCTTCGAGCAGATCTGGAAGAAATGACGGGAGGCCCCATGGCATCGCTTCGAGACAGCGTGAAAGTTATCGACTCCGACGGCCACGCGCGCGACTTCGACGAATTTCTCAAGCCGTTTCTACCGGCGCCTTTTCGCAATCGGAAGGGGCCCTTTCTGCCGCGCGAAACGTACGACCGGAATCTCGGCGGGACGTTGGGGCACGCGGGCGTCAAACTCGAAGAGCGGCTCGCGGCGATGGACCTGCAAGAGATCGACACGGCCGTGCTCTATCCGACCAGCGGTCTCGGCATCGGCCGGATCAAGGAAAAAGAATTCGGCGTGGCGCTCTGCCGTGCGTACGACGATTTTATCTCGGATTCTTGCAAAGGGTCTCCGCGGCTGAAAGCGGTGGCCAATCTTCCGGTCAATAGCCCCGAGGAAGCGGCCGGCGAACTGAATCGCGCCGTCACGAAGTTGGGTCTGGTCGGCGGGATGCTGGCGGCGCAGGCGCACAGTAAAAATCTCGGCAGCGCGGAATTCTATCCGCTGTATCGAGAGGCGGAGCGTCTCGACACGCCGATCGCGATCCACGCCTTCGGCGGCGACGAGGCCGGCAGCGAGATTTTCGAGCAGTTCATCAGCATCCACACGACCGGCCATCCGTTTCCGGTGCTGCGCCAATTGACGGCGATGATTTTCGGCGGCATCCCGGAACTGTTTCCCAAGCTGCGCATCGGCTATCTCGAGATCGGCTGCGGCTGGATTCCTTACTGGGCCGAGCGCATGGATGAAGAGTGGGAAAAACGCGGCAAGGTCGAAGCGCCCCTCTGCAAGAAAAAGCCCAGCGAGTATCTCACGGGCGGGCAAATCTACTATGGTTGCGAGCCGGAAGAAAAGATGATGGGATTCGTCGTCAAGGAGATCGGATCGGAAACGCTCATGTACGCTTCGGACTATCCGCACTGGGACATGAGCTGGCCGGAGTCGGCCTCGATCGTCTGGGCGCGCGAAGACCTGCCGCTCGAAGCGAAGAAAAATATTCTCGCGCACAACGCGCGGCGGTTTTACAAATTGTCGTAGGAAGGAAACAAGAATGATCGAGACCAAAGGTTTGACCGGAGCGCAGACGCTCCTTCGCGTTCTCGGAGCGATGGGAGTCGAGCGCATCTTCGCCTCGCCGGGGTCGGAATGGTCGCCGGTGTGGGAGGCGCTTGCCGAGCCGGCGCGGGAACAGATTCCGCTCTACATGAGCACGCGCCACGAGGAAGTCGCCGTCGGCATGGCGAGCGGCTACGCCAAATCCACCGGCAAGCTGCCGGCAGTCATGATCCATACGACCGTGGGCGCGTTGCACGCGACCATGGCGATGCGCGGCGCGCTCCACGAGCAGGTTCCGATGGTCGTCTTCACCGGCGAATCGATCGGCTTCGGCGAAGACGCCGGGCCGGACGTCGGCGGTCAGTGGCTCTCCCATCTCGCCGACATGGGCGGGCCCGCGCGCCTGGTGGATCGCTGCGTCAAGTGGAGCTTCGGCGTCAACACCAAGTCGATTTTACCCTCGACGATTCAACGCGCTTGCCGTCTTGCGATGGCGGCCCCCAGAGGCCCCGTGTTCGTTTCGTTACCGATGGAATATCTGTTCGACGAAATGACGCACGACGTTCCATCGGAGAAGGGTTCCGCTCCAGGGCCGACGGCGGACTTGAAAGGTCTGGCGGAGCTGGCCGACATGCTCGCCGCCGCAAAAAATCCGGTCATCGTTGCCGAAGACGCCGGCCGCACGCTGAAATCAGTCGAGTGCCTCGTGGAGATCGCCGAGCTGCTCGGCGCCGGAGTCGTCGAGACGCGCAGCACCGGCTGCGTGAATTTCCCGCGCAAGCATGCATTGCACGCCGGCTACGAGCCCGCGGAATACCTGAAAGACGCCGACATGCTGTTGTTGCTGGCCGTGATCGCTCCGTGGCATCCCGCATCGAAGAGGCCGGCGCTTGCCAATGCGAAGGTCGCGGTGCTCGACGAAAATCCTTTGCGCATAGAGCTGCCGTATTGGGGATACCAGGCCGATCTTTGTTTGACGGGCGAAATCGAAAGCTCTCTGGAAGAATTGCTCGGCATTTTAAAAAAACGGGTATCGAAAGGGGAGAGCGAGCGCGCGCGCCGAGCGGAGGCGTGGAAAAGCCGCAACGAAGCGCGCCGGCACAAATGGCGCGAAGAAGCTTTGGCGCTGGCGAGCACGAAACCGATGGACACGCGCTGGGTCGCGCATGAAGTCAGCCAGGCGGCGCCGGCCGACGCGATTATCGTGGAGGAGACGATCACGCATCGTCTCGCTGTTCATCGCTATTTCGATTCGCTGAAACCGGGTTCTTTCTTCGCCGGCTGCATCGGCGGTTTGGGCACGGGACTCTCTACGGCGCTCGGCGTAAAAGCGGCCAATCCCAAACGGCCGGTGGTCTGCTTGATCGGAGACGGCTCGTTCAACTACGACCCGGCGCCTGCGGCCCTCGGCGCCGCGCAGGAGCACGGGCTACCCATCCTCATCGTGATGTTCAACAACCAGGGCTATCTATCCCAAAAATCAGGTATTCCGAAATATTATCCGAAGGGCTGGGCGGTAAAGACCAAGAATTTTTCCGGTCTTCACATCGCGCCGTGCCCGGATTACGCGACCATCGCGAAGGCATTCGACGGCTACGGCGAAAAAGTTGAAGAACCGGGTGAAGTTAGGAAAGCCGTTGAGCGCGGCCTCAGAGCGGTCGCCGCCGGGCAACTGGCTTTGATCGACATTCGCCTCCGCCCCGTCGAGCAGATCAACGACCGGGGCGAAGGCTAAAGAAACGTGATCGTGTTCGCCCTTCGACGTTGCTCAGGGCCATGAGATCGTCGAATGGTGACTCGTGCTCGTTTTAGCGGAGACTCCAACGGCGGCCGGGCAATTGCCGCGCGCAGAAAGTGTGCTCGGCGTCGATGCGCCGCGCGGTGCCGGCGATATTCGCTATCACGTCGAAGCAGTGCTCGTTGCGGCTGAAGCGGTACCGCTCGATCGGCTCGAACGTAACCTCATTGACTCCCGGCCTCAAACGAAAAACCCGCTCCCGCCCGACCAGATCTCCGTCGCGCTCGCGAACTTGAAAGGTGGTCTGGCATTCCCCGGAGCCATCCACGCGGACTCTGACTCGCAACGCGCGGATCGGCTGGCCATCCCCGATCGGATCGGGCGATATGTCTAAATCGACGACTCTCAGGCGATGCTCGCCGCCGCAAAACACAAAGCGATCGTCGCGGCGTTCGCCATATCTAGGGTCTGACTCCACTGGGACTACGCAGCTCTGCAGCGCTACGGCCAAAACGGCGACGCTGCCCAATTTCAACAAGCGCCGAGCATTTTTCATCGCTTTCTCCTTCCTCCTCGATCAGAAATAGGGTCCAAATTCGGGTTGAGCTTAAGCAACCGCGGCAGCCGTGTCAATGATCGGCGTACAGGAACTATTCATTTTTCCCTTGACACGGAATTTCGTTTGGTTTTATGGTGATAATATATTTATCACGATGTGATAACGATGAAATCCCTCCACCGCGCCATTGATCTCCTGTCGGCTTTCCAAGCTCAGCGCGAGCTGGCGGTGGAGGAATTGGCGAAGATCCTGGGCTGGCCGGCGAGCAGCGTCTATCGCTTCACGCGGGTGTTGCGCACCCGGGGGATTCTCTCCTATGTTCCGGCAAGCAAAAAATACACCCTGGGTAGCGTCCTCTGTCAGCTTGGCCGCTCGGGCGGAGTGGACCTTACCCAGCTTGCTGGCCCGGCTCTGGAGCGGCTTACCAAAGAAACCGGCGAGACGAGTTTTTTAGGCATCCGGAGCGGCTGGGAGGCGAGGTACGCAGCGTGCGTCGAAAGTCCCGAGAGCATCCGCTTCACCGCCCCGATCGGGAGGCACTTCCCGCTTTACGCCGGGGCCTCCGCGAAAGTGATCCTCGCTTTTATGGAAGAGGAAGAGCGCCGGGCCTATTTCCAAACCGTGAGGCTCAAGCGCCTCTGCGCCTCGACGATCGTCGACAAGGCGAAGCTCGAAAAGGCTCTCACGCTGATTCGAAGCCGCGGGTATGACTTCACGCAGGAGGAGCGTCACCAGGGGGCCTGGGGTTTGGCCGCGCCTATTCTCGACACGGAAAACGTGGCGGTCGGCTCCATTGCAATTACCGGGGTCCGGTTTCGTCCCCCGCGGAAAAAACTCCCGCGATTCATCTCCCTGCTGAAAACGGCCGCGAGAGAGATTTCGGAGAAGCTCAAGAACGGCCCCTCGGTCGAATCGGGCAAGAGGCTGCGCGCCGGAGGATAGGAGACACTATGGCTAAAAGGCTTAAGGACTTCCTTTCTCATTTGGAAGATCGGTTGCCGGACGACCTCCTGCGCATCGATCATCCGATCGACCCAGCCCATTTCGAAGTCACCGCTTTGTTGCAGCACCTCGAAGACCGGCAGCGTTACCCGGCGCTTCTTTTCAAACAGGCGTTGAATCTCCACGGCAAGCCTTCCTCCTTCCCGTTGTTGAGCAATCTGTTCGCGACGCGCGGGCGCTGCGCCCTGGCGTTGGATCTCAGCCCCGAAGATGCGGCGCTCCCGTTGAGCCTCGAGTATGCCAGGCGCGAGGAGCGACTGATCCCACCGGTCAAGGTGTCCGCTCGTGAGGCGCCGGTCAAGGAAGTCGTAAAACGGGGTGAAGACGTGGACCTCTATGAGTTTCCGATCGTGCGACATCACGCGATGGACCCTGCGCCTTACATCGACATGACCCCGGTGATGAAGGACCCGGACGAAGGCTTCTACAACGTCGCTTTCCTTCGCAACATGGTGAAGGGACCAAGGCGGCTGGGCATCCATATGTCTCCCAGGCACAACTGGCAGATACACCGAAAGAATGAGGAAAAGAAACGGCCTACGCCGGTCGCCATCGTGGTCAGCCATCATCCAGCCTTTTATCTGGGAGCTTTAAATGTTTCTCCCTTTGGCGTGGATGACTATGCGCGGATCGGCGCCATTATGGCAGAGGCCCTTCGACTTACGCCTTCGGAGACCTGGGGCGAGGAGTTTCTCGTCCCGGCAGATGCCGAAATCGTCATCGAGGGGCACGTGGTCCCTAACCTCAAAGAAGTTGAAGCGCCCTTCGGCGAGTTTACCGGCTACTACGGACCCCAGAGGCTCCGCCCCGTGATTGAGGTGACCGCAATCACTCACAGGCGCGATGCGGTCTTTCAACACATTTTTGTGGGCCATCGGGACAACTGGGTCTTGGGTGGAATTCCGAAAGAGGGGAGTCTCTTTAACCTTATTCGAGGCATCGTCCCCACCGTGAAGGCAGTCCATTTTCCCGTCTCCGGTTGCTGCCGTTTTCACTGCTATATCTCTATCGATAAAAAAATCGATGGAGAGACCAAGCAGGCGGCGCTGGCGGCTCTGGCCGGCTGTGACTTTGTCAAGCATGTCGTCGTGGTGGATGCGGATATCGACGCCTATAACGAGCAGGAGGTCATGTGGGCCGTGGCGACAAGGGTGCAGGCGGACCAGGACGTGGACATTATTAAGAATGCCAAGGGCAACACGCTGGATCCGTCTCAGACCGACGACATCATGACCGCCAAGATGATGATTGATGCCACGCGCCCAGTGCAGCGTCCTTACTCCGCTCGCGTGCAAGTTCCTAAAGAAGCGCTGGGGCGCGTCAAACTGGAAGATTTTATTCCCGCTGATCTTCAGGCCCGTCTCCCGAAGCTGTGAAGGAGGAAGCGATGGCGCGAATTTTTTGGGCCACCTGTCCGCAATGCAAGGGCGAGTTTTATTGTCATTTAGAAGAGCTGAGGCACAAGGGAATCAAGCTTCTCTGTCCCTACTGTGGCCACCGCTTTCTAGACGAGGAGAGTCCCAAGATCGTGGAGTAGAACCCGCGAGAGGAGGTGCTCTATGGCGCGACTTTTTTGGTCCCTTTTGTTTTTCGTTTTCGTGATCCTGTTAGGAATGTCCAGCTTGGGAGGGGCACAAGAAAAGTTCAATATGAGCCACAGCGCTCTGACCGGCTCGCAGGCGATCCTTTTTGTCGCTCGGGATGCCGGTATCTTCCGCAAGCACCAGCTAGATCCTCAGATCATCTATATCAACGGCGCGCCCCCGAATATCGCCGCGCTTCTAGCCGGGAGTGTCGAGCTTGTCGTCTTTGCCGGCCCTGCCTCGATCACTGCTAACCTGGCAGGCGCCGACACGGCGATCCTCATGAGCTTCATCAACACCATGGAGCACTCGATCTTTTCGCAGCCGGGCATCAAGAGGCCGGCAGACCTCAAGGGCAAAAAAATCGGCGTGAGCCGGGCCGGCTCTTCAGACGACTACGGCGCGAGAGTGGCCGTGAGGCGGTGGGCCCTTGAGCCGGATAAGGAGGTATCCTTCCTCTCCATCGGAGGACCGCCCGACCGCTTGCTCGCCCTGCAAACAGGCAGGATCGACGCCACTTTGCTTCAACCTCCGTTGACGGCTAGGGCGAGGAAGGCAGGTTTCAATGAGTTAATTTCCCTCGCAGACCTCGGCCTGGATTATTTAGGGACCTCTCTGGTCACCTCTCGTTCCATCATCGACAAAAAGGAAGAGCTGGTCCGTCGTGTGGTCAGAGCCTTCGTTGAGGGCATCCATTTTTATAAGACCCAGAAAGAGGCGAGCCTCCGCTCCATTGCCAAGCTTATGAAAACCACGGATGCAGACGCGTTAGAGGAATCCTACAACGCTTATGCCGTCAAGTTCATGGCCCGCGTGCCTTATCCCAGCACCAAGGGGATTAATGAGATTCTCGAGGAACTTGGGAAAACCAATCCCAAGGCGAGGGAGGCCGACCCTAACAGATTCGTTGAGCCGCGCTTTTTAAAAGAGCTTGAGGCTAGCGGGTATGTGGCAAAGCTTTACGGTGAAAAAAAATAGGAGGAGTCAACCATGGCTTTCGCTGATTTGAGAGATTTTATAGCGGCATTGGAGCGCTCCGGCGATCTTCTGCGGATCAAGAGAGAGGTGGATTGGGACATGGAGGCGGGGGCGATCAGCCGGCGTGTTTTTGAGCGCTCCGGCCCGGCGCTGCTCTTCGAAAAGATCAAAGACTATCCTCCCGGCTACGCCATCTTGAACGGCCCCGTGGCCACGTGGCGTCGTGTCGCCCTTGCCCTCGGGCTGCCGCCGGACACGTCGGCGCGCGAGCTTTACGCCATCTACGAGGAGCGGCGCGAAAGAAACATCAAGCCCAAAATCGTTTCCTCAGCTCTCTGCCAGGAAAACGTTATGACGGGCTCGGAGATTGATATCTACAAGCTTCCCGCGCCGATGGTCCACGACGGCGACGGCGGCCGGTACATCGGCACGTGGGATATCGTGATCACGAAGGATCCGGACACGGGCTGGACCAACTGGGGCATGTACCGCTTCATGACCCACACGAAGGACATGCTGACAGGCTGGCCGCAGGCGACGAGCCAGCTCGCCATGATGATGAAAAGCAAGTATCTGCCGCGCAAACAAGCCATGCCCATCGCTATTGTGGCGGGCTGCGATTCCCTTTGCCACATGGTGGCGACGGATCCTTACAAACCCGGGGAAAACGAGGTGGAGTATGCGGGGGGGCTCAGAGGCGAGCCGGTAGAACTCGTGCGCTGCAAGAGTCAAGATTTGATGGTGCCCGCGCATGCGGAAATCGTGATCGAGGGAGAGTTGCTCCCCGACCGAATTGCCCCCGAAGGTCCATTTGGGGAATACCCCGGTTACCGTAGCGGGACCATGAGCGAAGGTGTGCTGGTCCAGATCACCGCGATCACGCACCGAAACAATCCCATCCTTACCCTCAGCACGCTCGGCATCCCGCCTGACGATAGCTCGATAGCCGCTTCGCTCACCGCGGCGATCGCCATGAAGCGAGGGCTCAAGCGCCGCGGCATTCCTGTGAAGGAAGTTTACGTACCGCCTGAGGGAGTGACCCACCTCATCGTCGTGAGCGTCGAACGTGGCGGGAGTCAGGTCGCCCGGCAGGTTCTGGATTTTTTTACGGCGCGCCGCGTGATGGTCTCGAAGATCATCGTCGTCGATAAAGACGTGGATGCCTTTGACATGGGCCAGGTGATGCATGCGTTCGCCACCAAGTGCCACCCCGCGCGGGGCATCGCGATCGAGCATTACGAGGGCCGCGGCAATGCGCTCACTCCCTGCTACAGCGCGGACGAGCGCCGCAAGCTCAAAGGGGCCTCCGTAGTCTTTGACGCTACGTGGCCTCTAGACTGGGAGGAGGAGGCGATTCCGGTGAAGTCCTCCTTTGAAACGACTTATCCGGACGCGATCAAGAAGCGAGTCCTGGAAAATTGGGAACGGGACGGTCTCGGAGGCAAATCATGAAAAGAGAATGGGTAACCTATATGCGTCGTCTTGCGGATCTCAACGAGGGAGAGGAAGTTCTCTTTATCAAGGACCTGACTCCCGGCCCGCGAAAGTATGACACCAGACTTGTGCGCGCCGAAGTATCCCGCAACGCAGGGAAGCTCGCCGATGGGGATACGCTATGGGTTCGCTCGGAGACGGGCTACACTCACCCGCAACCCTGGAAAATAAAAATCCTCCAGGACCTTCCTCCCTATGTTCCCGGTCAGCCCTGGGAAGACGTCTTCGCTGCCTTGAGGCAGATGAAAAGATAGCGCTGACGAACCTTCAGATGGCTTGGCCAACCCGGCTTAAAGAGAAGACCCTTGAAGAGTACATCCGCCAGGGGTTCTGGAGCGCTGCCACGCTTGCCGACTACTGGGACAGGAACGTGGCCGAGAATCCTTCGGGTATAGCCGTAACCGACGGCTCTGCGAGCGTTTCGTGGATCGAGGCGAAGCTCTGGAGCGATCGACTCGCAACGGCTCTCGTTCATCTCGGGCTCGAACGGGACGACCTGCTCGTGGTTCAACTTCCCAACTGTGTCGAGCTGCCGCTCATTCGCCTCGCTTGCGAAAAAGCCGGAGTTCTGTGCCTGCCCGTTCCACGCACGCTGCGCCATCACGAGATGAGACACTGTCTCCAATTCACCGAAGCCAAAGCGGTCGCGATCCCGCGTCGGTATCGTGATTTCGATTACTTCGAGATGATCCGAGAGCTGCGGCCGGACCTTGCCAGGCTACGGCACGTCCTGGTAACCGGCGAAGATGTTCCTGTCGGTGGACTCTCCGTACAGGATCTGGTTCGTCGGCGCCGGGAGAACGAAGAGCCGCAATCGCTCTTGGGAAGCCGCCGGTACCCTTCCTTCGAGGTATCGCTTATCAACGCCACGACGGGAAGCACCGGCCTGCCCAAGTTTGCCGAATATACCGCCGCCGCGCGCCTGCTCTACGGCCTGAGCTATATCGAAGTCTTGAGACTCAGCCGGCAAGACGTGCTCGCGGCTCTTTCTCCCGCCGCAGGCGGTCCCAACATTCCGGTTTATTTTGCCGCGCCTCAGATCGGCGCCAAGACGGTATTGATGTCTCATTTTGAACCGGGCGCCGCGCTGGAGTTGATCGAGCAAGAGAAAGTCACTCTCGCATGCCTGGTTCCCGCTCAGCTAGCTTTGCTGGCGCGTTATCCCCAGATTCACTACCATGATCTCTCCTCTGTCCGTTTTTGGCTCAGCGTCGGGGCGCCGCTCTCGGCTCATCTGGCTAGAGAAACGGAGGAGAAACTAGGCGGAACCGTGCTCAACACCTATGGCGCAGTCGATTGGGGCGGAGTTGTTTTTACCTCTCCTGATGACCCGGATGAAGTGCGCTATTCTACAGTCGGACGGCCGCGGGTCGGCACCAAGGTGCGCTTGGTGGAGGATCATGGCAAAGTTCTCGCGGCGGGAGAGATCGGAGAACTGCAGGGCCGCGGCCCCACGAGCTCGACGGGCTTCTACAAAGATCCGGAGGCCACAATGAAAGCCTGGACTCCGGATGGATGGTTCCCGCTCGGCGACCTGGGCCGCTGGGATGAGACCGGCAACCTTATCCTATCAGGTCGAAAGAGCGAGATGATTATCCGTGGCGGGCAGAACATCCAGCCCGAAGAAATTGAGAACCTTCTCCTCGCGCATCCTGAAGTGAAGCAGGCGGCGGTGGTGGGAATGCCGGACCCCGTCTTGGGCGAACGGGTTTGCGCGTACGTGGTGTCGCGCGGAGACGAACGGCCCGCGCTGGAAGAGATCGTGGATTTCCTTCAAGCAAAAAAAATCGCTCCTTACAAACTTCCCGAGCGCCTCGAGGTCGTGGAGAGCCTGCCCATGATCTCCGACACGAAGGTCGACAAGCGGTTGCTATCCGAAGATATCGCCGCCAAACTACGCTCAAAATGCTGACTGGAGGGCCTTTATGACTCAATCTTTTCATGCCCAGCTCGTCGCCTTGCGCGACAGGAAGCACAGCAAGAATCATCCGTTCTTCGACAAATGGGCGCGCGGCGAGTTGAGCAAGGAGCAGACAGCGCTCTATTGCATGCAGCATTATCATTTCGTCGGCGAATATCTGAACTGGATGGCCTATGAAGCGTCGCAGATTCCTCATCGTGACGTAAAGACTTACCTGTATGAGAATCTTGGCGACGAAGAGAATCCGGAAGACCGCCACCTCGACATGCTGACCGACTATGTCGTCGCTTCCGGCTTACAGCGCGACAGCGTCGATCGCTCTTCCGTGCTTCCAGGCACGGAAGGTTTGCAGAACTGGGGCTGGCGCATGGTTTATCAAAAGCCGTGGCAGGCTGCGCTCGCGGGGATGTTCATAGGCCTGGAATCGCAGTTTCTCGATATCTGCAAGAAGCTTGTGCCCGCGCTGCACAAACACTACGGCTACAAGCCAGGCGCGCGGGAGATCCGTTTCTTCGAGGAGCATATCGGCGCGGACGAGATCCATGCAGGCAAAGGGTTCGCGATCGTCGAGAAATACTGCACGACGCCCGAGCTTCAAGAGCTTGCGCTAAAAACGGTCGAGGAGGCGACGATTAGACGCTGGCGCTACATGAACGGCGTCTACTGGTTCGCCCTGCACGGGAGAGAAGACGACAATCCGCCGGCCTAAATTCCTCGACGAAACCGCTCGCTTCAACGCGAACTGAATCAAACAGGAGCGACCGTTCCCTTTTCGAGATTGTAGCGTTGCCTTTGGATTTTCTCCAAATCGTAGCTTAGAAAGCGAAAAACGGTCGCCGGGCCTTCGACCGCGCGCGTCGCATGGATGTCGCCGGGAAGGTAGGCGTAGGCGACGCCGGGAGAGAGACGGTGCAAATCTTTTTTCTCCAGCGCGGCGCGGCCCGGTTCTGCGCCGTCGTCAGTTCTCCGGTAAAGAGCGATCTCCGTCACGCCGCTGTAGGAGCCGTAGACGACCCAGCAGGGGCCGTGATCGTGCGGCGTATTGCCGTGCGCCTGCTGGTGGACGTGGCCCATCTGGATGAAGCCATAATCCGGATCGCGATAAAGCTCTCTGGAAGGTTTTGCCTCGCGGAGGATCTCGGCCATCCACGGATCCCCGCGAGTCGTAGATGCCAGCATTTTTTCCATGAGGGCTTTTACTTTGAACGGCAGATCGGGATCTTTGCCGTCGCCCCAAACTGCGCGAACCTCTGCGATATACCGTTCGAACGAGTTCTCCGCACTCTGCGCGCTGACCGCCATGGCCGCACCTCCTTTAAATTAACTAACCGACGATATTCTGTTTATCATTTTATCGCCGGCTTCGTCCAGCGAGCGCAAGCGCATTGACAGCGCGGCAAATCGTTTGATAGCTCTAGAAGACATCGGGAAAGCGCCTGTGTGACTATGGATTTACAAGAGCTGCGCCGCGTCATGGGCCACTTCGCCACCGGCGTTACCGTCGTGACGACGAAGGACGGAGAGGACACGCCATTCGGTCTCACCGCGAACGCTTTCGCCTCGCTGTCGCTCAATCCTCCCCTGGTGCTGGTCTGCGTCGATAAAGCCGCGCAATGTTATTCCTGTTTCGAGGACTCGAAGATTTTTGCGATCAACGTGCTGGGCGAAGGACAGGAAGAGATCTCGCGGCGCTTCGCGACCAAGGGAGCGCAAAAATTCAACGGCATTCCCTGGCATAAAAGCGAAAGCGGGCTGGCGCTTCTGGACGGCGCGATCGGCCACATCGAATGCAAAGTCGTCTACTCCTACGGCGGCGGCGATCACACCATCTACGTCGGCGAGGTGCTGCGCGCAAAGACCACGGGCGAGCGCCCGCTGATATTCTTCCGCGGCAAGTACCACCGGTTGCCGGAGTAAAAAGTTTACCGGGAGAGCGCCGCTCACGGCCCCGCGACCACAAACGAAAAATTTCCCTCGGTGACGTGGGTGTCCTTGGCCGGCGCGTTCTACTGAACGCCGTAGATCTCCTGAAGCCGGCCGCGGTCTACCCAGGCGGAAAAGTGCAGACTTGATGAAACCCGGCGCAAAAGAATTGTTCGACGAGTGGTCGATCTACGACAGGGTGCTCGACCACGACTACATGTTTCACGACGAGATCTTTCGCGACGTGCAACGACTCCTCGCCGAGCATTATGGCGAGCGCCGGTTTACGCTTCTCGATCTTGGATGCGGCAGCGCGCGCCATTTGTGCCGGGCGTTGGAAGGCCGTTCTGTCGGCTGTTATGCCGGCTACGATCTCTCCGACGTAGCGCTCGCTCATGCCAAGCGCAATCTCGCTGCTTTGGGTTGTCCGGTCGAGCTGCGTCACGGCGATCTACTCGAGGGCTTGATGGCCGGCGGCGAACGATTCGACTTAATCTTTTCCAGCTTTGCCCTTCATCATCTTGCGCCCGCCGATAAGGTTATTTTCTTGCAATCGGCTTATCAAAGGCTCGAAGAGAATGGGATGTTGTTGTTGATCGATGTCATGCGGGAGGAGAATGAAAATCGTCGGGTTTACCTCGACCGTTATTGCGATTGGCTGCGGTCGGAATGGAAAGTCCTGTCGGCTGAGGCACTCGACGCGCTTTGCGATCACATCCGAAACAACGATTTCCCGGAGACGACCGCCGCGTTCCGCGCCATGGCGACTGACGCCGGGTTCAGCCGCTGCGTCGAAATCAATCGCTTCCGTTGGCATCGCACCTGGTGTTTCGAGAAAAGCCGTTCCCGACGCGTGCGTATTCGAGAAGCCGATGTCAAGGATGTTGCGGCGATCGCGAAAGTGCATGTCGATAGCTGGCGGACGACCTACGCGGGTGTTATACCGGATAATTATTTGACCAAGCTGTCCTATGAGGGGCGCGAACGGGCCTGGCACAAAAACTTCTCCGACCCGGCCCGCCGCGGCTTCGTTTACGTCGCGGAGTACGAGAAGGGCGAGGTCGTTGGTTTCGCGTCAGGCGGGCCGGAGCGCAACGAGGACCCTCTCTATCGGGGCGAGCTGTATGCCGTTTACCTTCTGAAACATTTCCAACGTCGGGGAATAGGACGGCAGTTGAGCTTGGCCGTCGCGCAACGACTTTTGCAGGCTGGGTATGAATCGATGCTGGTCTGGGTGCTGGCGCAGAATCCATCCCGTGGCTTTTATGAAGCACTTGGGGGTGAAGTCGTGTCTGAAAAGCCGATTGAGGTAGGGGAGACCAAATTGGCGGAGGTGGCTTACGGTTGGAAGGATCTCCGTCCGTTGTTAGGGTCGGGTAAGTAATGCTTTGCCGAGTGGCACAGTTGCGACGCGCCTAGCCGCGTGCTACCACCGGAATGGTTTTCGGAAGTTGTAGAACGGCCTGAGAAAATTTTCGGGGGTTCATATTCTTTGCGCGTTGAGCGGGGGAATCTAAAGGAGGACATGAAGATGACATTGCGCGCCTATTTAGCGATTGGAACGGCGGCGGCGATTTTTCTCGTAGGCTTATTCATAGCCGGCCGCGCCGCGGCGAATCCCTATCTCGCCAAGCAAGGCGAAGCGCCGGTCAGCATCCGCGTGGCGACCTGCGCGGTCTCGGGGGGCTTCATTCATCTGTACACCGCCTTAGACAACGGCCTGTTCGATAAATACGGCATCAAGGCCAATCATATTTATATCCGCGGCAGCGGCATCTCGCTCGTGGCGCTGGCGGCGGACGAGATCCAATTTCTCTACTGCGCGGCGGACGCGACGATTCCGGGCATGGCGACCGGCATCGACGCCAAGTTGATCGGCGCGCCGCTGGTGGGACTTCCCTACGTGCTGCTCACGCGAAAAGACATCAAGAGCCCGGAAGAGCTTAAAGGAAAGAGCATCGGCGTCACGCGGCCGGGCGACTTGAGCTTTCGCCTTTCGCGGGCCCTGCTCAAGAAGTTTAATCTGACTGAGGAGGAGGTAAGGCTGCGACCGGTCGGAGGCAGCCAGTCCGAGCGGTACAACGCCATGGTTCAGGACATTATTCAGGCCATCATCGTCACGCCGCCGCTGGAAGTGCGAGGGAAGAGAGACGGCTTCAACATGATCTACCGGCTGCAGGATTTGAACCTGCCCTTTATCTACAGTTCGCTCCATGCCAGCGGCAAAGCGATCAAGGAGCGGCCGATTCTGGTGCAGAAGTTCGTCGCGGCGATGGCCGAGGCGGTGCAGTTCGTGGAAAAGAATCCCGACAAGGCCAAGGCATCAGTCGGAAACGCCCTCAAACAGAAAGACCCCGAAGTGCTCCAGTCCTCCTACGACGCCTACGCCAAGACGATCGTGAACCGGCGCATGCTCGTGCCCGCTTCCCAGGTGGCGGATGCGGTGGAGATTGCGCGCCAAACCGAGACCAACATCCGCCGGAAGGCGTCGGAGATTTTCGATAATCGCTTCGCCGAGGATCTGGAGAAGAGCGGGTTCCTGAAAGAGATCTGGGGCGGGAAGGTTCCGTAGATTAGAATTAAAGCTGAGAGCCCGTCAAAAAATATCTCCGCAGAAATTCCTGATCCTTTCACTCTAGCTTTTTCTTCGGCGGCGGGTACAATGCGGTCTGCGTTGCGCCCTGCGTGATGCCGTCACGCTTTCACTCTAGCTTTTTCTTCGGCGGCGGGTACAATATACCCGAGCCGGAAGAGTAATCTATGGCGCGATTCTTTCACTCTAGCTTTTTCTTCGGCGGCGGGTACAATCGCCGCCGAAGCCCTTTATTTTTAAGCCGTTACAGCCCTTAAAAGTAAGATTTCTTCGAAAAGGGGTTTCTTGCATCTGGGGTAGGGGGGGTTGCGACGATTCGGCCTAAGACCCCTAGGGCCTTTTCCTGGACTCCATATTTTCTGCCTGTTTCTCTAAAAAGTAAGTTGCAAGTTCACGTTTCCCCAGGACGATGGTTCCCGTGTTAGTTGTAGACTCCTCGTCGGCCCTGGATTTCGCCCTCTTTAGTCGAAGCCGCATAGCAATTTCTGCGGGCATGGCATTTTCAAGGATGGCCTCGACCCCACTGTCTTGAAATTTGGTCAGGCGGTAGAAGCCAGCGGCGTGTTTAGAGTTTTTGGATAGCGTGATCATTTGATGGCGATGGAGTCGGCCCAGTTCAATGGCATCTGGTCCGGGTGGTGGGTCTATGCGTGGTAGGCCCAGACGCTGCAAAGGTCTCGGGCGGATGATGGAAAGTCCTATCTTCTTTTCTCTTTTCCAAACAACAATCCCTTCAGAGGGCACCTTGATCTGCAGCTTACGAGGAGGCCCATCAGCCGGCTTTATTTTAATTCGGATGCCGCCAGGTTGCCGGAAGAGTTGCAGCCGCCGGAGGTTTGGAAACTTTTGGGCAAGCATTTCCCGGGGAAGGACTTGCTTAGGGGCAAGACCGACTTGTTCCGCTAAGCTAGTAAGTTGCTCCCGCCAGAGAGAAGAAACAATATTTTTAAGGTCCGTTACCTTCAAGTCTTTCACTAGCTTGGAAATTATTAGCTTACTGCTCTGGGTGTCGTCGGGATTTCTGCCGAAGGTTTCGTCAGCAAACGAGGATTTCCAGGTCACGGGGTAACGGCCAAGAATGCGGACGATGGGATGGTTGCGAGGCTTTATAAACTCGGCCCAGTTGGGAGCAAGCTCTGGCACGGCGAGACCAGGTTTCGTAATGAGTCGACCGTCTCGTCCCGGTCTTTCCGCTTCCGCTAGGAAAATACGATCGCGCCAGGTGTGCGGCGGACAGCAAGCCACTAGGGCAGCATCCTGAGCATGGTTATGAAGGTCCAGGGGATCTTTTTTTGGAAAGTTTTGGGAGCCGTTAGGTCCCAGAAGCCACGATTCACGCAGTTTTGCGGTGAGCCTGCCTCGAGTCAACTGAACGTGACACCTACCTGTCTGGTAATGGAGTTCTGGTGGGGCAACTCCATAACTTTCAAAGAGCCGACGTAGGTCGAATACAAACTGTTTTGGTCTTGATCCGACGCGGGCAAACGGCGTAGGGTCGCCGCCAGGAAATTCTTCTGTTTCATTTAGGAAAATTTGCCTCTTGCGATTACCGAGAGGCAGATCGTTTACGCGGCTGCTGAAATCTGTCCACCTGGCCGCGTCGCTTCCAAGCCATTGAAATGGAGTGCGATCTCCTTTCTGATCGTGCAGGATTTACAAGCCGCAACAAGATTGTCCCAAATGTCTGGGCCGCCTTTCGAGCGGGGGAATATGTGGTCTTTGTCCACCGCCGGGCCGTCACAGTAAACGCATTTCTCGCTTAGTTCTTTGAGCAGCCTTTGCTTAAATGTTTCCTGTTGACGTTCTGGCACTTGGCCAGGCTTGAGCCGTTCTGTTTGTGGTTCTGGCACTTCCAGAGATATCAGGGCTACTGGACCGTAACGCCAAGCATCGTCACCATATTTCCCTTTTACGAAAAGGATTTGCTCCAGCCGGTGTAACACGCGCTTATCATGTTGTTCCCGTTGCGGGTTTGCAGCATTGCGAATCCTGGCGCTCTGCCAGTCCACACCGGCATCCTTCATGGTTTTACCGTTAGCGGCCATCTGGAGATGTTGTTTGCAAAGGCTGGCACGGCCTTTCGGTTGTTGGTTTTTCAGGAGATCGTGTAGTTGGTTTGCCATGCGGACCTGTTGGGGGTTCAGGCGTGTAAGATGTTTTTTGATAGTGGCGAGTCCGGGAGCATTTTGCCGGTCATTCCACCAATTCAAGAATTGATTCTTTTCGTCTTCCGTTATCGGCCGCTCGCGCCATCCGGCTCTTGCTCGGAGATTGTTGACGGCGGCACGGTAGGCCATCTCTCGCACCTTATATTTCCTGGGTGTTTTCTTGCCACACCAAGAACATCCCGATCTCAAGCGATTATCGAATCGAGCCGGTCGCAAGACTTTGTTAAGCAACCCATGGTGTTGATACCCGTTGTTTCCGTCTTTTGCGCCTACAAGTTCACGTTTCCACTGCGTGAGCGTTTCAGCTGGCAGAGCAGTGGCGCGTCCAAAGCCGTCTATTATCGCGCCAATCTCTGCTTCTTTGACGCTGCGGTGTTCGGCCATCCTAGGTTGAGGTTTGCGATTGCAGGCTTGCAGGAATAGGTCGCGCAGTTCCACAATGGGAAGCTTCTTTCGTCCACGAACCGGGTCATCGGGAACTGCTTCACGGCGAGCTATCTGGGTTTCGATGTCTTGGATTAGGGAAGTGGCCTCCGGTGGTATACGCGCAGTTTTTAGAAAATCTCCCAAATCCTTATCTGACATCTCTGATAGTGCTCGGTTATCAAACCGATAACCACGCTTTTTAAAAATGAGAGTTAAGGCGCGGATAAATCCTGTCGAATCTACCTGGCCCTGTTTTGCCAGATCGATCCAGGAAATTGCCGCGCGCGGATCTTTTCCTTCTGTTTGATAAATTCCTGGCTGTACCCATAGGCGTTTGTCGCGCAGGATCTCGTATGGATCGGGAAATTGCGTGCCGTCAGGAAGCCTTTGGCGTAGGACCCATGAGCGGAACCGCGCCAAACGCATTTTTTTAGCGTGCCGGGTACGGCGGCCGCGCCGGAGCCGGCGCCGATCCTCCAGGGTTGCCTCGTGGAAGTCGAGGTAAGTCTCGGCGTGGAGGATTCCGTTATTTTTTACAACCGCTATTCCTCCGGCGTGCTCCCCAAAATCTATCCCAACGCGGACTGTAGGAAGGAAATCTTCGATTCGGTGAAGCAGCGAGGAAGCAAGCTGGTAACGTTTCATTCTTGACCTGAAAATATCGGGCGGCTGTGCTCGGCAGCCGCCCGGGAGTCCTTGCCCTTCCGGAGAGCCGGCTCCGGTGTTTGAGGCCGGGTATTAGGGAGTGCGGGTAGCTGAACTCTGACATCCGGTCCCGTGTCCCGGCGTCTGGGCTTCTTTCACTCTAGCGAGATGATTTTTATCAGGCCCCGTAGCTCGTAGTCAAACGCTTAGGAAGCGTATGTCTTTACGGCAATCGATACTCTGCCAAAACGCTTTCCACAGAATCGAAATCAGCCGGAGTGCGGAGCGAGCAGAAAGTTGGAAAGATGACCGGCAGCCTGCCGCCCTCGCTGAAGCCGAGCGCGAGTGAGGCAGCGTCATTTAATTTCATCGCAGTCCAAGGGCCTCCCGGAGACCTGCTTCAGCCCGAGCCAGATCTTGCGCAGACAAGAAGCCCAAATTTGTTTTGATTGTCTGTTTGTCAACGGCCAGCAGCTTGGAGATTCGGACCGTGCTTGGGTAGCGAAATCCAACAGCTCGCCACTCCCGAATGGGATAGTCTCCCAGTCCAGGTCGGCGATAATAACGCGGCTGGCTGCTGATGGGACAAACAATCAAGTCGGGAAGCTCGCGGTGAAACGCTTCGGCGCTGATCACCAGCGCCGGCCGGGGTTTGACGCCTGAGTGGTTCGAGTAGGGGACATTGACCACAACCACATGCCCGCGCTTATAGATAGTCATAGAGGGCATCGTCGTCGCCTTCCCAGGCTTGTTGGAGACGATCAGCGGCAAGTTGGCTCCACCCCAATCCCTCTAAGTCCCGCTCGGAGATCGGTTGGATCAGAGCGTAGGGCTTGCCGTGACGAGTCACGATAATGGATTCCTTTTTCCTTCTGGCCTGGGCCAGGTATGCAGTCAACCTATTCTTGGCCTCCGCGACGCTAACGAATTTCATGAGCCAACCTCCTCGCATCCTATAGCCAAAAGTATAGCCATAATCCAACAACCCGTCAAAGAGCCCTCGGTAATCCCTGCCGGCATTCGCAACGCCGCCGGACTTTAGATGAAAACCGGAAATACCGAGCTCGTCCTAATTTTTCCTCTTATGTATTTAACGCAATCGGTACTCCGCCAAAAGACTTTCCAGAGAGTCGAAATCCGCAAGCGTTCGGAGCGACGCGTAGGTGGGGAAGATCATCGGCAGGCTGCCGCGCGCATAGAGCTGCATCGCCCGCTCGGGCCTAAGCCATAAAGCATGAGCGACCTCCTCGGATTTTTCCAGTGGAACTTGGCCCGGCGGAAGGACGGCAATGAAAAACCTGGTGTCGAAGCGGATAGTAAACTCCTCAGGCGTAAGCCAGTGGGAAAAATAGCGCAACCCGCCTCCGTCGCAAAAAAGATTTTCGGATTCCAACAGCGCGCGAAAAGAGACCTGCTTCCCGGCCACTCTTCGCCGTTTCTCGTCGCTCACCTCGACGCTTCGACCGTCCGCACTTAGCGCCAGCAGCACTCCGACCTCCTCGAACAGCTCGCGGATTCCCGCTACCCAGTGCCCCAGGGCGACATCCGGCTTAAGATGCGCTCCAAGAATGTTTCTCGCCTCCCGCGGCGAAATTCCGGCGCAGCGCTTTAGAATTCCTTCCGAGCAATCTTCCTTTCTGACCGTGCCGCCGGGAAAGACGTACGCGCCGCCGAGAAAATCCATCTTGTCAGGACGGCGCGTGAGGAAAACCTCCAGGCTGCCGGATTGTGCCGGACGGAGAAGGATCACAGTAGCGGCGCTCTTCGGTTCGGATACTTCTGTCATGAAAGTTTCGGCGGCTCTGCGGCTTCGTAAGTCGTCCGGCAGGGCGCGCCGGACGCATGATAAAAATAGAATTTCCTCTCGACGGCGGCATGGAAGATAATGCTGGAAGAAACGGTGCCGTAGTCGGGCGCGGCGTGGACGCAGATCGCATTTCGTGGATCTTGTGAACCGTTGCCCGTCGCGTGGTCGCTCAAGACGCGCCGGAGAATGCCTACCGCCGATTCCAATCGCGCCGCGGGTCGTTTGAGTTGCGCGCACAAAGAAACAGACGCCGTCGAGAAAAGTCCATGCGCATGGTTTAATTTGCCGGCGTTGGATTCGGTGAACGACGTATTGCTGAAGACATGCAGTCCGGAATTCAACTCCATTCGTTTGATCTCGCCTCCGGAATTGAATGCGACGAAGGCCGTCTCTGCGCTAGCGATCAACAGAAGAAACGGCCGGTACTTCGAACCGTCTTCGCGTTCCAGCCTTTTGTGCGCATCGACGACATCTTTCCCTCGCAGCATATCGAGGCAGAGCATGCCTCTGGACCTCGCCGTATCGCTGTGAGCGGTCGTCTGAATCCTGCGGTTGACGATGCCGGCGACGACGCCATACTCGTTGACTCCTAGCCAGGTGCCGCCGGCGACGAGGTCCTTGCCGCCGAAAATCGAAGGGTCGTTTGCCAAAAGTTCCGGCGGCGCGGATGGACGGGAAAAATGCTCGTCGCGATTGGCCGCGACGACCAGCGGATAGTCCTCGAACTGCCGCAGATAGAGAGCCAGCGTACACATGTTTTACGGTTTACAGAAAGGCCGCGCGTTGTGCAACGCCGCCGTCTCGCTACATTGTTCACCAAAAATTTTTATGCTACCTTTCAAGACTCAAACGGAGGATTCAATGTTTCAGTCGGCGGATGAGGTTGTGAAGCGTCTCACGGGAGAGCGGTACATCTGCAGCCGCGAGGTGGCCACGGTGGTTTATCTCGCCTGCGCGATGCGCAAGCCCATCCTCGTCGAGGGACCGGCCGGCGTGGGCAAGACCGAGCTCGGAAAAGTTCTCGCGGGCGCGCTCGGGCTGGAGCTCATCCGGCTCCAGTGCTACGAAGGACTGGACGAGGCGAAGGCACTCTACGAATGGGAATACGCCAAGCAGCTCCTCTACACGCAGATCCTCAAAGACAAGATCGGCGAGGTCGTCGAGGGCGCAAAGACTTTGCAGCAAGCCGTGGAGCGCATCTCGCAAGAAGACGACGTCTTTTTCTCCGACAGATTTCTGCTGCCGCGTCCGTTGCTGCGCGCGCTGTTATCGCCGCAGCCGGTGGTGCTCTTGATCGACGAGATCGACAAGTCGGATACGGAGTTCGAGGCCTTTCTGCTCGAGATCCTGAGCGATTTCCAGGTGAGCGTGCCGGAGCTGGGAACGCTCAAAGCGAAGCACATACCGCTGGTCGTCCTCACGAGCAACAACAGCCGGGAAATGTCCGACGCGCTGAAGCGCCGCTGCCTCCATCTCTATCTGGATTTCCCCGACGTGCAGCGGGAAATGGAGATCATCCGCCTCAAAGTGCCGGGCGCCGACGAAAGGTTGACCGACGAAGTGGTGCAGATTCTTCATCGCCTGCGCAAGCTGGATCTCAAGAAACGGCCGAGCATCAGCGAGGCGCTCGATTGGGTGAAGGCGCTGACGCTGCTCAACGTCAAAAGTCTCGACGATACGTTGGTCAACGAAACGCTCTCGACCCTGATGAAGTACGAAGCGGACATCCGCAAGGCGCAGCAAGAGCTGAAGGAGTACCTCGCGGTACGCAAGGCTAAGACATCGACGCCGGCAGGGGAGAGCGACAAAGATCTGCTGCATTAAACCACCGCCTTCTACCATGCTGGAACGAATCGTTGAGTTCTCCGAGCTGCTCAGGCGCAACGGCATCCGCGTTTCGCTGCCTGAGAACATGGACGCGGCGCGCGCGCTGGAGCTCGTCGGAGTCGGCGATCAGCGGTCGTTCAAGAGCGCGCTCCGCGCCTCGCTGATCAAGCGCTCCACCGATACCAAGACCTTCGACGAGCTTTTCGACCTCTATTTCCTGGGGCTCGGAGAGATTTCCCGCAAGCTCGAACAAAATCTCATGCAGCAGTTGGGACTCAGCCCGGAAGAGTTTCAGCGGATGCTCGATCAGATTCAAGAATTTCTCGACAAACTCGATGGGAATATTTCCCGGCTCGCGCGCGCGCTGCTTTCCGGCGACATGGGCGAAGTGGAACGGCTCTTGCGCGAGGCCGCCGAAGAGGAGGCGAACGAGAGCCGGGGCGAGCTGCGGGCATTCATCCTTTCCCAGGGAATCGCCGAGCGGCTCGGTCTGGAGGGAATCAGAGACGAGATTG
>JBGQBP010000021.1:0-23968 GCA_041494945.1 Binatia bacterium | reverse complement strand
GATATGTCTCTCACCTACAGGTGGAATTTCTAGCAGCCGCTTCAAAGGAAGACTCGAACCTGTCTGCGTGTCGCCTGCCTGCGGCCATGCAGGCGGGCGCAGGCAAAAGGGGAGCCGAAGGGCTCCCCTTTTTTTTGGCCCTGCTTCTCTACGGAAAGCTATGAATTAGACCTCAGCCCGACCCTGGTCTCACTCTTTATCCAATGGCCCAAAAGAGGCCAGGCAAGCAAGAAAAACTACTTGGCAGGACCAATCTCTTCCCGACGCGATTTTATAATCCTCAAGGCTTCCTCGTAATGTTGAACGGCCTCCTCCTTCTTCCCTTGCATTGCAAGAGCGCGCGCTAAATTCTCATGGATCTCCGCTATTCCAGGCTGAATCTGCAGCGCCTGACGAAAGTTTTCAACCGCGCCATCGAGATTCCCTTGCCCGGCAAAAAGCTTTCCAAGATTAAAGTATGCCTTCGCGTATCTCGGGTCGACTCGCAAGGCATCATGGAACTGCTCAACCGCTTCTTGGAATTTCCCCTGGCCAGCCAAGATGAGACCTAAGTTGTTGTGCGCGTCAGGATCAAGGGGACCCAACTCCAGGGCCTTGCGATAGTGTGCTACGGCCTCTTCTAACTCGCCCCGCTTGGCAAGGGCCCTCCCTAAATTATAGTGCGTCATCGCAGATTCTGGATTGGTTTGCAGCGCCTTGCGAAAATGTTCGATGGCTTCGTCCAATTCGCCTCTGTCAGCGAGGATATTGCCTAGGGTGTTGTGAGCGTTGGCGAACGCAGGCTCGATCTCCAGGGCCTGGCGCAGGTGATCGATCGCTTCCTTGGGCGAACCCTGCAGAGCGAGAAAATTTCCCAGATTTGTATGGGCCTCCACGAATGCAGGATCAATCTCCACGGCGCGCCGAAATTCGTTGATCGCCTCTTCCAGCGCGCCGCGCTCGGTAAGAACAAGACCCAAATTGTTATGGGCAAAACTTGACTTTTCATCGAGAGCCAGGGCATGCCTCCACAGCTTCTCAGAGTTCTGCCAGATCTGGGTCTGACCCCAGGTCAGAGTCCCTAGAGCAATTAAGAGCAGGACTGAAAAAGATTGCGCCAAAACCAATGTTCGTCGGCCGATACGGCCGCCGCCCCAAAGTTGCCAGCAATAAAACAGAGCTGCTCCTGCCAATACCGCCCATCCGAGGCATGGCATATAGCTGAAGCGATCGGCGACGCGATAAGGACCGAAGGCAACGATACCACTCACCGGCGCGAGCAGCAGAACGTAAAACAGCCACACCGCTAAACCGGCAGGACAGCGGCGCCTGGCAATAAAAAGAAATACACTGAGCAAAAACACGAACGCGCCGCTCAATAGCATCGGTAAGTTCCACAAACCGGTGAAAGGATGCAACGGGTAGAGCGGAGATAGCGCGGTCGGGATCAGCGTTTTCCATGGGTAAAATGCCAAGCTATACAGCACCTGAGCGAATCTGGGCAGTAACCCATAGTCTGTTATAGAATATATGCTTCCCGATTGTTGCTTTTCTAACGTTGCCCTGACGGCTGCAGCGAGAGCCAAAAGCATAAATGGTGTCTTCTCCCACCAAACCTGACGAACTTGTGATCCGAACCATCTTCCCGGACCGCCTCCAAGCCGTCTCAAGGGATAGACATCCAGAACCAGAAGAGCGAAAGGGAGCGTCAGCGCCGCCTCTTTACCCAGAAGAGACAGCGCGTAAAGAATCCAGGCTGCACTCATCCATCTGCGGTGAGGTAAGCCGGACGAGGCGTTCTCAGCGGCCTTTAGATAACAGAGCAAGGTCAGCATGAAAAAAAGTCCGGCGATGGCTATTTCCCGGCCCAATGTCCAAGCCACCGCCTCGACCTGTAAGGGGTGGAGAGAAAAGAAAAGGGCGGAGAAACCAGCTGCCAGCCGGATTGGCAGGTTTGGTAAAATACTAGAAGTTCCGAAACCGAGGCGGAGCAACCGGAGGCTCAGAAAATAAAAGAGCACGGCGTTGGCGGCATGAACGATTAAACTGGTGAAATGATATCCGCTCGGGTTCATGCCCCAAAGAACATAATCCAAGCCATAAGTTACCCAGTTCAAGGGCATGCAAGAACCATGAAAGCAGGTGTTAAACATCCAGCGAAGCTGCTCCCATGCCAGGCCTCTGTAATGGGGATTTTCGAGCAGATGTGAGTCATCGTCCCAGTTGACAAAACCATTTTGCAACGTGGGAAGAAAGACGACGAAGGTAATGAGGGCGATGAATGCTGGGATAAACCAATAGACAAGCAGGGGGCGGTCCGAATGAATCGCTGAATGGACCGGGGCGCCTCCTGTTTTCGCGGCACGTTCCAACTTAATCCTTTGCTTGGACTTCGCGTCTAACGACAATTTTCTTATCGTCTATGCTCTGAAAATCTTTCGCCCCTGACCCACCTGGGCCCAGTCTGGAAATGCTGTTACGGTTAGCTAACCAACTCGGGCTTCGTGCAGCGATATAGGATATGAGGATAAGGATCGTGCGTCTCGAGCGGTTCGGCAACCACAACGAACCCTATCTCCTCGAGCAGCCGGCGCATCTCAAGGTTGCCGAGGTAATAACAGGATTTGCCCTGGGTCATGGCCCAATCGTGCAGGTAATTCCACAGGTATTTGAATCGGGGAGTTTTATCGATGTCTTTAATCACAAGATCTCCTCCGGGCCTGAGTTTTTGAAAGACTTCTTGCAGCAGCCGAAGACGCGCATCCGGAGCGACATGGTGCAGCACATCCAACAGGGTCACCGCGTCGCAGGAAGGCGGCATCGCAACCTCGTTCGAGACAGAAAAAGAGATATTATTTCTACCGCCGACGGAGGCACGTGCGACATTAATCCGCGCTGCGTCGGTATCGTAGCCAATGACGTGTCGCGCTCCGGACCGAACGGCGAGCAAGTTAGCAAACAAGCCGTAACCGCATCCGATATCGACGACGACCCCCGACTTGGGCACAACGGACTCAACTCGCCGGAACGGACAGATGAGGAAGCGCAGGGCGAAATAAAGCCTGACCCATGGAGATACCAGCGGGTAAAGGCGAACAACCTCCTCGTAATCATCAAACCGGGATAGGCGGCGCGACAAGACTGATTTGGCGATCATGGTCAAACCCGTCAAATTCCCCGAAACAGAACGTGGAGGAAAACACTTAACGAGTTCTCACTGAAAAAGTATCTCTCGCATTCTCTTTGTACAACAGAGGATTGGATAGGACAAGAAAAAAATGACTTCTCAGTGACAATTGCCTAAGATCTCGCAGGCTGGTTTTTGAACCTCACGGAATTTACGATCGCACGCCGGCACGGCGCTTCTCAAGCGTTGATATCGACTTGCCAGTGTTTGAAGATGTTGGTATTTTGCGGGGGTGCTACCTGGCGAAGTAATGGCTCCGAATACGTTTGAGAGCGCGCCGTGCTACGGCATTCACCATGGTAGGTTATAGGCCAACAGGGTTCCACGCAGGGTTTTAGCCATAGAGCGGCGAAGCGTTTAGAGCATGTGCCGGCGGCCCGTAGTTTCTGCAAATGACTCAACATTGGCATGTGGAAGCCGTATGTGACCAAAGCAAGTCTTGCTCGGAGATTGCTCCTTTGGTCGTGGACCTGGATGGAACACTGCTTCGCACGGATCTCCTATTGGAGTCTGTTTTACGTCTTATCAGACAGAGACCCTGGCTCGCGCTATTAATGCCTCTTTGGCTGCTCCGGGGGCGGGCTTATCTCAAGCGCAGAGTCTCCCACGTGGTTCAGTTGGACGGGTCGCTGCTGCCCCTGCATGAGGCATTATTATCGTGGCTGAGAGAGGAGAAAGCACGCGGCAGGCGTCTCGTTCTCGCCACAGCATCCGACTATGACCAGGCATGCTCGGTCGTGGAACCGCTAGGGCTTTTCGATACTGTCCTGGGGAGCGACGGACAACGAAATCTGAAAGGACGGCACAAGCTCCAAACAATAAGGGCAGTCTGCGGAGAGCAATTCGACTATGTCGGCAACTCGAGATCGGATCTGAAGATTTGGCGGGGCTGCCAGTATGCGGTTCTGGTGAACGCCCCTAGGGGAGTGGAACGTTCGGCACGTCGTGCCGGAAATGTCGCACGAGTGCTTCCGCCGCCCCAAACCCGTTTCCGGGACAGCTTTCGAGCGATGCGTGGTTACCAATGGGTAAAGAATCTCCTGCTTTTTGTCCCGGCGATCACGTCCCACACGATCTTCGCTTGGTCTATTGCCGGCAGGACGACGCTGGCGTTTCTCTCGTTCGGATTTTGCGCTTCCGCCGCCTATATTCTGAACGATCTCCTGGATCTGGAGGAAGACCGCCGCCACGACACCAAGAAGCAGCGCCCATTCGCTTCAGGCCAGATGTCCATCGGCTCCGGCGTCTTGCTTGCGCTTGGGTGTCTTTCGGCCAGCGCTCTGCTGGCGGCATTCGTTCCCGGCGCTTTCATAGTTGCGCTGGTTTCGTACCTCGCGCTCACCTCTTTGTACTCGCTCTTCTTAAAACGTCTCCTCGTGGTCGATGTGCTGACTCTGGCTCTGCTGTACACGCTGCGCATCGTCGCCGGCAGCCTGGCTACAGGGATTGTTCTTTCCCCGTGGTTATTTTCCTTCGCCTTTTTTCTGTTCCTCAGCCTGGCGTTTAGCAAGCGCGCCGCTGATTTAGTTCAGCACCGGCAGGATAGCCGAACAGTTGTCCCGGGACGCGGATATATGACAGCGGACCTGGACGCCGTCTGCATTGCGGGTATGTGCAGCGGATTTCTCTCGTCCCTTGTTCTCGCGCTCTACATCAACAGCGATAGCGTGCAATTGCTCTATCGCCGTCCGGCCTTCCTTTGGGGCTTACAACCCATCCTTTTGTACTATCTAACCCGTCTTTGGGTGATCTGCAGGAGAGGTGAACTCACGGAAGACCCGATCGAGTACACCGCAAGGGAACCTTCGACGTATGGCGCGGCATTCCTGGCAATCGTGGTGCTGCTGGCCGCGACCTTTGACTTCGCGATATTCACGCCGTGACGCGATGCTACCTTCTTTGCTCGAAAACCATCTGCTTAATCTCGGCCGAAAATGGTCAAATCTCTAGTTAGCGGCGGGGCAGGTTATTTTGGCGACCTGCTCACTCGAAAGCTATTGGAGCGCGGCGATTCCGTCCGCATCCTCGATATCAATCTGCCCGCGGATCACTATCCCGGAATCGAGGTGGTGCAAGCCGATATCCGCGACGCTCATGCCGTCCTGCCGGCGTGTGAGGGAATCGATGTCGTCTTCCACAATGCAGCGGAGCTAGCTATGACAAAGAACAAAGCGCTCTTGTGGGAGGTCAACCGCGACGGGACGAAGAACCTGCTAGAATCATGCGCGCGCCGCGGCGTCAAAAAGGTGATCTACACCTCGTCGAGCGCAGTGTACGGTATTCCTAAATCGAATCCGGTGACGGAGGAAACTGTGCCGACTCCTGTTGAAGAGTACGGGAGAGCCAAACTTGCCGGAGAGGACCTGTGCCGCGAATATGCGCGGAAAGGTCTGGATGTGTCGATAGTCCGGCCATGTACCATCGTGGGGCACGGTCGGCTGGGGATCTTTCAGATCCTCTTCGAATGGATTTACCAGGGCAAGAATATCCCAGTACTCAACGGTGGGAAAAATATCTACCAGTTCGTGCATGCGAGCGATCTTGCGGAAGCGTGTATTCAAGCGAGCACCCTGAAGGGCGCCGACACCTTCAACTGCGGCACGGACCGATTCGGGACCATGCGAGAGGTGCTCGAGCATCTCTGCCGCCATGCCGGCACCGGCTCGAAGGTAAAGTCTCTGCCCATGTGGCCCATCGTGGCGGCGATGAACCTCTCTTCTGCCCTGGGAATCTCACCGCTAGGCGCCTACCACGCGTCGCTGTACGGCCGATCCATATACTGTGACATCTCCAAGGCACGCACTAAACTGGGGTGGGCTCCGCGCTACTCGAACAAAGAAATGTTCGTAGAGAATTACGACTGGTATCTCGCCAATCGCGGCGCCGTGTTGGCCGCCACTGACACCACCAGCCCTCATCGGTCCGCGGTAAAGCAGGGCGTACTGAAGGTATTGCACTGGTTCCTGTAACCGCCATCTGACGCCGGGTAGTGGCTCACCTTCAAAGCGAGCTATGACCGGGAGTTCGACTCCAGAACTACGCGACTTCTATTAAGCTATTTAGTATTTGTCTAAGCGGGAGAATACAAAAGGGGGGCCATTTGGCCCCCCTTTTTTTTGGCCGCGGTATGGTGTAAGTTTTTGTTTCTGAGAGTCGGCAATAGATTTGAAAGGCGGTATTTTGAGACCGGCAAGGGAATGAAGGAAATGATCCAGAGCGAAGCCGATCGCGAAGCGCAAGGCAGCACTCGGGCTAAAAAGATTTCCCGTTCTCTCCGCGGACCGAGATCTGCCTGGTGGGCGGCATATGCCGTCCTTTGCGTTTTGCTGGCGCTGTCGTTGTCCGCTGCGAACGCAGGTGAGGACTCCGGTTTTTATCCGGGTAGGTTGGGGATCGGCAAGGCCAAAAACCTTACGCCGCAGGAGCGCGAGGTCGAGGCACGTTTCGCCAAATATCTTGAAGAGCGCACGGATGAGGCGATTGCGCTTTACCGAGCGAAGTACGGGAAGGAAATTAATACCGACAATGCGCGCGAGCTTTCGCCGGATTATGCGCCCGGCGGAATGGAAGCCGACGACTCCAAAACGATAGCTGCCCGGACTAAATGGAGCGCTGCGGTGCATGAGCCTTCGAGCGCTCTGACTAAAGAAATTTACCGCAGGGAGCTGAAAAGAAAATCGGGTCCGAATGAACGGAATCAAGTGGTTTTCACTGCGGGCGGCGCCGGGGTGGGAAAGACAACCAGCATTCATCAGGTTCCCGGCCTGGGCCAGACCGTCGAAGCTGCTCAGATCGTCTACGATACGACGCTATCGAGCTTGAAATCGTCGATGGAGAGAATCTCTCAGGCCCTGGATGCGGGCAAGACGGTGAGCATCGTTTATGTGTACCGCGATCCGGTCGACTCTCTGGTGGGCGGCGCTTTGCCGCGCGCGGAGCGAAACGGTCGGACGCTTCCCTTGGAAGCGTTTCTCGATACTCATATGGGAGCGCCCGAGGTTCTGCTGAGAATTGCCGATGTCTACAAGGGCGATAAGAGAGTGGAGATCGCCATCATCGACAATAGCCGCGGCCGTGGAAATGCCGCGCAGGCGGACCTCAAGTTTGTACAGGCCGTGGCTCGTAAGTATACGCGCGATGGGCTCAAGGCCAAGCTGCTGGTAGCTCTGGAGGATGCCTATGAAAAAAGAAAGCGCGGGGAAAAAGACGGGATCTCCGAGTCGGTCTATCGGGCATTTAAAGGGCATGCCTCTTAGAGAGTACACGAATCTCCTGGTCCGGGATATGGTGGGCGCGCTTAACGCAAAAACAAAAAGAAAGGAAAAGCAGAAACGTGGTAAAAGGCACAAACAATAAGGGGTTCCTCATGACGGTGGTCCGGTCTCTTGGCAAAGTTCGGTGTAGAGCCGTGAGAGATCCGCGCAAAATTAACGGCGCGTTCATCGGCCTCCTGCTCTTGGCGCTCAGCGGCGGCTATCTGATAGGCTGTGGCGATATTTTTCGCCACGATATTCCCAGGTTCGGGATAGGCGGACATTACAACGAGGGTAGAGAGCAGTTTCTCAAGGGTAGAGGAGGAAATATGGATATAGCCGTTACCGCCCTCGATTCTGTCGTCCGCGAGGATCCCACCTATAAGGACAGTCTCACGCTTTTGGGCAGGGCCTATTACAATAAAGGAAATTATGACGCCGCCCGGCAAATTCTACAGCGGGCCTTACTGGTGAAGAAGGACGATGAAATCGCCTGGACAGGGTTGGGACTTGCCCAACTGCAACTGGGAGAAGATGAAAAAGGAATCGAGACTCTCCAGGGGGCGATTACTCTTATAAGCAAAGTTGCCAGGAGCGGATACCGCAATTTTCCCCAGTGGGACAGCAAGGGACTCGTGCGCTCTTACATATCGAGGAGCGTCGTGGATGTCAGGAAGGGGCCTGAGGGAAAAGCAAGCCTGATTCGGACTTGCGAGACTATGCTCTCTCGCATGGATGACGAAGAGAATTACCAGAAGGTACTCACCGCGCAGCGAGGCCATAATGAAGACTAGCTTATTCCCTATTGCCCCTAGGGATTATCTCCCGAACCCTCTCCGTCTCTGAAAAACTCTGTTGTCTCATCGCGCCGCGCCCGGTCGATCTCCTCCTCCATCTGCTTCCCCACCCACTCTCCGCTGGCGATGAGCTTCGGCCAGTCCGCTCCTTTGGAAATCATGGCGAGGTCGGAGGCGATCTCCGAGCGGATCGTCCTGCTCGGATCCCAGAAACGCCCATAAGAGTATGCGAAATGCTGTTCGATATAATCCAGCCAGTCGTGGATTCCCCGCATGCCGTTTTCTATCTCCTTTAGGCCGCGTGGCGAGTCGCCTTCGCGCGCCAGCACGAGTCCAAGGTAGAGCTTCGCAAGATTATCTTGATCAGATTGGGAAACGGCCCGCTCGAATGCTTGCCGCGCTGCGGAGAGCCTTCCCGTAGCGTAGTGCGCGCGGCCCACGTAAGTCCACACGCTTTGGGGAAGCACGCTGTAGTATAGGTAATCGGGATTGAGTTCGGCGGCGCGCTGGAAATGGACCACGGCATTATTCGGGTCGCCGTAGAGCAGATCTTTTCGTCCTGCTTGTACCTGGCTTCCGGCGGTAACGCAGCCCGAAAGGAGCAGTGCAAATTGCAAAATGCAAACTGCAAAAGTCAAAAATTTGCATTTTTCGTGTTTCGTTTTGCAAGTTGTTTCCATAATTCGTCCTCCGGCGATGTTAAGCATAGGTCTAGAAAAGCATAAATTCAATCACCCGAAAGAGTCGAGAAGCTTTGCCCTTTACGGGTGCCTTGCAATTTCGTTTTGCAATTTGCACTTTGCAATTTGACTTTCTGTTCCGCGGCTCATCGGACATGGTCGCTGGTGAGCAGGAGGTCAGCGAGTGTCGTCAAAAAATAGCCCAGGCTCACATAGGCGTTAAAATCAAAGAACGCCTTGTTGACCCGCGATAAATCGTTCGGGCGCACCAGGCGATGCTCCCAGAATAAAATAAGAGAAACCGCCGCCACTCCAGCCCAATAGATCGCCCCGAGACGGGCGCTGACGCCGACTAAAGACAAGAAGATAACCGTTAAAAAGTGGAACAGACTCGACAATTTTAAACCCAACCCTACGCCGAAGCGAACCGGAATGGAGTAGAGAGCATGGGTTCGATCGAAATCATAATCCTGGAGCGAGTAGATAACATCGAAACCCGCCAGCCAAAAGAGAACTGCGAGACCCAGCCAAGACGGAATCGCGAGCTCGTTAGGACTGGCCGGCGTTCCGCTGATAGCGAGCCAAGCGCCTACGGGCGCAAGCGATAGCGCCAGACCCAGAAATAGGTGTGAAGCCCAGGTGAATCTCTTGGTCAGCGAATAAAAGAAGACGATGGCGAGCGCTACCGGAGACAAAGCAAAACAAAGCGGATTCAGCCGGTAAGCGGCGTAAACAAAAAGCAGCGAAGCGACGGTTGTCAGAGTCACCGCTTCCCATAGCTTCACTTTGCCTTTGGGCAACTCCCACGAGCTTGTCCGTGGGTTGAGCGCGTCGAACTTCCTGTCGGCGGCGCGGTTAAAGCCCATCGCCGCGCTCCTGGCCGCCACCATAGCAACGAGAATCCAACCCAACGAACGGACTGTGACGGGATGGCGCGGCCAAGCCAGCGCCACCGAGGCGAGGGCGAAAGGCAAGGCGAATACCGTATGGGAAAAACGGACGAGCCGCCCGTAGTTGATAATCTTCTCGGTTATACTCATCACTTACTCGATGTGGGTCAATGCAAAATGAAAAGTGCAAATTGAAAAATTCAAAATAAAGAGAAGCGGGGAGGGGAATTTAACTTTTGCAATTTGCATTTTGCAATTATTTTTTCAAATTCCAAGCTTCTCCCAGATCGAATCGATGTGTTTTTTGGTTTTCTCGTCCATCACGATCGGACCGGGCCACTCGCGCTCGAAACCCTCGGTACGCCATTTCGTAGTGGCGTCGATGCCCATTTTGGAGCCGTAGCCCATGAGCGGTGCGGCGTGGTCCAGCACGTCCACCGGCCCTTCGACGAAAATCACATCGCGTTTAGGGTCGATCTGGTTGCCGACGATCCACGTTACCTCCGCCGGATCGTGGACGTTGACGTCGTGATCGACCACGATGATGATCTTGGTGAACATCATCTGTCCCAGCCCCCAAAGGCCGTGCATGATCTTCTTCGCCTGCGCCGGATAGTCTTTCTTGATCGAGACGATCGCGGCGTTGTGAAACACTCCGTGGATCGGCAGATCCATGTCCACGATTTCCGGAAACGTCAGGCGCAAGAGCGGCAGGAAAATTCTTTCCGTCGCTTTTCCGAGATAAGCGTCCTCCATCGGAGGCCGCCCGACAATAGTAGTTAGGTAGATCGGCTTTTTCTTGCGGGTGACGCAGGTGACATGAAACACGGGGTAGTCGTCGGCCAGCGAGTAAAAGCCCGTGTGGTCTCCGAATGGCCCCTCCTGTCGCAGCGGCTCCGAGGGATCGATGTACCCTTCGATGACGATATCCGAATTTGCCGGCACCTCGAGATCGACGGTTATGCCCTTGACCAGCTCAACGCCTTTTTTCCTCAGAAACCCGGCGAACAGAATCTCATCGATCTGATCCGGCAGCGGCGCGGTCGCGGCATAGGTGAGCACCGGATCTCCACCGAGACACGCCGCGAGCTCCATACGGCCTTTTTTTTCTTTCTGGCGTTGGAAGTGGCGCGCGCCGACCTTGTGCGGGTGCCAGTGCATGCCGGTGGTGCGCGAGTCGAAAACTTGCATGCGGTACAGGCCGACGTTGCGCTTGCCGTCGACCGGGTCGCGCGAAATGACAAGCGGGAGAGTGATGAACGGCCCCGCGTCGCCCGGCCAGCAGGTGAGGACCGGGAGCGTATTCAGGTCGGGATTGTGCTCGATGACCTCGTGACAGGCTCCGTCACCGACGAGTTTGGGAGCGGCTCCGGCTAAGCGTAAAAGCTCCGGCAGAAGGCGCAATTTCTCGCGCAAGGAAGCAGGCGGCTTGATGTGGGTGAGTTGGTCGATCTCACGCGCGACCTCCTCGACATCGCCGACTCCAAGGGCCATGGCCATGCGCTTGAGCGAGCCGAAGGCGTTGATCAGGACCGGAATATTTTTTCCAACTACGTTCTCAAACAAAAGCGCTGGACCGTCTTTTTTCATCACCCGGTCGGCGATCTCGGCGATCTCCAGGGCGGCGTTGACCGGATGAGCGATGCGCTTCAGCTCGCCGTTTCGCTGCAAAACTTGAACGAACTCTTCTAAGCTGTTATAGGCCATCGGAGTCAAGCGACAGTACGAAGAATGCCAGTACGAAGAAATAACCATGTCTACTAGGAGCGGCCCGAATATGTCAAGGATGGAAAACCATGCGGCGCAAGACGCGCTTGCCGCTTGGCTCCTGCCTGCGCTGGTTGTGCTGCTTACAGCCGCAGCTTTTCTGCCGGCGCTGCACAATGGATTCGTGAATTGGGACGACGAGGACAACTATCTGAGAAACCTAAATTTCCGCGGTCTGGGTTGGACTCAGATCGAGTGGATGTTTACCACTTTTCACGGAAGTCTTTACCGGCCGCTAACCTGGATCACGTTGGGCCTCGACTATCTTCTTTGGCGAATGAACCCGTTCGGGTATCATCTCACGAGCCTCCTTCTACATGTTCTGAATGCCCTGCTGTTTTACTTTCTTGCCCTGCGCTTGTTTCGCCTGGCTGTGCGCAATCCCGATCCCTCATCCGATCTTGCCCCCAGAATTGCCGCCGGGTTTGCGGCCCTTCTCTTTGCCGTTCATCCTCTTCGCGTCGAGCCCGTCGCTTGGGTATCGGCGCGCAACGACCCCCTCTGCGGTGTTTTTTTCTTGTCGAGTCTTCTCTGTTACTTGAAAGCCGGCACGGACAAGAAAAGGGACTGGCTCAGCATAGCTGCGATCCTCTATGCCTTCTCGCTGCTATCCAAGGCTTCTGCGATGATGCTGCCCATGGTCCTTCTGGTGCTGGATGTTTATCCATTAGGGAGGTTGGGTCCCGGAAAATGGTTTGGGACAGAACAAACGCGGGTGTGGCGAGAGAAGGTTCCGTTTATGGTCCTCGGCTTTGCGGCTGCCTTGGTTGCGGTATTGGCCAAAAGCGGGGATGCCACCCTGGCATATTTTTCCCCTATTGGTATGGGCGCTCGGCTGGCGCAGGCCCTTTACGGAATAGCCTTCTATCTGTGGAAGACGATCATTCCCATCGGACTGTCTCCTCTTTACGAGCTGCCGGCGAATCTCAACCCTTGGGAGTGGCGATTCATCGTCGGCGGGGCGGCAAGTCTGGCGGTCACTGTCGTCGCGGTTATCGCGAGGCGAAGCCGGCCGGATTTTCTCGCTAGCTGGGCTTATTATGTAATCCTGATTCTACCCGTCTCGGGAGTGATTCAAAGCGGGCCTCAGTTAGTCGCCGATCGCTATAGTTATCTTTCCTGCCTCGGCTGGGCGCTTCTCGCGGGGGTGGGCGTGCTTCTCGGTTGGAATCACCGTTGGCGGAAATGGATCTTCCCGGCATTCGCCGGGGTTTTGTTCCTGTTGGGAGCTTTGACGTGGAGGCAGGCGCAGGTGTGGCATGATTCGGAGAAGCTTTGGAAATATGTCCTTGCAACTACGCCGCAAAGCAGTATCGCGCACAACAATCTCGGCGTCGTTGCCTACAGACGCGGCGAGTTGGAGCAGGCGATGGAACATTACCGCCAATCCTTGCAAATCAGACCCGACAATGAGGAAGCGCAGTTCAATCTCGGCGTTGTCTTGGCCGGCTATGGAAAATTAGACGAGGCGATGGAGCACTACCGCAAGGCTTTTCAGATCAGACCCGACTATGCCGACGCGCACTATAATCTCGGCAATGCTTTATACATGGGCGGCCGGTCGGAGGAGGCGATGGAGGAATATCGTCAGGCCTTGCGGAGCCAGCCTGACCATGCGCTGGCGCACTATAATCTCGGTAATGCTTTATACATGCGCGGTCAATTGGAGGAGGCAATGGAACATTATCGGGCGGTCTTGCGCATCGACCCGCGCAGCGCGGAGGCGCACAATAACCTCGGCGCCGTCTTAGCCGAGCGCGGCCAGTTGGCAGATGCGATGATCCATTATCGGCAGGCCTTGGGGATCGATCCTCATAACGCCGAGGCGCACAATAATCTGGGCAACGCCTTGTTTGAGTCTGGACAGTTAGAGAAGGCGATCCAGCAATACCGTCAGGCATTGGATATCGATCGCAATTTTTCCGAGGCCCGGCAGGCGCTAACCCGGGCTTTAAAACAGCAGAGCAAGCATTAGCCCTCGCGCGTCCATAGAAGACTTGTCGCCGCTTATGCCGGACTGCTCTCTAAAAAATTTTGAGCCTTAGTCGTTAGACTTGGACGAAAACCAAAGCCAGCGACACGTTCCAGCGGAGTCCATGAGAACGGATTTTATCTCGATCGTTATCCCGAGCTACAACGAGGCTAGCCGTATCCAGCCAAATTTGGAGAAAATCGTCGACTATCTACGGCCAAGATTTTCTCGCTTTGAAATCATCGTCGTTGATGACGGGTCCACCGATGGCACGCCGAGACAGGTGGCGGAAGCCGCGCACCGGGAATCGCGAATCAGGCTTGTCTCGTTTCCGGCGAATCGCGGTAAAGGTTTTGCCGTCCGGCAAGGAATCCTGGCGGCGATAGGAGATTCGATTTTATTTACCGACGCCGATCTTTCCACCCCGGTAGAAACGGTCGAGAGCGGGTTGAAAGGATTGGATGACGGATACCCGGTCGTCATTGCTTCACGACGGCATGCAAAATCCGTCATTGTTCTGCGCCAGAGCTGGGCAAGAGAGGTCATAGGACGGGTATTTAATCTCGTCGTGAGGAGGCTTCTCTCCTTGCGATTTCAGGATACGCAGTGTGGTTTCAAGTGCTTTAGCCGCGAAGCGGCCCGGGAGATATTCTCACTGGCTCGGATCGACGGGTACGCCTTCGACGTGGAGATTATCATCATTGCGCGAAGGCTCGGATATCGTATCAAGGAAATCCCGGTCTGCTGGAGCGACTCGGCAGATAGCAAGGTAAGACCGCTGGGCGATTTATCGCGCGTGACGCGCGACCTTCTGAAGATCTACCGCAACGAAAGGGCGGGGCTCTACAGCTTGCCGGAGTAAAAAGTCCAATGCGCGGAGTAACCGATTGATGATGCGCAATCGTTGACGGCGCAGCTTCGTGGTTCACATCAAAACAACGGGAACGGCTCGTCGTAACAGCTCCGTCTTCGCTTCATGTCGGGTTCATCTCACTTCGAGAGCCGGGATGGGCTTGATGATCGAGCGTTACGATTCGTTTTCGAAGCGGGCGAGCACTTCTTTGAAAACTTCCGCGACGGCGATTGTCTTCAAGCAGCGATTGTCCCCGCAAGGCAATTTTTTACCGTTATAGACCGACACGCACGGGCTGCACGCGAACTCGGCGTACAGGTCTCTGTGTTTGTCTCCCATGGGACTGAATAGACGAGGCGTCTCAGGGCCGAAGAGAACCACCGTCGGCAGTTGCAGCAACGAGGCAAAATGCGCCGGGCCGCTATCGTTGGTGACCATCATTTTCGCGATCGAGTAGAGGGCCAGTAATTCGCGAAAACTGGTCTTGCCCGTGAAATCTATACAGCGCGGGCTTGCCACCCGCTCTGTTATATACCGGGCATCTTTCTGCTCGGAGGCCACTCCGGTGATGAGCAACCAAACTGAGGGCAATTCTTTCAGAAGCCTTTCGGATAACCGTGCAAAATAATCGAGCGGCCACTTGCGCCGCGGAAAGATGTCCGAGGAGTTGGGGTTGATGAGGATAATACTCTGATCGCCGCTGTCTTGAATGCCGGCGGCTTCCAGTTTATTTCGCACGCTCTTTACGTCGCTTGGCGAGGGCGCATATTTAGGAAGGATTAGATCGGCCGCTTCGATCCGCCCTCGGTAGTGAGGTTCATCATCGGGATTTTCAAACAAGGTCCTGATCAAAGCCATGAATGCAATGCTGGTATGAACGGTTGGGCTGTAAAGGACGCGATGAGTAAGCAAGTTTCCCCGGTACAATCCTTCGCTCGTATAACGATGAAACCCAACCCGGTTTCCGCGACAGATCAAGAAGCTTAAGAGGGCCGTGAGACGGCTGAAAAAATCCATGTCGATGGTCGTGTCGATGCGCTCCCGCAGGAGCCGCCGTACGGCCTGGAGTCCGCTCAGCAACAGTCGGCCGGGAGAATGGTAATCGACCGTTATGATGTTGGCGCGAGGCGCCAGATCCAAAATTTCGATAATGGCGGCATTCTGCCTGAAGACGAGGAAAAACAGTTCGGCTTCGGGACAGCGTTTCTTGATCTCTGCCACGGCCGGATACGCCAGCACCGTGCTGCCCATTTCGGAGAGTTTGATGATCAGCACTTTGTGCGGCGAAGGCAAAGATCCTTTCTTCCGCGCCAACGACTCCAGCCGGCGCACCTGTGTAAAAATCCGGCACAGGGGAATGCCGACGTAGCGGTCCAAAAATCTGAGCGCGTCTATCTGCATCGATCGATACTCAAGGGTGTTTGGAATGAATGTTTATTCAAATGGACAGCTCATTTCAACTCAAGAGGCCGGGCGCTGCCGCGAACACTGAAAGGCGCCGATCATTCGACTGCGATTCCGGGGACACAATACTAAATTCTTCTTGACGGCTTCGCAGGTAATCTAATACGCTTCGTCCATGGCTCGGATTTCCAGACTCGTGGCGCCTGGTTATCCACATCATGTAACGCAGAGGGGCGTACGCGCAATCCCCATTTTCAGCAGCGACAAGGATCGTAGCGCGTATGCCGATATCATGGCCGAGCAGTTGCATCGGTTTGGTGTCGAGGTTTTGGCGTGGTGCTTGATGACGAATCACACGCATCTTGTTGCGGTTCCCAAAGACCAAGCGGCCTTGGCTCGGGCCATTGGGGAAGCGCATCGGCGATACACTCGGATGACAAACTTTGCCGACGGCGTACGGGGTTATCTCTTTCAGGGTCGTTTTGGTTCTTGTGTTTTGGATGAGACGCATCTCCTTACGGCTGCACGCTACGTGGAGCTCAATCCGGTTAAGGCCGGCATGGTAAGATCAGCCGAAGAATATCCATGGTCAAGCGCTCGGTTTCATCTCGGTTTGGTCGCCAATGACCTTTTAGTAAAAGATAAAAACCTACTGGGGCTAGTAGAGAATTGGGAAGGATATCTTCGAGGAGATGACGAGAAAGCCAACCGTAGGCTTGTCAAAGCAATACGTTCAGGTAGACCAGCTGGAAGTCAGCAGTTTGTAAGGTTCGTTGAAACGCTAACCGGACGTCATCTCAGCTTAGGAAAGCGAGGACCTCGACCGAGGGGGGCTTCCTGAAAATTAGTAATATGTCCCCGAACCAGCTCCTCTCGATGGGATTCCTCATTAGAAAAACTCAAACGCTTTTAAATCCTTTCAACTCTTTACGGACCGTCTTTGCACGGGTGTGTCTGCCGACACCAAGAAGTCGCTGCAAGGTCCCACTGCGCCGTCACCATCACAGAAAATTTTCAGCGCCGATCTCAACCTTCTCCCATATACCGAACTATCGCTAACCAAGCGCCACACTCCGCGCTCGATTGCCACTTTACAATCCGCATAACCGCAACTGCACTGCGGCTTCGCGGTTTAGTCCAACACGTTTTATCCTTTCCGTCGCTCCTTCGGCGATCTTTCCGAAGCTTGATTGCTTCCAGGCTTTGGGGATAAAACGCTATACGTTAGGGCTCTCAGTTCGACAAAGATGGCCATTCCTAAAGAGATAGAAGATGCCAGGGCTTTATTGGAGAAAGCTCAGAGTATTCACGACCCAGCGCAGAAGGTATCGACCTTAGAACGGGCTATCGATCTCCTTGACTCATACGTGGAAGAACACCCCGATCTTCCGGGTACAGAAAAAACGCTGATTGTTAATCTCCGCCGTTCTCATACACGTCATCTCATCAACCAACTTTCCTTATTACACGGCGTCGACATGGAAGTCGGTTTGACTATCTAAGCTTGCTCATTTTCAAGTTGAAAGATGAGGTCATGTTTGTCCTAAACGAGAACCCTGCTCTTAATGACGCCTACTGGAATTTCGTTCGTCTGTGGCGCGATGAGTTGCGGAAAGTACTTGGAAAGGGATGATCGCTCGCCCTAACAAAAGGGTGAAGCTGGCTCGGACCAGGTCCTGAGCAGCTTACCCTCGGCGGTTAGAAGGCGCGATGTTGTCGAATATGTGCCAGTCAATTTCGCCATGCGTTTGGCGCAATTACCGTCGCACAAACTCGGTCTTGTCCTTGATGAATCGTTGGGCACTCGTGGCGTTGCCGATGGTATGGCTCCTCGGAGATGCGGGCTGTGGCATCCCGGACAAGGTGGAGCCGGTGTCGTTTTCCGCGCCGCCCACCATAGAAACGGTTGCCGACCTTTCCTTGCCCGCTGACGAGCGAACGACTCTGCTGCGTGCGGCCGCTGCCGCTCTGGAGCACAGCCCCGATCCGATCCCCGTCGTTCATACCGAAGGCACGCTCCCGACGGTGCCTTCCTACCAAAGGGCGCTCCAGGCCAGAAAGGACTGGGGCTCGATATCTGTCCTGGCGAACGCCTATGCGATGAATCAGGAACCGCGCTATCTGGACGGATACGCCCGTTACCTCGCAGCTTGGCTCGACGTGTACAAAATCAGCGGGAATCCGATTGACGAGACCGCGCTAGGCGACTGGCTGCTTGCATATCGTTCTGCCGGCGCTGCGTTACCACCGGTCTTGGCGCAGCGCATGCGCCAGTTCGCGTGTGATCTCGCCGTCCGCTACACGCAACCGCAGCCCGCGTCTCGTAAAACCAGCACCAACAACTGGCAAAGCCATCGCGTCAAGCTCGCTGTAATGGGCGCACACGTTTGCGGCAAGCCCGCTCTGATCGCGGAAGCTGAAGCGGCCTTTGCCGCCCAGATTCAAGACAACTTATTGCCAAGCGGCGAGAGCGTTGACTTCGCAGAGCGCGATGCAATCCACTACGTGGTCTACAGCGTGGAGCCTTTGCTCGAAGCGGCGCTGTTCGTGCGCCCACAGGGGCGATCGTTGTTCACAATCACAGGCCGTAAGGGGCAATCAATCGGCCGCACGCTCGATTGGTTAGCTCCCTACGCTCGAGGCGACAAGACGCACGAGGAGTTTGTGCACTCTCAGGTTCGCTTCGATGCACAGCGTGCCGCCGCGGGCGTGGCTGGGTTTGCCGGGCCCTTTTCACCGAAGAAGGCACAATGGATCTATTGGTTAGCTGCTCAAGTGGATGTGAAATGGCTTGAGCTCAGCGAGAAGCTCGGCAGTCCATCGACCACGCAACGGGCATCATGGCTGGTGCGATAGACTTCGTGCCTCGATCCGGTCCCAACTCTACCCTTCCGGCCTCACGCTAAAATCGACGCCGCCGTTCGCCGCGGGCTTAAAAGTGACGAGATACCCAATAAACTTGCCGCATCTGTCGATGGTCCAGCGCTCCACGGCGCTGTAATCCTCCGCCGTCGCCCGCTTAACAACTTCGGTCTTCACGAGCTTGCGCTCATCGCAACTTTAACCGCTCGCCGTTTCAAGAACGTAAATCACATCCATCACGTCACGCTGAACTCTCGCTCATGCTCTAGCAGGTTGCTGAAAAACTCCTATTGTAGAAAATTTTTCTAGGGTCAGGATCGCTGCGCATGTTAAGATACCTGAAATTGTATTTTTGGAGGTGTTGATGCGTGGGACGCCAGAGAGACAAGCAAGCATGCTGGCGCTGGTATCTATGGAGAGCCGTGTTCCTAAAGACCATCCGATTAGACGGATCAAAGGGATGGCCGATCAGGAGCTGCTCAAACTTTCCAGGGTGTTTGATCGGATGTATTCCAAAGTGGGTCGTCCTTCGGTGGCGCCGGAGAAGATCTTGAAGTCGCTGTTGTTGATCGCGCTTTACTCGGTTCGTAGCGAGCGGCAGTTCTGCGAGCAGTTGGACTATAATCTTTTGTTCCGCTGGTTTTTGGACATGGAGCTGGTGGAAGAAAGTTTTGATGCCACGGTATTCACCAAGAACCGCGAGCGATTGATGGAGCATGAGGTGGGGCGATTGTTTTTTGACGCGGTGGTGGGACAGGCCCGAGGGGCGGGGCTGATAAGTGACGATCATTTTACCGTGGAGGGGACCCTCATTGAGGCTTGGGCAAGCCTCAAGAGTTTTCAACCTAAAGGGGAAGAGCGATCGGGAGATAAAGATCAAGGAGATCCAGGCAACCGCTGGGTGGATTTTCATGGCGAGAAGCGCAGCAACGAGACCCATGAGTCCAGCACCGATCCCGACAGTCTGCTGATGCGCAAGGGCCGGGCAAAGAGGCTAAGCTGAGTTACGGGGCGCATGCCCTGATGGAGAATAGAAACGGATTGTTGGTTGATCTTGAAGTCAGCCAGGCCACGGGGAGCTCTGAGCGGGAAGCCGCCGAGCGGATGCTCAAGCGTCAGAGACGAAAGGGACTCAGGGTGAAAACTCTGGGAGCCGATAAAGGCTATGAGACCCACGACTTTGTCGATCTTTTGCGCCGCAGACGGATTACTCCTCACGTGGCGGCCAATACCCAACGAAGAGGAGGATCGGCCATCGATGGGCGAACGATTCGTCATACGAGCTACAGTGTGAGTCAGCGGATACGAAAGAGAGTCGAAGAGATATTTGGTTGGATCAAGACGGTGGGAGGGTTTAGAAAAACGCGTTTCAAGGGAACCGAGCGAACCCAACTCGCGGCTTGGTGGGTCGGAGCTGCATATAATCTGTTGCGGATGGCGAAGCTGTTGGGGCAAGCGGCTTAAAAGTGAGCAGAAAGTGATGGAGCGAGGGATGAATACCGAGTTTGTAGAGCATTTCACGCTCATCTTTTCGTTCTCCATGCTCGACTACGCCACCATATTCTCTCCCCGCAGCACGATTTCTTCTCCTAAAGTGTATTTTTCAGCGGCCTGCTAGGGCTAACTCTATAACCTTTCTCTCGGTCTTCTCCGAAACCTTAAACCGGCAGCGCCGGCCTCGATTGCCATGGATGACTCCTCGAACTCCCTCCTCTCCGATCCTGGCCTTGATCCGATAACTGTGCCGCTCCGTAACTCCCAGCACCAGCGCCGCCTCTGTCATCGTCCTCTCTCCTCTAAAAACCCTCAGGATGACTTCTACTCGTCTTTCTTCCTTCATCGTCAGGACTATGGTGTTTTCCATGCCCTGACATAATCACGTTGCCGTTACCCCCTGACAGAGTTACGTTGCTACAACATCTTATCAGGGCTTTCTTGCCTCTCCCTAGGCATTTGGGATATGACTTTAAGACAAGCCTATAAAGACGGCGTGTCGCGCCGCTTACTACTTTCGAAAGGAGCAGCGACGATGAGATATCAGGGACTGGAAGATATGAAAAAGAGCCTTCAGGGCGCGGTCGAGTTCGACGGCAGAGTGCGCGTGTTGGACAAGGATAAACTACGCGGCGAGGCCATCGACCGATTGGTTTTCAACGGCGTCTTCCATGAAAACGGGGAGATCAAACAAGCCGCGCGCAACGTCGTCCGACAGAGCGCCAAAGCTCTCGGCATACACCCGGCGTCGATCCAGAGTCTTTACGAGGCGGTCGGCAGGGGAGAGTGCGGCGGGTTCACCGTTCCGGCGATCAATATTCGGGGTTTGACCTACGACATGGCGCGCGCCGTCTTTCGCGCCGCGCTGCGCAATCAGGTCGGCGCGGTGATCTTCGAGATCGCGCGCTCGGAGATCGGCTACACGTTTCAGCGGCCGGACGAGTACGCGCATGCCGTGATGGCCGCGGCGATCAAAGAAGGCTTTGCCGGACCGCTCTTCGTTCAAGGCGATCATTTCCAGGCGAGCGCGAAAAATTTCGCCAAAGATCCGCAGACGGAAATCCGCGCGCTTAAAGATCTCATCAAAGAAGCGATCGAAGCGGAATTCTTTAACATCGATATCGACAGCTCGACTCTGGTCGATCTCAGCAGGCCGACCGTGCGCGCGCAGCAGCAGGACAACTGCTGGGTCGCCGCCGAATTGACCGCTTACCTGCGCGGCCTGGAGCCCAAGGGGGTTACCATTTCCGTCGGCGGCGAGATCGGCGAGGTGGGCGGGAAGAACAGCACGGTCGAGGAGCTCGAGGCCTACATGGACGGTTACCGCGAAGAGCTGGACAAGAGAGGCAAAAAGCTCAAGGGCATCAGCAAGATCAGCGTCCAGACCGGCACGTCGCACGGCGGCGTGCCGCTGCCCGACGGCACGATCGCGCGCGTGAAAATCGATTTCGATAGCTTGGAGAAACTCTCGGAGGTCGCGCGCAAGAAGTACGGCCTTTCCGGCGCCGTACAGCACGGTGCGTCCACGCTTCCCGAAGAAGCCTTCGATCACTTTCCGCGCCGCCTATGCGCCGAGATCCATCTGGCCACGGGCTTTCAGAACATGCTCTATGACGATCCCGGCTTCCCCGCGGACGTGAAGAAGGAGATTTACGATTTCCTGCGCAAGGAATGCGCCGCGGAGAAAAAAGAAGGCGAGACCGACGAGCAATTTATCTACAAGACCCGCAAGAAAGGGTTCGGCGCGCTCAAGGAGAAGTTCTGGAGTCTGCCGGAAGCTTTCCGCAAGGAGATTGGAAAAAAACTAGAGGACCGGTTCGAATTCTTGTTCAAGAAATTGAACGCGGTGAATACCGTCTCCATCGTCCGCGAGAAGGTGCCGTTGAATGGGCGGGAGCTTCGGGTCGCATAACGTCCTAAGGGGTTGTTAAAAATTAAATTTACCAATTTTCCATCCTGTCATTCTGAACGCAGCGTAGCGGAGTGAAGAATCTCGGCCGAGATCCTTCGCGTTGCTCAGGATGACAGAAACTCGCGTGACAATGCATTTGTAAACTTTATTATTTCTCAGACGCTAACGCGGATAATGGGTAGGGGCGGTTCGCGAACGGTCCCTACGAGCCACGACAGAAAATTCCTAAAACCTAGCGAACGAGGCCGATGGTCTATCTCTACGCAATCATAGCGGGTGCGAGCGACTTCTTGTCGGGTTGGTTCGCTTTGCGGGTCGAGCGGGACAAAATCGAGCCCCGCTACGTTATCGCGTTCGCCGCCGGGGTATTATTGGCGGTGACTTTTTTCGAGATCCTGCCCGAAACCGATCTCAAATCGGACGCGAGCTTCCTGGCGTTGGGTTTTGTCACCTTCTACGTGTTGGAAAAGATGGTGATGATCCATGCCTGCGGCGAAGCCGAGTGCCACACGCACCACATCGGGCCGATCGCGGTCTTGGGCATGGCGCTCGATAACGTCGTCGACGGCGCGGGGATTACCGTCGGCTATCTCATCGACCCGATGCTCGGACTCACGATTACGCTGGCCGTCGTCTTTCACGAAATCCCCCAAGGCATGACCTCGGCGCTGATCATGCGCGAAGCGAAGTGGAACACCGGGGGAACGATGCTTGCCCTGGTGATCGCCGGTTTGCTTTACCCGATCGGCGCCGTGCTGGCGGGCTTTATTCCCGACCATCTGCAGCCGAAGATTTTGGCGTTCATCGCCGGCGATTTTATTTACATCGGCGCCGGGGATCTGCTCCCCGAAGCGCACCGCCAGTTCAATTGGAAAGTGATCGCCCTGGTCCTCGGGGGAATGGCCTTTATGCTGGTTCTCAGGGCGATCGTGCCGGGCGCGTGAGATTGGCCGGCGGGACTCAGTTCTTTATGTAGTGAAGCTTGACGTCGCCGCTTGCGAGTTTCTTCTCCGTTTCTTTGATCGTTTCCGGAGTTCCAAGATCCTGCCAGAAGCCTTCGAATAAAAATCCGTAAAGGCGCTCTCCCTCAGTCAGCATTTTCGGGTAAGTAACTTTCGTCGTGCTGAACACCGCCGAATTCGCGGCCGCCATATAGTCGAAAACTTTGGGCTCGAGAATCTGCACTCCGGTAAACATCAACTTTCTGAGGGGTCCGGCGGCGCCGCTTGACGGGGCTAGATGATTTAGAAATTTCCGGATTCTCCGATCCGCGGAGATTTCTATGGCGCCGTAGCGGTCCGCCTGCGCGTCCGGCCGCAGGACCAACGTCGCGGTGGCGCGGAATTTTCGATGTTGATCGATCGCGGCTTGCAGGGGCAGATCGATGATGACATCGGAGTTGATGACGACGAAGGCGCCGTCTTGCAGGAACGATTTGGCTTGCACAAGACCGCCGCCGGTATCGAGCAGCTCTTTTTCTTCCGAGTAGGCGATCCGAAGCCCGAGCTTTTTTCCGTCTTGGAGGCACTCCTCGATTTTTTCTCCCAGGTGGTGCACGTTGATGACGATCTCCGTGATGCCGTAATGCCGGAGCAGCAGCAGCGGATATTCGATCATCGGCCGGCCCGCGACCGGAACGAGGGCCTTGGGAAGTTCGTCGGTCAGCGGACCCAGCCGCGTGCCGTACCCGGCGGCAAAGACCATTGCTTTCATCCCCACAACCGCTCACGCCTTCCCTTATTTTTTAATTTTGAGTTTTGAGTTTTGAATTCAACATTCAAAATTAAACATTCAACATTTTGAAGCGCCCGAGCCTTCATCGGAACTCCTCGAATTCCGCGGTCAGAATCGGAATGAGGCTCTGAAACCGAGAGAGCCGGTCAAGGTTTCTTCTTAAGCGCTTCAAGGTCGGCGGAAT
>JBGQBP010000020.1:0-24826 GCA_041494945.1 Binatia bacterium | reverse complement strand
TTCGAGCGTCTCCGCTCAATGCGGCGGTAAGAACCTTTGACGCTAATCCCATAGACTCAGCTTTCCTCCTGGCAGCCGCAAGGGAGTCTTGGTTGCTCGCTATCAGGACAAAGCGGCTTCGACGCGAGAATAAGCTTCCAGGTTTTAAAGTCTCCGGCGCCTTTCCGCGAACGCCGCGCAGTAAATGATTTTTAGCCGCGCTTGGAATCTTCTTCGCGAGCTTGTGCTTTTCCAATATCTTCCATGCCTCTCTGAACGTTGTCGGATCGTCCGTGCTGGGCGCCGAGCCAATGACGCTGGGATCGTCGCCGACCACGTCGGAGATCGCCAGCGTAAGCACCCTGGCCGGGTAGGCGGCGCGGAGGAGCCCGCCACCCTTGATCGTCGAGAGGTGTTTCCGCACGCAGTTGGTCTCGGCGATGTTCATGCCGCTTTTCAAAAGCGCCGCCGTCGCCGCTTGCTTGTCGGCCAGCGTGATGCCGCTTGCGGGCGCGACGAGGAGCGACGATGCGCCTCCCATGAGAAAGACGACGACGCCATCGTCCGGCCCCGCTCGGCTGAGCATCTCGAGACATCGACGCGTGGCGCTGAGCCCTCTTTTATCCGGCAGCGGATGTCCCGCGGCCGTGATCGTGATGCGCTTCAGGCGCCCGCGGACAAGCCGGTCTCTGACGATGAACAGTCCTTGTTCGAGTCTTTTACCCAGCAGCCGTTGCCAAACCGGCGCGGACAGGTCGGCGCCTTTTCCCACGCCCACTAAATATATTTTTCCGCTCAGCGGAAAGCGGCAGCGGCGCCGCGCGGCCGCGACGATGAGGGCGTTGTCGGAAATCCTGAGCTGTTTTTTCAGAAGCAGCGAGGGCTTGGCTGCCCTTACGGCCGCGTAGTAGATTTGTTGGAGAGCCTTCCGGGCGCGCAATGCTTTGGCGTTGCGCGGACCTTGCTTCGCGGGGCGCGTTTCAACTATATTGGCCATGCCCGAGCGGGAAAATTTCTCGGAGGTTTATGAGCGACAACGAGTTCCTTCCTCAAGAAGGGCCGAAGGGATTCCTGAACGTCTGGAAAAGGATCATCACCGACCCTCAGGGATTCTATCGCGAGATGCCGACAACCGGCGGGTTCGACAAGCCGATTATTTTTCTCGGCATTTGCGCGGCGATCTATCTCCTCTTGAGAGTCCTGGTGGCCGAAACCATCATTGTGGCGATGGTATCTTTTTTTCTCGTCGTCCTCGCCTACGTTCTCGGGCCGGGCATTTTGATGCTCGTCGCCCAGACGCTCTTCCAGGGAGAGGGCGATTACGAAGGCACGGTCAGGGTTTGCGCGTACGCCGGCGCCTGTTTGCTGCTCGCCTGGATACCGTACCTTGGCGTTCTCGCCTTCGTGTACGCTTGCTATCTTATTTTTCTCGGCACGGGAAGGGTTCACAATTTGGATTCGACCAAATCGACGTTGATCGTGCTGGTCGCGGTTCCTGTAACGTGGCTCGTGCTGATGTTCGTTTTGGGGAAAAGGGTCCTGCAGTATATCTTTTGAACGGGACTAGAATACGTCCTCTTCGGTGTCCGTGATCGCGAGCTTGCGATAGGTTCTCTCGTCTTCGAATTTCCTCTGCATCTTGCTCTCCCGCTCCATCTCTTCCTGACATCTCACGCATAGCCGCGTGAAAGGCAGGACCTGGAGACGCCCGAGGCGAATTTCGCCCTCGCAGTTCTCGCACGCGCATTCGCACATCCCGTAGGATTTATCCTTGATTCGCTGGAGCGCCTCGTCGATGGCCATCGTTTTTTCTCTTTCACGATCGGTCAAGATGAAATTGATCTCGCGGTCTCTTTCGTCGCTCGCGAGGTCGTAGGTGTCGCGGCCCTCGTCCTTGCTCCCTTCGGTCTCCGTTTTGACGCGATCCTGAATCTCCCACAGAAGTTGCTTCTTCTTATCGAGCAGCGTCTCCTCGGCCTTCTTCAGGAACTCTCTTCTGAGTTTCTTGTCCTGGGCCGGATTGGGTTTCGTTTTAACTGTTTTAGCCATGGGTGATCTCGCCGATCAGGTCGTAGTCCTGGGCCTGAGTTATTTTTACGTTCACAAAATCGCCGGGCCGAATATCTCCTTTGCCAGTCACGTAAACCGCGCCGTCCACTTCGGGCGCATGGGCCTGGGTGCGGCCCAAATGCATCCCGCTGCCGGCGTCGAAGCTCTCAATTATAACGCGCGAAACGGTGCCTATCAAGGCCTCATTTTTTTTTCTAGAGATTTCGGCCTGAACCTCCATCAGTTCCTGCCAGCGCCGTTCCTTCACGTCATCCAGGACCTGGCGCTCCATCAGGGCCGCCGCGGTTCCCTCTTCGGTGGAATATTTGAAGACGCCGAGCCGCTCGAACTCCGCCTCCTCGACGAAATCGAGCAGCTCGCGAAAATCTTCTTCGGTCTCTCCCGGAAAGCCGACGATCATCGAGGTGCGCAGCGTGATTCCCGGAATCGCACCGCGGAGCTTGGCGATCGCCTCGCGCACGGCGCTGCCGCTTTTTCCGCGGCGCATTCGCGTCAAAATGCGGCGGCTTACGTGCTGGAAAGGAATGTCGATGTACTTGCAAATTTTCCGGCTCTCGCGGATGAGGTCGAGCAGGGCATCGTCGAGAAAATTCGGATAGGCGTAGAGCAGGCGTATCCACTCGACGCCGGGGACCGTGTCGAGCTCCCGGAGTAGGCCGTAAAGCGTCGTGCCGTCCCGGCGATCGCGGCCGTAGGCGGACAGGTCCTGCGCGATGAGGTTGATTTCCTTGACGCCGTCCCGCGCCAGCGCCGTCGCTTCATCGACGACCGAATCGATGGCCCGGCTCCGGTGCGGCCCGCGAAGCTCGGGGATAATACAGAAGGCGCACTTATGGTCGCAGCCTTCGGAGACTTTGACAAAGGCGGTATGCGATGCGGTCGCGCGGAGTCTCGGCGTGGCATGGTCGTAGAGGTAACTCGGGAGCCCGACGTAGAGCCGCTTCTTGTTCGGTCGATGGAATTTGAGAATCTCGGCGATTCGCGGAACCTCGCCGGTGCCGATAAAGAGATCGACCTCCGGCAGCTCGCGCGCCAGATCGTCGGCGTATCGTTGCGGCAGGCAACCGGCCACCACGAGAGTCCGAAGCCTGCCTTCTTCTTTCAACTTGGCGACTTCCAAAATGGCGTCGATCGATTCTTCTTTGGCCGCGTCGATGAAGCTGCACGTGTTGACCAGAACGATGTCGGCCTCGGCCGCCTCGGAGACGACTTCGTATTCGGCCTGGCGCAGCACGCCGGCCATGACCTCGCTGTCCACTAGGTTGCGGGCGCACCCCAAGCTCACGATGTTGATTTTTTCCGCCATTATTTTCCCATCTCTACGACATCGACGCCGTTCGGGAACTGAGGCTTGAATAGCGCATCGTTGAGCCCGACGCCCCGGCGCATGTTGGTAAAGCGGACCGTGGTCAAATTTGCCCCCGGATCACGGATACGCGCCCAACTGATCGCGAACGTCTGCGGATCGACTCCGAGCATCACCTCGTCCACGCCCTTCGAGCCGTCTTTGGGGCCGAGCTGCAAGACGTGCTGCCCATCCTCGACGCCTTTCGGGGTGACTTTGAAATCCCGCTTGAGATTGCCGATGCCGAGCAAAAAGGTGAGCGGGACATCCGAGCGGAAAGCGTTCTTCAGCGGACTCTTGAGAACCTGCCCCTGCTCCGGCTGATAAAAGTAAAGGTTCTGGCCGTCCGCCAAAACCCATTGACCCTTCGGCTCCTCGTAGCGCCAGAGCATCTTCCCCGGCCGTTTGAAGGAGACCTTTCCCCACGCCTTCAGTGTGCGGTTGATCGTTTTGAGCTCTGTCTCTTGCCGGAAATCGGCCGTGAAGTCAACCGCGGAGTCGTAGCTTTTTTGCAGGTTGTCGACGACCTGATCGTCGTTTTTGGGTTCTTCCGCGGCCTGAAGATAAGCGCCAAAAAAGACGAGCGCCGCACACGCAACAACCAGCGCTAGACGTATTCTAAGTTTCGATTTTCCTGGCATAGACTTCGCGCGGTTTCGCGCCGTCGGCGGGACTGACGACGCCGTCGCGTTCCATCTGTTCTATCATGCGGGCGGCGCGATTATAACCCACTCTCAGCCTTCTCTGGATCATCGAGATCGAGGCCTGCTGCGTATCGGTCACCAGCTCGACGGCCTGATCGTACATCTCGTCGTACTCGTCGTCGCCGTTGCTCCCGTCGATCTCCTTTTTCGCCTCGAACACGTCGAGCCGGTAGTGCGGCTTTGCCTGCTGGGTGATGAATTCCATCACCTTGCGAATTTCCTGGTCCGAGACGTAGGCGCCGTGGACGCGGCTTAGCCGCGCGGTGCCGGGCGGTAAATAAAGCATGTCGCCGTCGCCGAGAAGCCGCTCGGAGCCGATCGAATCCAAAATTGTGCGCGAGTCCACGCGCGAGGTCACTTGAAAAGATATGCGCGCGGGGAAGTTCGCTTTAATGAGTCCGGTGATCACGTCCACCGACGGCCGCTGGGTTGCGAGAATCATATGGATGCCGGCGGCCCTGGCCTTTTGCGCCAGCCGGGTGATGTACTCCTCGATGTCCCTCCCCACGCTCATCATGAGGTCGGCAAGCTCGTCCACCACGATCACGATGCGCGGCAGCCGCTCGTGCACGAGAGGCGCCTTTTCGGCCAGATCGCCGCCGATCTCCTCCGGAGGCGTTTCCGCCTCGTTCAAATCGACCACCTTGTGCTTGTCGGGAGCGTCTTTTTCCACCAGACGGTTGTAGTGATCGAGGCTCCGCGCGCCTTTGTCGCGCATCAGCCGGTAGCGCCGGTCCATCTCATCCATCGCCCAGAAGAGAGCGGCGGCGGCCTTCTTCGCGTCGGTCACTACGGGAACGATCATGTGCGGCAGATTTTCGTAGATGGACAGCTCGAGCATCTTCGGGTCGATCATGATGAACTGCAAATCCTGCGGCGAGGCCTTGTAGAGCATGCTTAAAATCATGGCGTTGATCGAGACCGACTTGCCGGTCCCGGTCGCGCCCGCAACCAATAGGTGGGGCATGCGCGCGAGGTCCGCGATAAAGGGCGAGCCCGAGATGTCTCTCCCGAGCGCGAGCGTCAGTTTCGAATCGGCGCCTTGATACACGTCGCTCTCGATCACTTGCCGGAGGAAAACTTTTTCCCGGCGCGGGTTCGGTATCTCGATGCCGACGACCGACTCGCCGGGGATCGGCGCCAGGATGCGGATGCTCATCGCGCGGAGCGCCATCGAGAGATCGTCGGCCAGCGTGACGATGCGCCTGACTTTGACGCCCGTGGCCGGCTTGAACTCGTACATCGTGATGACCGGTCCCGGCTTGACGGCGACGACTTCTCCCTCGACGCCGAAATCCGCCAGCTTGTTTCGCAGGATGAGAGAGTTCGCCTCGAGCGTTTCCTTGTCCGGCCTGACGTGCTCGCCGTCGGGAGCGTCGAGGAGCTCGAGCGGCGGCAGCCGGTAGCCTCCCTGGCTGATTTCCGGAAAGTCGAGCTGCGCCTCACGTGGCGGAGTTTTTTTCTTGGCGCGCTTGGCCGGCTCCTCTTTCGTCGCTTCCTTGAGCACGATCGGCGGCGGGATGTACTCGCGCTCCGCTTTTTTCTTGTTCTCGCCCCGTTCTTTTCTTTCGCGCCAGCTTTTTTTTATGCAGTCGAGGCGCGCCGCGATCCATTGATTGAGCTTTCCGATCAGCCCGTGCACGCCCTCGAAGAGATGGATGAGAGACTTCTGGCTGACTGCGGCGATCGAGAGAAGCAGCGTGGGCAGCACGATCACGTAGGCGCCCACGCGGCTGAAGAGCGCCATCAGGCGCTGGGCGGTGAAATCGCCGATCACGCCGCCGGCTTGCCATCCGGCGTCGACCATGCGCACGAGACTAAAAAACGTTGCCGCGCTCCAAACGAGCAGCAGTCCCCCGGTGAATTTGGTCCGGCGGAGCCCTTCGTAAGAGTCACGGAAAAGTCCGTAAGAAACCGTGAAGAGAAACAGCGGTAGGAGATAGGCGGCCAGTCCCAAGGTCTGCAACAGGATATCCGCGAGATACGCGCCGGCCGGGCCGCCCCAGTTATGCGTTGCCAGGCTTCCCGACGGCGTGCTGAGCGAGCGGTCGTGCGGATCGAAAGAAAGCAGGCTCAGCGCAGCCAGGAGCGCGGCCACCAGAACGACGACCGCAAAAATTTCCCGATTGAGCTTGGATTTCTTTTCCTGCGCCATGACCTCGCTCAGGTCTCCATGATGAATGCGAGCACGACCGGCCGCCGCTCCAGCGCTTTATAAAAATAGCGGCGCAGCGCCTTGCGCACTTCCTCCTGCACTTCGCCCGGGTCGGTGCGAGTCTCGCGATTGATCTCTTTCATAGTCTGCAAGACGATCTGCCGCGCCCGCTCCAAAATCTCCTCGCCGCCGTCGGCGCGCATAAAGCCGCGCGTGATCAGGTCCGGGCCTGCCACGATCTCGCCGCTTTGCTGGTGGATCGCCATCACGGCGAGGACCATCCCGTCTTCCGAGAGATGCCGCCGGTCGCGGATGACGACGTCCTCCACGTCGCCGACGCCTTTGCCGTCGACGAAAACGCGGCCGACCGGGACCGGCGCCGCTTTTTTCGCGCTGTCCCGCGTCAGCTCCAGCACCTCGCCGTCCTCCAAGAGAAAACAATTCTCGTCGGGTATGCCCACGGCGCGCGCGAGCTGGACGTGGCGCACGAGATGGCGGTATTCGCCGTGCACGGGAACGAAGTAGCGCGGGCGCGTCAGGCGGAGCATAGTCTTCAACTCCTCCTGGCTCGCGTGGCCGGAGACGTGAATCTCGGAGACGCTCTCGTAATGGACCTCGGCGCCGCGCCGGTAGAGGTGATTGATGAGGTTCGTGATCGTTCGTTCGTTTCCGGGAATGAATTTCGAAGAGAGCATTACCGTGTCGCCCGGCTCGATCCGGATCGATTTGTGGTCGTCGAGGGCGATTCGATGGAGCGCGGAGAGTGGCTCGCCCTGGCTGCCGGTGGTGAGGAAGGTGATCTTGTCTCGAGCCAGGTTCTGCCAGGGCTCGCTTTCGGTCATCGTTCCTTTGGGAAGACGCATATAACCCAGCTCGGACGCAATCTGGGAATTGTTGATCATGCTGCGGCCGCTGAGAACCAGCCGTCGCCCCGCCTGCTCCGAGATGTCGGCAACTTGCTGGAGGCGCGGAATGTTCGATGAGAAGGTGGAAACAAAAACTTTTCCCCGGCTTTTCGCAACGATCTCCTCGATGTTCTTTCCCACTTCGCGCTCCGAGGGGGTGTAGCCCGGGCGCTCGACGTTGGTCGAGTCGGAAAGGAGCAGCAGCACGCCTCTTTCCCCGTAGGCGGCGAATTTTTGGAAATCGAAGAATTCGTCGTTCATGGGAGTGTTGTCGATCTTGAAATCGCCCGTGTGGATGACGACTCCGGCCGGAGTATCGACCGCGACCGCGAGACAGTCCATGAGACTGTGCGTGACCCGGATTCCTTCCAGCTTGAACGGCCCGAGCTGCCAGGGCTTGCCCGCCGCGATCTCTCGGAGATCTGCGGTTTTGTCGAGGCCGTGCTCTTTAAGCTTGTTTCTGAGCAAGCCGAGAGTCAGGCGCGTGGCGAAGACCGGCGCCTCGATTTGCTTGAGAACATAGGGTAGAGCGCCGATGTGGTCTTCGTGCGCGTGGGTGAGCACGATGCCTTGAAGGGCGATCTTGTGCTCCAAAAGATAGCTGATGTCGGGGATCACCAGGTCGATTCCGAACAGATCGGCGCCAGGAAACATCAGGCCGCAGTCGATGGCGATCGCCTGCTCCCCGCTTTGCAGGAGCATCATGTTCAAGCCGAATTCTCCCAGACCGCCGAGAGGTATGATTTTGAGCGGTTCCATTTTGTCTCAGTCCATTCCCCGGGAATCGGCCGCCTGAGCCTCGGCGCGCTCCGAATTCTTAGCCTGCGGCCGGACGGGGCCGCCGCAATGCGACTCGATCATATCGTGCACCCGCTTGACGAGAACGTTGATCTCTTTGCCGTCATATTTTTCGATGGGGATCGGCTCATCGACGACGACTTCTATTTCGCCCGACTTGAGCCGCCAGTCTTCCCTCGGTAGAACGGCCCAACTACCGTTGATCGTGACCGGCACGATGGGGGTTTTTGTCTGCGCGGCCAGCAGAAAACCCCCGCGCTTGAAGGGCATCATGTGCCCGCCCGAGCTGCGGGTGCCTTCGGGAAAAATGACAACCGAGACTCCCTTTGCGATTCTTTCTTTCGCTTTTCTAAAGCTGGCCATCGCGCTCGCACGGTCGGAACGATCGACAAGGATGTGCCCCCCTGCCCAGAGCGCCCAGCCGAAGAAGGGAATGTAGCCGAGCTCTTTTTTTGCGATCCATCGGAGCTGGAACCGCGGCAGGCTTTTTACCAGCACGGGTATGTCGAGGTAGCTCTGGTGGTTCGCTATAAAAATATAATGCCGACCGGGTTCCAGCCGGTCTAGGCCCCGAACTTTCAGACGAATGCCGCCGATTCTCAGAATCGTCCAGGCCCAAAGCCGGGCGACGGCGTCGGCCGGCTTTCCTATGCGACCAAACGGAGCCGCCAACACGATCAGGAAAGACAACAGAAGGGTAAATAAGCCGACAAGAAACAACTTGAGGAAGTACATCATTCAGGTCGATAGAAGCGACTAATGGTTCAAAAAATAAGCGAAAAGTTGGTTCATTTTAGTTCACGCAGGGTCAAAATGCAATGAAATCTGCGGGTGACGAGGGCCGGGATTTTTTTATTGACTAAAAAATTTCCGGGCGATAAGGTCATTCACAACAAGGTTGAATGATGAATTTTGAATGTTGAATTTTGAATTGAAGGCGTGGGATCTTCTAAATTCAAAATTCATAATTTAAAATTCAAAATTGGAGATTAACATGTCGGTCAACAAAGTCATCCTCATCGGCAATCTCGGCAAAGACCCGGAGGTGCGCTACACCGCCAACGGCAAGGCCGTCGCCCGGTTTTCTCTCGCTACCAGCGAGGTCTGGAACGACGCCGAAGGCAATCGTCAGGAAAGAACCGAGTGGCACAACATCATCGTCTGGGGAAAACAGGGCGAGACCTGCGGGCAGTACCTTGCCAAGGGCCGGCAATGTTATATCGAAGGCAGCATCCGCAGCCGCTCTTACGACGACAAAAGCGGGCAGAAGCGCTACATCACGGAAATCATCGCCCAGCGAGTCAGATTCTTAGGCGGTGGCGGCGGCACGCGCGTCGCGCCGGAGGCGGAAGGCGAGGCGCCTGGAGAAGCGCCTGCCGTCCAGGGTCCGCCTTTAGATGACGATATTCCGTTCTAGAACGTGCAGGACTGACAATGGCCGCAGTTAAACTTACAGGCAAGACCGTTCAAGTAGAGGTCTGGACCGACCGATTACGAATCACCGGCAACCTGTTTATTCCTGTCTCGAACCAAGCAGCCTACAATGGGCGGCTGTCGGATTTCCTCAACGACGTCGAGAAAACCTTTATTCCACTGACGCATGTGACGGTGGGGCACATCGGCGGAAGCGATGTCTTGTGGAATGGGGAGTTCCTGGCCATTAATAAAAACTCGATTAGTCTGGTGCGAGCGCTCAAGGAATAAGCGGAATAGTTCTCGCCTGGTGATATAAGGACACGCTCCACGTTTACGTCGGCCTGGGTGTGTTCCTCACCGTCGCTGCCGTTTCGCGCAAGCGCCTTCGAACCATCGTTCCGTTGCTCATTGTTGTAGCCGTTGCCATTGCCGGTGAGGTTGTCGATATGCGCGATGATCTTTCCAGCTTAGGCCATTGGCGCTGGGAAGCGAGCCTGCACGACGTGCTCAATACGCTTTTCTGGCCGACGGTAATATGGCTTCTCGTGCGCTGCGGCATCATGTTGGGAGAGAACACGGGGAAACAGCAAAGTTAGACTTCATGTCCAGACTATTTGTAGAGCACTCGGCGCGCCGCCGTTTGATTTAGGCTAGAACATTTCTTTCCTTGCCCTTCGTGAAATAAGAATATTTTCCGCTACCTCGTCCATCAAGCGCTCACGGGCCTCGCGCGCTCTCTAGGCGCAATGGGTAGTAACCCGCAGGATCCTCGCAGAGTCCGGCGCTTATTAATAGAGTACCATACACCCATATAAGGCAGGGAGTGGATGCCTATGTGGGCGCCGGGATTTTTTTAAAATTGTCCAATATTAGACAGAACGACCCTTGAGTATCAGGGTATCCTTAACGCTGGATCAATCCTACGATTGACGTTGGGGGATGCTCGTCGGCAGCTCTTCAACGTCCGAAAGGAGTCGACGAACGCGTTTTTCAATGTCGGTCGCCATATGATTAAGAAAACTCAACGAACAAATACCGGCCATGAACGTGGTTTCTTCTCGTCAAGCCGCGCGCCTGTAAAAACGAAGCCTCTTGTCCGCAAGGCTAAAACAATCACCAGGCGAGCCCAGCCGCGCGAAGATCTACGGACTTCCGAAATTCGCTACCGGCGGCTCTTTGAAAGCGCACGGGACGGGATACTTATTCTCGATGCCGCCACGCGAAAGATCACAGACGTGAATCCGTTTATGGTAAAGTTGTTGGGCTACCCGCGCGACCAATTCCTGGGGAAGGAGCTCCGGGAGATCGGTTTGCTCGAGGATGCGAAGACCAGCCGGCTGGCTTTTCGAGAATTGAAACAGAACGGCTATATTCGTTACGAAGACCTACAGCTCGAAACCAAAGATGGAAAGCGCCGGGAAGTGGAGTTTGTCAGCAACGTCTACGATGAAGGCGGCCATCAAGTCATTCAATGTAACATTCGCGACATCACCGCGCGCAAGCAAGGGGAGGACGAATTCAAGCAACTCATGGTTCGGGAGAAAGAGGCGCGCGCCGAAGCTGAAGAGGCCAACCACGTCAAGGACGAGTTCCTTGCAGCGGTTTCTCATGAACTCCGCACGCCCCTCACTGCGATACTCGGCTGGTCCACTATGCTGCGCAATGACACTCTTGATGAGGCGGCCTCTGCTCGCGCCCTGGATGTTATCGACCGTAACGCGAAGACGCAGGCGCAGCTCATCGAGGATCTCCTGGACCTCTCACGCATCATAAACGGTAAGTTCCAGCTTCAGGTTCGCCCCATCGGACTCGTGGAAATCATCAATGATACGATTGAGTGTCTCCGCCCCACGGCCGATGTCAAGGCGGTTCAAATCCAAGCGCAGCTTGATCCTGACGTAGGCTTGGTGTCGGGCGATCCGAATCGTTTGCAACAAGTCGTTGCCAACCTGCTGGCAAATGCTATCAAGTTCACCCCCGAGGGAGGGCGCGTGAAGGTAAAGTTGGAGCGCGTGAACTCCGACGCCCTAATCAACGTAACCGACACCGGCGCAGGCATCAGCGTGGACTTTCTTCCTTATGTTTTCGACCGCTTTCGGCAAGCCGATAGCGCAAGCACAAGAAAATACAGCGGACTTGGTTTGGGGCTCGCGATCGTGCGCAAAATTGTCGAGATGCACGGAGGAACAGTCCTGGCCGAGAGCTGCGGAGAAGGGCAGGGGGCATCCTTCACGGTGAAAATCCCGCTCCTGGTCCTTCCCCATATAGAAAAGTCTCAAGCGAAAAAATCAAAGCGTACAGGCCAAGTGCATGAAAAAAAAGCAGCGTTCGATTATCCGCGTGAGATAAACGGCTTGCGGATCTTCTTAGTCGATGACGACGCCAGCACGCTTGAAATGCTCACGGCCGTATTGAACCATGGCGGCGCCGAGGTAAGACACAGCACCTCTGCCGCCGATGCGCTTGAATTGTTACAGCAATGGAAGCCCGATCTATTACTGAGCGACATCGCGATGCCGGACAAGAACGGCTATTGGCTTATCGCCCAGGTGAGGGAGCTTGAGAAAGCGCGCGGCGGACGAATTCCGGCGGTGGCGCTTACCGCCTACGCCAGAGTCGAGGATCGCGCGCGCGTACTGATGGCAGGGTTTGATATGTTCGTGCCCAAGCCGGTGTACCTACCCGAGTTACTGGCGACATTAGCGAGTCTCGTAGGCACAGAGTCGCAGTCTTGACCTTCAGTGTGCCGTTCCTCGCAATGTTCATAATGCAGTACTCGGTGCTCGTGAAAGAGTCTCGCCGGAGCTCCATGCGAGCGCGGAAGCAAGCACACAGTGAAAAACGATCAAATCGAAGCCACGTGGGCTTATCATAACGGAACCAAACATTCCTACCAAAGCATCCGCACCAACCCTCACTATCTGGATTGGGAGAACCAGCCGATCCCGTTTAAAATTTATTCCAAGCTGGAGCCCATCCCGCTGCCGCAACATCTATCCTCTTCGGGGATGCCGGCGCTTACGGCTGTTTCAACCATAGGCGCCCCGGCGGAAATAGAAGTCGTTCCCTCGATGCAAATCCTGGCGGAAATTCTCTATCTCTCCGCCGGCATCACCAGGCGCAGGACTCATCCGGGAGGAGAGATCCTCTTTCGCGCCGCGGCCTGCACCGGCGCGCTTTATCACATCGACTTGTATATCGTCTGCGGCGACCTGCCGGGTTTGGAAGCCGGCGTCTATCATTTCGGTCCGCACGACTTTTCCCTGCGGAAATTGCGCCCCGGAGATTACCGCGGCGCGCTCAGCCGCGCGAGCGGCGACGGACGTTCGATACAAAACGCGCCGGCCGTTGTCATCTGCGCTTCGACGTTTTGGCGCAATGCCTGGAAATATCAGGCGCGAGCCTATCGGCACTGCTACTGGGACAACGGCACCATTCTCGCCAATCTGTCGGCAGCCGCGGCAGCGCGTCAGGTGCCGGCGCGCGTGGTCATGGGCTTCGTGGATTCGGAGGTTTGCCGGCTTCTCGCGCTCGATGACGGGCGCGAGGCTCCGCTTTCGCTCGTGACTCTGGGCCACGCGCCATCCAGAGTCGCCGGGCAGTCTCCAGCGATCGAGCCTTTGACGCTGGAGACTGCGCCGCTATCGAAGACGGAAATCGATTATCCGGCCATGCGGGCGATGCATGGAGCTTCGTCTTTGGAGAGCGAAGAGGAAGTCATCGCGTGGCGTGAAGAGACGGAACCGGAGGGCGGAAAGAAAAATAATGAAGAAGAAAAAGAGGGGCGCATTTTCCCGCTCCAGCCATTGAGCGACGAGGAGATTCCGCGGGGTACGATCGAAGAAGTCATCTCGCGGCGCGGATCGACCCGTGAGTTTTCTCGTGAATCGATCACGCTTGCGCATCTCTCCACCATGCTCGACCGGGCGACGCGCGGGATACCGGCCGATTTCCTCGATCAGAGAGAGGCGCCGCTCAACGACCTCTATCTCATCGTCCACGCCGTGGAAGGTCTCCCGCCCGGCGCTTATTACTTTCACCGGAGCGAGCGCGCTCTGGAGCTGCTCAAGGAAGGCAACTTTCGCCGCGCGGCTGGACATCTCGGGTTGGGCCAGGACATCCCGGCCGATTGCAGCGTCGATGTTTTTTTCCTCGTCGATCTCAATCGCACGCTGGAACGTTTCGGCAACCGGGGTTATCGCGCCGCGCAGATGGACGCGGCCATCATGGGAGGAAAACTCTATCTCTCAGCCTATGCCCAGCGCCTGGGCGCGTCGGGCCTCACGTTCTTCGACGATGACGTTACGGAATTTTTCTCGTCCCATGCCGCGGGCAAGAGCGTCATGTTTTTTATTGCCTTGGGTAGGTCCGTAAAAAAGAAATCGGGAAACGAGGTATCTTAATCCTAACTGTCTGTTATAGTAATTGATGAAATGACCGGCGGCCCAACGTCTAAATAGCAAACACTCGGTTACAATTTTTTCCGAGTATCGCGGAGGCGGTCCCATAGGGTGCCCGCCTTTTTGCGTTTTATGCATCGGGAAATAGCTGAAACGGAAGTAATCGTCGCCGGGAAGGAAAGGTTTGTCATGGAACACAGTCCAACGATTTCCACGATCAACCGCATCGGCTTCATCGGCAACTACCTGCCGCGCCAGTGCGGCATCGCCACGTTCACGACCGACTTATGCGAGGCGATCGCCGCCGAATACGCTGGAACGACGTGCATTGCGCTGCCCGTCAACGACATCGAAGCCGGCTACGCCTATCCGGCGCGCGTTCGATTCGAGCTGGAGGAGAAAGATATCGCGTCTTACCGCCGCGCCGCCGACTTCCTCAATACCAACAACGTAGATCTTGTGTCCCTGCAACACGAATATGGCATTTTCGGCGGGCGCGCGGGCAGTCACATCCTGGCGCTACTGAACGAGTTGCGCATGCCCGTCGTCACGACCTTGCATACTATTTTGCGCGAGCCCGACGCGGATCAGCGACGGGTGCTGGAAGAAGTCGCGGCTCTGTCGGATCGATTGGTGGTTATGAGCAAGCGCGGCGCGGAATTCTTGCAAGATGTTTATCATGTGCGGCCGGAGAAGATCGATCTGATCCCGCACGGCATCCCCGATCTGCCGTTTGTCGATCCGAGTTTCCACAAAGACCTGTTCGGCGTCGAGGGTAAAATCGTCTTGCTCAGCTTCGGACTCCTCTCGGCGAACAAAGGAATCGAGAACGTTATCGCGGCCCTGCCCTCCATTTTGGCCCGATATCCGAACGTGGTGTACATGATCGTCGGCGCGACCCATCCTCACGTCAAGCGGACCGACGGCGAAACGTACCGTCTATCGCTGGAATGGTTGGCTCGGGAGCAAGGCGTGGAAGGTCAGGTGATCTTCTACAACCGATTCGTCAGTCTGGAAGAGCTCGTCAAATTCATCGGCGCGGCGGACATCTACATCACGCCCTATCTCAACCCGTCGCAGATCGTCTCCGGCACGCTGGCCTACACATTGGGAGCGGGCAAGGCGGTGATCTCCACGCCGTATTGGTACGCCGAAGAGATGCTGGCCGAAGAACGCGGAGCGCTGGTGCCTTTCCGCGACCCGGCGGCGTTGACTGCGCAGGTGATCGACTTGCTCGACAACGAGGCCAAGCGCCACGCCATGCGCAAGCGCGCCTATCTCTACGGGCGGCAGATGGTCTGGCCCCAGGTCGCGCGGCGCTACATGGAGAATTTTGAGCGCGCCCGAGCCGAACGCCGCCATTTCACTCCTCCGGGATTCACCGTTAAGGCGCTGGACAAACGTCCGGCCGAGCTGCCGCCGCTCAAGCTCGATCACTTGCGCCACATGGCGGACGAGACCGGCATGCTGCAACACGCTATTTTCACGGTGCCCAACTATCACGAGGGCTACAGCACCGACGACAACGCCCGCGCTCTGATGGTGAGCACGCTACTGGAGGAGCTTGGCAACGGAGACGCATTAAAACTCGCCTCGCGTTATCTGGCGTTCGTCTGGTATTCATTTAACGCCGAGACCGGACGCTTTCGTAACTTCATGGATTACCAGCGCCGCTGGCTCGAAGATAGCGGCTCCGAGGATTGCCACGGCCGCACGCTGTGCGCGTTGGGCACCGTGTTGGGCCGCTCCAACACGCCCGCCCTCCACAGTATGGCCGGCTGGTTGTTCGAGCAGGCCTTGCCCGCCATTCTACCGACGACGAGCCCGCGCGCCTGGGCCTTCGCGCTCATCGGCATCCACGAGTATCTCCGGCGGTTTGGCGGCGACCGCAAGGCGAGTCAGGTCCGAGAGGAACTAGCCGGACGGCTGTTGTCATTGTATCGCAGCAACCGCTTGGAAGAGTGGCGCTGGTACGAAGACGTTTTGACTTATTGTAACGCGGCGCTGCCTCACGCCTTGCTCCTGTGCGGCCAGTCGATGGCGAGTGAAGCTATGATCCAGGCCGGACTGGAATCGCTCGGTTGGCTGGCTGAGTTGCAGCGTGCCGACGCGCCCGGAGGTCATTTTGTCCCGATCGGATCCAACGGCTTTTATCGGCGGGGCGGTAAGCGTGCCCGGTTCGATCAACAGCCGGTGGAAGCTCAAGCCATGATATCCGCTTGTCTCGAAGCCGAGCGGACCACGGGAGACAAGCGCTGGCGCAAAGAAGCCCGGCGCGCGTTCGAGTGGTTCCTCGGACGGAACGACTTGAACCTTCCTATTTACGATCCGACGACGGGCGGCTGTCGAGACGGTTTGCATCCGGACCGCCCGAACGAAAATCAAGGCGCGGAGTCTACGCTCGCTTTTCTCCAGGCCTCGCTGGAGCTGCGACTGGCCGAGAATATCCTTCAAGCTGTGAGGCCCGAACTCAATGAGCAATCAACACGCCGGACTCTTCTCGCGTCATAAGCAGAATCCCATTTTGACCGCGGCGGATTGGCCTTATCCGGCCAATACCGTGTTCAATCCGGGTGCGACATTGCTCGCGGATGGAACGACACTCCTATTGTGTCGTGTAGAGGACCGTCGCGGCCACTCTCACCTTTGTGTTGCGCGCTCCGCCAACGGCGTGGATGGCTGGCGGATCGACCCGCAGCCTACGCTGCCGGCAGATCCGGAGCATTTCCCGGAAGAGCTGTGGGGCATCGAAGATCCGCGCATCACCTACGTCCCCGAATTGAGCAAGTACGTCGTCGTCTATACCGCCTACACGCGCGACGGTCCCGGCGTGTCGCTCGCTCTCACGGAAGATTTTCACAGCTTTGAGCGCTACGGCGTCATCATGCCGCCGGAAGATAAAGACGCGGCGCTGTTTCCTCATCGCATCGACGGTCACTGGGCTTTGATCCATCGGCCGGTCAGCGCGCCACGCGCTCATATGTGGATCTCCTACTCGCTCGACTTGCGCCACTGGGGCAATCACAAGCTGATCCTGACGGCGCGGCGCGGCGCGTGGTGGGACGCGAATAAAATCGGCCTCTCGCCGCCGCCCATCGAAACTCCGCAGGGCTGGCTCGTGATTTACCACGGTGTGCGGCTGACACCGGCCGGCTGTATTTACCGGCTGGGATTGGCTTTGTTTGATTTGCACCAACCGGAGCGGTGCCTAAAACGCAGCGATGAGTGGGTCTTTGGCCCGGAAGAACCCTACGAGCGGCGCGGGGACGTGGATGACGTCGTCTTTCCTTGCGGGCACACGATCTTGCCCGACGGCGACACTATCCGCCTTTATTATGGCGCGGCGGATTCGAGCATCGCCCTGGCGACGGGTAGTATTCGCGCCATGCTTGCGTGGCTCGAGCAAGGCGAATCAAGATCGCGACTAGACTAGAAGAACGGCCAAGTTGCTCGATGAAAGGGATCACAAGATGAAAAACGGCATTCCATACAAAAACTGCAGCATTCGTACTGAATCATTTCAGCGAGAGAAAAATGGCACCTGGATTCCCCAATATACGTTGACGCGTCCCAAAACCGAAAGCACGGGGAAGGGGAGCGATTTCCCGTCGCATCAATATCAATATAACGAAGCTTTCCCGAACGAAGCTGAAGCCGACGCGTATGCCTTGGGAAAAGCAATGGAGTGGGTCGATGCCAACTGACGCTTGAAAGCTGTTCGGTCGGTTCTCGCGAAGCGATGTCTAAGGCCGACCATTGCGTTCACGTATTAGGGGGTACAGCCCCCTTTTTTTTATGAAAACCACAATCAGAGAACGCGCCAACAAATTGTCCCCAATTCTCTGAAGCGCTATCATGTTATCTATCCGGCGAGGCGCTAAAATCGGCCCACCTACTCCCTCGCGACTTCCCTAAGCATCCTCGTCATAAGACGCTCGACTTCACGTAAGGTCCCTCTTAAATACTACGACGCACGTGCTTGACCATTTGAATTGTTTGCATTCTTGCGAATCAATTCTGTCAAGAATGGGAATCCAAAAAAAATAAATATTTTAAAATCAACCAGTTAGAAGCATCAAAAACTTTGCATCGAATTTGCTAGCTGCAAGTGACTAAGGGCGAAAATCAACCAAGGAGGAGGTTGAAATGAAGAAATTAATGTTGGGGTCAATGATCCTTTTACTTTTCGGTCAAGCCGGCTGCGAGTTCGTCGGGGGAGCGGCGGTCGGGGCTGGCGCAACAGGAGCAGCTTACGAATATAACGCCTATCGCCAGATGCAAAAGCTGGAGGAGGATTACAAAGCCGAAAGAATATCGCGTCGAGAATACGAAGAGCGTAAGAAACAGATCGAGGCAGGATCGATCATTTACTAACAGCTCCGCAGTTTCCTTTGCTCGCATATTCGTCATTTGGTGATACGTCTAAACGAATCAACCAATGACCAAGAAGCCGAAAAGCAAGGTTTACGAGCAAGAAGGGCGAGAGACATTGGGCGGGTAGGCAGCCAGATTTTTTAAGGAGGCTTTATGAACAGATTCAGAAGAATCATGTACGGGACGGCATTGGTAGGTCTCATGTTGGCATCCAGTGGCTGCCCGTGGTGGCATCGTGGGGACAACCGTGGGGGCGATAATCGCTCCGACAGGTATGACCGGGATCGAGATGGGGACCAAGACCGAGATCGGGACCGGGATCGAGATGGCGACCGAGACCGAGGGGATCCACGACGAGACCGGTAGACTCCCTGGTCGTCATAAGGCCCATTAGGAGCTAAGGAAGCCGAAAAGAAGGTTGACAAGGAAGAAGACCGAGAGACATTGGACGGATAGAAAATCCGACAGGATCGGCTCTCTGTAGGAGAGGAGTTGAAAAATGCTTTGGACGATCTTTGTGATTCTTTTGATCCTGTGGGCACTGGGACTGGTCACTTCGTACACGATGGGAGGGTTCGTCCACATCCTATTGGTCATTGCCCTGATAGTTCTCGTGGTCAATCTTTTTCAGGGGCGGAGACCCTGGTAGCCGTCTCGACTTTAAAATGAAGAAGGGGGCCTTATGCGCATCAATCCGATAACGCTTGTTGGCATCGCTCTGATCGTCCTTGGGATAGTGGCTTTATCCTACCAAGGTATCACGTACACAAGCCGTGAAAAAATTATAGATATCGGTCCCTTCCAAGCCACCGCCGACACCCAGAAGACCATCCCGCTTTCACCTCTCTTGGGCGGGTTGGCGCTTGCAGGCGGGATCGTGTTGGTGGTGGTCGGAGCGAAGAAGACTTAGTTCTACTTGGGTTCGTCCACTTCGTGCAATGTAAATCTACAGTTAGGGTGGACGGAGGGCGATTGACATGGCGAATTTATTTTGGTCCGTAGCGATTGCACTCGTCGCGGTTTGGCTGGCAGTCCAGATCATGAAAGGGCGAATCTGAAGAGAAAAATCTTGCTTGTTCAAGGACTACGCCGACCGTCCGAGGTTTGTCGCCGAATAGAAAAGGACCGATCAAAACACTGAGGAAGTAGACTGCCATTGTGGTCATGGGTGGTCATCCAGAGAAGACACGATTATGATTCAGCAGACCGCTCAAGCGGACAAGTTTAAACAACAATTGCGTGAATCGTTGCAGCACGAGACGTTAAATTCACGTACCGTCAAGATTGCCCGACACGCCAACGTCTACACCTGTGGTGATCAAAACGAAATGGTCTACTTCATTGAGAGCGGGCAAATCAAACTGCTCATGCTCTCGCCTGAAGGCAAAGAGTGCCTGCTTGCCATCTACAGTGCGGGAGATATTTTCGGTGAGTTATGTCTATCCGGGTTAGCCTCACGGCTGGAAACAGCCACCGCAATGGAAGAAACGATCTTAAAGCAAATTTTTTGTTCTCAATTCTTGGCGCGGTTAAGTCGCGACTCGCTGTTTGAAGGCTTCGCGCGCTACCTGGCGGTGCGCATTGCCGACCAGCAGCAGGTCATCGCCGATCTGGTGACGGTGGATAGCGAGCAGCGGCTGGGCAAGACGCTTTTGCAGCTAGGTCGCATACTCGGCAAGAAAGACCCGCACGGCCTTCGCATCGAAACGAAGATATCGCACGAAGAATTGTCCGAGATGGTGGGAACGACGCGGCCTCGGATCAGCATGTTTATGGAGAGATTTCGCAAACACGGGCTGCTTGAGACGAACAGAGAACACTCTCTCGTTGTCAAAGAAAAGAAGCTCACTGATTACCTGGCTGTGAGAGCGGCTGGGCATGTCTGCGCACTGCGCGATGATTCTTTTCAAAATCGTCCAATATTGAACCGTAATCGATCTCAAGCCGGGATACCGTCTGAGCCAAACGGAGGCAACTTACTATGGGACTGATATTGTTGATCGTCTTGCTTCTGCTCCTGTTTGGCGGTCTGCCCAACTGGGGTTATCACTCGTATGGTTACGGTCCCTCGGGCATCGTCGGGACGATATTAATTATCGTCCTGATTCTGTTCTTGTTGGGCCGAATCTGAAAACCGCGAGCGGCTCGTAGCGACCCCGCATCGCTGCGAGCGTCGCGTAAGTTGAATCCAAATTGCTGTAACGGGGTTCTAAATTAATGGGGAGAAAAATGGATCAAAAGTGATCTTGCAGCTCAGGGGAAAACATAGACGATGAAAAAACATGCGAGCGAAAAACAAGCAGGTTTGATCCGCACCTAAGCCCAACATCCAACAACAGAGGAGGAACCAATGAGAAACGTTGCTAAACTAGTCGTCGTCACGCTGTTCGTCATTCTGCTCGGTACAATCACCGCAGAAGCTCAGGTGAGTGTGAGTATAGGGATCAACCTCCCGGTGTTCCCGCGGCTAGAGGTTGTTCCCGGCTACCCGGTCTACTACGCGCCGAGCGTGCGCGCCAACTACTTCTTCTACGACGGCCTATACTGGGTCTTCAACGTGGAAGATGGCTACTGGTATTCAAGCTCTTGGTACAACGGTCCGTGGGTTTACGTCGAGCCGGTCTACGTGCCCCAGTTCATTTTAGTAATCCCGTACCGCTACTACCGGGTCCGGCCTCGGTACTGGAGCGGGTGGGAGTATGATCGCCCGCCCCGCTGGGGTCAGCACTGGGGCACTGGATGGGAATCTAGTCGGCGCGACTGGGACCGTTGGGATCGGAGTCGCACCTATCGCGCTGCCCCGCTGCCGCTCTATCAGAAGAAGTACGAAAGAAATCGCTATCCGGCACCCTCGCAGCAGGTGATTATTCACAACGAGCAGTACCACTATCAGCCTCAGGACGATCATGTCCGGCAGCAGCGCACCACGATTCTCGATCAGCAGTCAAGGGGCGGAGCCAAGGCGCGCGGGAAGGCTGAGCGGGTAATCACTTCGCCCCAGGTTCAGGAGAAAGCGCAGCGTCAAGAGAAGGCACAGGTTCAGGAGAAAGCGCAGCGTCAAGAGAAGGCACAGGTTCAGGAGAAGGCGCAGCGTCAAGAGAAGGCACAGGTTCAGGAGAAGGCGCAGCGTCAAGAGAAGGCACAGGTTCAGGAGAAGGCACAGCGTCGAGAGAAGGCACAGGTTCAGGAGAAGGCGCAGCGTCAAGAGAAGGCACAGGTTCAGGAGAAAGCGCAGCGTCAAGAGAAGGCACAGGTTCAGGAGAAGGCACAGCGTCAGGAAAAGGCACAGCATCAGGAGAAGGGGCAGCCTCCGCAGGGTCAGGAGAAGGCGCAGCGTCAAGAAAAGGCGCAGCGTCAAGAAAAGGCGCAGCCTCCGCGCGGTCAGGAGAAGGCGGAGCATCAGGAAAAGGGGCAGGAAAAAGCCCCTTAAGTGGAGCGTCGATGGTAGGAACTTTCGGTAGCGTCTCAATAGAAAGGCCCAGGAGAAAAAACCTGAACGGAACATATTGGGTAAAGCACAGTGTGCTCGCTGTGATCGTGGCTGTTGCTCTGGCAGCGCCGGCTCGGGCGGCCACGCCGGACGCCTGGATCACCACAAAGACCAAGCTTAGCCTTTTAACCACGGAGGGCGTCAGCGGGACGTAACACTCTCTCATCGTCAAAGAAAATAAGTTCACTGATTACCTGGCTCTTAGGAGCGGCTGGGCATGTCTGCGCGCGACGCTATAATCTTTGCTAGAATCGTCCAGTATTAGACAGCCTTCCCTTCTGAGTCCGAGTAAGTTTAGTGGAGATGTAGAGATAGGTTAACCGGGTCCAACCAAGGAGGTTTAAATGAAAATATTATTGTTGGCGCTTGCATTCGGTACGCTACTGGCCGCGGGTTGCAACACGATCCATGGCCTGGGGCGAGACATCGAGCGCGGGGGCGAAAAGACTCAGGACGCTGCAGACGCCGTGCAGAGAAAAATGTAGTCCGGATGCTGAATTGACCGGAGGGCCTGACGGCAGAGCCGCCGGGCTGAGGCCTGCCCGAAAGCTCGATTCAAATTCATCGGAGTACGGAGGGGTGCAATATGCCGCTTATCAATCTTGTCGTTGTGCTAATCGTAGTCGGGGTATTGCTCTGGCTTGTGAACAACTATATTCCGATGGACGGGAAGATTAAAAATATCCTCAATATCGTCGTTGTGATTGGCGTTGTGCTCTGGCTGCTTCAGGTCTTCGGGCTCATAGGGAATCTCCAGACAATCCGGGTCGGAAGGTGATGACCGAGGGAGCGGTGAATAAACTCCCTGCCGATAGCTTCCAATAGGTCTTCTGGTTTTGAGTCGGATGACCTAACCTCTCTTTTGCTGGAGGAGAAAAGCTTAGCCGAAAATAAGGAAATGCGTCCCAGGGCTTCGTTCCTCAATTACGCGCCGGTTTCGTTGGCGTTCGGCACCAGCGGATTGCGCGGCCTGGTTAAAGACATCACCGACCTCGAAGCGTATATCAACGTCAAAGCTACGCTTCGGTATTTGTTGGGCATTGGAGATATTCGCGCGAGGGGCGGAGTGGGTATCGCCGGCGACCTCCGGCCGAGCACCGACCGCGTCATGCGCGCCTGCGCCCAAGCGATTGTCGATTCGGGCTGCCGGGTGGATAATGCGGGCAAGATCCCAACGCCCGCTTTGATCTCTCACGCCATCTCCGCCGGACGCGCCGGCGTGATGGTGAGCGGCAGCCATATTCCATTCGATCGTAACGGTATCAAGCTCAACAAAAGTATCGGCGAGATCCTGAAATCGGACGAACCGGGCATCACGCGCGAGGTCGAGCGCGTGCGCGTCGAGGAGTATAGCCGAACCGCGGCCGCATCGGCTTTCGACGCCGCTGGAATGCTCAAGCGGCCGCCAGACCTACCGCCAATCGATCGCGCCGCCGAAGAAGCCTACGTTTGTCGTTACCTGCAAAGCTTCACCCCCGGCGGCCTATCCGGCCTGCGCGTTCTTGTGTATCAGCATTCGGCGGTGGGCCGCGACATCTTGCCGCGCATCCTGCGTGAATTAGGCGCCGAGGTAGTCACCGCGGGGCGCAGCGAGACATTCGTTTCCATCGACACAGAGAACATCACCGACGAGCAGTTGGGTCGTCTGGAGGAGCTTGCCGTCACTGCCGAAGCGAGGGGCGAGCCGCTTCACGCAATCGTATCCACCGACGGCGACTCCGATCGGCCATTAGTAACGGCCGTGCTACCTGCCGCCGAGGTTAAGCCTAGCGACCGGCGCGTGCGCTTCTTGCCCGGCGACCTTTTAGGCATCGTAGTTGCCGAGTACCTGCGCGCTGATGCGGCCGCGGTTCCGATCAGCTCCAACGATGCTGTCGAGCGACGCATGCGCGAGCGCGGGGTTTTCCTCGAGAAGACCAAGATCGGATCGCCTTACGTCATCTCCGCCTTCGACGAGTTGCGCTGCGCCGGAACCTATGCGCGCATCGTTGGCTGGGAGGCCAACGGCGGATTTTTAACCGGCAGCGATATTGTGCTCGCCGCTGGAACCATGGTTGCGCTGCCCACGCGCGATTCGACGCTGCCCATCTTGGCTAACTTGTTCGCCGCGGCCGAGCAGCGCATCGGATTGGCCACACTGTGGAGCCGGCTACCTTCACGCTTCGGCCGTGCCGGCTTGATCGACAACGTACCGGTCGCCGTGAGCCAGGCCATCCTGGCCAACCTGATTCCAGCCGGTGACACCATCGAGGTGGAGTTTGATGGCGCAGAGCAAGTGCTCGATCGGAGTCGTGCGGATGCTATCCCCAAACCCCTCGCGGCAGGGCCGGCCGAAGACTGGCGGCAACGTAAAACGACGTTATCGCGTTTTTTCACGCACGCGCTTGGATTCGACGATATCGTGCGCATCAATATGCTCGATGGCGTGCGCATTTATTTCCGCAATGGCGACGTCGCGCACATCCGGCCGTCGGGCAACGCGCCTCAGCTGCGCATCTATGCCAACAGCGATTCGCAAGCGCGCGCTGATCTAATCGTGGAGCTTGGGCTGCGCGAACCCGACGGAATCTTGCGTCAGATGGAACGAGCGTTCACCCAAGGTACAGTGTGACCTTGTGGGGGAGAAGCGATGATTCCGTTTCAGTTGCAGCGCCTTGGGCTGGTTATGGAGCCGGAGCCGGGCAATCCGCTGGAGGCCGAAGGCGTTTTGAACCCGAGCCATCTGGAACAAGCAGCCGCGAAATGGGATATTTAAGTATGGCAACTCTCCATTCAGATGCGTTTGTTTTCTTCGGCGCCACCGGCGATCTGGCCTACAAGCAGATTTTTCCCGCCCTTCAGGCAATGATCCGGCGCGGGCATCTCGATATGCCGATCATCGGGATGGCGAAGTCGGACTGGAACCTCGATCAACTCAAGGCCCGCGCGCGCGATAGTATGGAGAAGCACGGTGGCGTGGATCATGAATCATTTGCGCAGCTCTCGACTCGGCTTCAGTACATCGACAGCGATTACCGCGACGCGACGACGTATGAGCGCCTGCGCAAGGCGCTGGGCGACGCCGTGCGGCCGCTGCACTACCTCGCCATTCCGCCCAGCATGTTTGCGACCGTGGCGGAAGGGCTGGCTCAGTCCGGCTGCGCGAAAGACGCCCGTGTGATACTCGAGAAGCCCTTTGGCCGGGATTTCG
>JBGQBP010000019.1:0-25382 GCA_041494945.1 Binatia bacterium | reverse complement strand
GCAGAGATCGGGCCTCCGGGATATCGCGCCGTTCGCATGGCTCCTGCGGCCTTTACTCATGGAGAGTTCGTGGGCCTATCTAGCGTGGGCTTTGACGCTCGGGATTCTGAATGTCCTGGTCTTTCTCGTCTGCGCCGTCTGGCACCGCGCCGAGTCGAAGTTTCTACGCCGGATTCTCGCCGACTTTCTCTCGGGGGCGGTGGCGGGAATTCTTCTGTGCGTTTTGCTGCGTATCGGCCTTTGGTTCTGGGCCGAGCATGACCGGCCATGGGATGTGGTCAGTTGGGGGCCGCCGCTCTTTCTTATTGTCTTTCTCCTTGCCGTCACGCTGCAAGTCGGTCTCAGAGGTGTAACGGAATCCGACGAGGCTCGCGAGTGGCGCGCAAGCATGGGCGCCTGGCTGCTGATCTACGCGCTCCTCTGGGCCGGGCTGTTTGCGATCTCGTTCTACGGGCCGTTGGGCTGGCAACTTCTGAGAGGCTGGGCGAAGACACAGACCACGCTGATCTTAGGCTGGGTCGGCAGCACGATCGCGGCGATTCTCGCCGGCAAGAGCTCAAACAGCGGCGGGACGGGCAGTGCTTCCAAAACGGAATGGGTCGCCAAAATTGCTCCGGTCGTAGCGGTCATCGGACTATTGATTTTCATCGCCTGGCTATCCAACGCGATCGTGAACGGGTGGTCTGCAACCGAACCGCATCGCATGCCGGAAGGGGAAAATAAGAAGCCGGTGCAGTCCAAGATCGTGGGGACCGCGCAACTTAAATCCGATCAGATACGGGTCGATTTAAACCTCCAATCGGAAGAGGCCTCCAAAGAATCGGAGATCATTCAAAACCTCTATTGGGAGCAAGTTGGGACCGCCAAGATCAGCGTGATCGTCATTTTGCTGTTCCTCTGTTTTGCCGTTGCCGCCGTATTGGCCTACACCGTCGATGTCAACGAATTTTCTTTGCACGCCTTCTACAGAAACCGGCTCGTGAGGTGCTACTTGGGCGCTTCCAGCGGGGACGATAGGAGCGCCGATTGGATCACCGGCTTCGATCCGCGCGACGATTTTCCGCTTTCGAGTCTTCGCAGCGGACCCGAGTATCAACGCGTCGGCTGTTACGATGGACCTTATCTCATCGTCAACACGGCTCTTGACCAAATGGCCGGGAAGGAATTGGCGTGGCAGCAGCGCAAGGCCTCGTCTTTCGTCCTGACGCCGCGCTTCTCCGGAGGACAGCAGACCGGGTATCGTGAGAGCAAACATTTCTGCGGCGGTATCGAGCTCGGAACGGCGTTTGCCATTTCCGGCGCGGCGGTTTCTCCGAACATGGGATACCACAGCAGCGGATCGATCGCGTTTCTGCTGACGCTTTTTAACGTTCGCATCGGCTGGTGGGTGGGCAATCCAAAAAATAACGGCAAATATAAAAACCGCGGACCCCGGATCGGATTTCCCTACCTGGTAACGGAATTGTTCGGACAGTCCAACGCGGACCGCGGCTACATCTATCTTTCGGACGGCGGGCATTTCGAGAACCTGGGAATTTATGAGCTGGTCCGCCGAAGATGCAAATATATCGTCTGCTGCGACGCCGGCGCCGATCCTCTGGTGGCTTTTGAAGACCTTGGCAACGCGATTCGAAAAATCCGCGCGGACCTGGGCGTGAGCATCGAGATAGATTTGGATATGATCCGGCCTCGACCGGATCAACATTTCAGCCGGTGGCATCAGGCGATCGGCCTCGTTCGCTACGACCAAGTCAAATCCGGAGAGTCGGCCGGAATGCTGGTTTACGTCAAGGCGTCGCTCACAGGCGACGAGCCCGCCGACGTGCTGGAGTACGCGGGCAGCCATCCTTTATTTCCGCACCAGAGCACGGTGGACCAGTTTTTCGACGAGTCGCAGTTCGAGTCGTACAGAAAGCTGGGCGAGCACGTCGCGTGGGAAGTATTCCATTCCGTCAGGCAGGAAATCGGCAACGGCGCCGCCGCCGTGTTCAACGCCTTGCGCCATCAGTGGGTCTCCGTGCCGAGCAGCATCCGGGACTCTTTCCTCGGCGAAAAAGAGGCCCTGGTGACACTCGAAGCCAAACTCCGCGACGACTCTGAATTGGCGCGCTACGACCTGGAAATTTATCCCGAGCTCGAAACCATCCTGGGCGCGGACCCGTCGCTCTGGCCTGCGCCGGACGAGCGTGCCGCGCTGCATTTTTGTAATATGCAATTGCAGTTGATGGAAGACGTATTCGTGGCTTTAGAATTTCAAAAATATCACTCGTATGCTCTCCATCGAGGCTGGATGAATTTGTTCCGACGGTGGGCGGCGGCGCCGACCTTCCAAAAACTCTGGCCGGGTCTGCGCGCCGGCTATAGCAGGCGTTTTGTCGATTTTGTCGAGGAACAACTAAGGCCGGACCAACCGCCCAAGATCGTCGATCGTATACCCGCCGAGCTTACACGGCGGCTTCTCGATGATTTCAATCGCGACCGATTCAGCGGAAAGATTTCCCCGAAGTTTCCAGACGCACTGGCGAATCCCATGACGCTGAAAGGGGGCGCCGCCGCGAGCTGGTTTATCGTTCCCGGCGCCGACGGGCCGACCACGGAAGCGTGGGGAGCGGCCGTCCTGACCCAGGGTCCAGCGCCGTTCGATTATCAACTATTTACATGGATACGCGGCAGCTATCGAAACATCGGCCTGGGCGGGCAATTGCTCGACAAGGCGCTCGCGGAGCTAAAGGGCGATCTAGGCCGAAAAGTCTTGGTGGATCTGGGGAAAGAGGAGACCGGCAGCACGAGCTATCAACTATGGAAGGCGGCATGGTTGCGGTTCTATTGCCAACGCGGTTTCGAACGATATCCGTCCGAGCAGGGACAGGTCCGTTTGACGCTCCAGCTCTGAGATTGAAAAAGCTGCGTTCACGGTAATCCGCGTTTCGAGCTTCCGCCCAAGCCCGCCGCATTGCGCTCTCCCTCTAAAATCGTTATAGCTGTCTGGACCCGCCGAAGAATTTTCTGCCGGGATTCACCACTCAGTTATGACAGCAGCGCCTTTCTTTCCCGTATTCGCCCCGGCCTGGAAGAACGATTTTCATGCCCGCTGAGTTCTTCGCCCTGGCCAACGCGTTTTTCTTCGCGCTGCACAACATGCTCACGAAAAAAGCGCTGCGCACCTCCAATCCGGCGACCGGCGTGATCACGAGCCTCGTCGTCAATATTGTTTTTCTCTGGGGCCTGTCGCTTCTCTTCGCGCCGCTGTCGTCGCTCACGAGCGCTTCGATCTTGATCTTCGTCGCCGTCGGATTTTTCCAGCCGGGACTGACCCGCCTGCTGACGTACAAAGGCATCGACGCGCTCGGCATTGCGATCACCGATCCGATTCGCGCCACGACGCCGCTTTTCAGCGCGATGATGGCGATTATTTTTCTCGACGAAAAAATCACCTTGCCGATCGTCGTCGCCACCTTGATGATCATCGCCGGCATCACGGTGCTCTCGTGGCGGAGCGGTTCGCTGAAGCTCGCCGGCTCGGCCGTGTTTCTCTGGTACCCGATCGCGGCGTCGGCATTGGCAGGGGCCTCTCAGGTCGTGCGCAAGTTCGGCTTGGCGGCGGTGCCTCACCCGCTTCTGGCGGCGGCAGTGACGGCGACCTCGTCGTTCGTCGTCTCGATACTGACGTTGTGGTACTTCGAAAAGAGCCAGCAGACCTGGAAGATGAACCGGCAGTGCTTCGGGTGGTTTCTCGCCGCCGGTATCACGATCAGTTTCAGCATGGTCTGCATCTACTACGCACTCGACTTGGGCAAAGTGTCCGTCGTCATTCCGATCAGCAGCACGGGGCCGTTTTTCTCGCTGATCTTCAGCGCCCTCTTTTTGCGCGACGTCGAAAGAGTAACGCCTAGAATCGTCTGCGCCGCCGCGATGATCGTCGGCGGGGTCCTGCTGATTACGCTGTGGAAATGAAGTGAGGTTCGATTCGTTTAGAGGAGACCGATTGATAGTACCTAGAGGTTGTGTGCGAGACTTGCAGCGTGTTCTTGAAGTCCGATACGCCGAGAAGTTGAGTCGATTTTAGGAATAACGTGAAGCTCAGCCGTCGCTATGAGCGATCGGTCTGAAGCGCCGTGTTAGACCTTCGGTTATGAGTTGATTCCCACATATTTCTACTTCAATCCGAAGAGCCTTTGAGCGTTCCCATACGCAATGTTCTCGGCCGTCACCCGTCGGAGCTGAGAAAGCAATTCGCGGAAGCGAATGATGCGCTCGACGTAAAAATCCAACGCTGGCGTATGTGCCGCATCGGTGCCAAGAAGGAAACGATCGGGAAATTCCTCGAAAAGGGCCTTCACCTCGGGAAAGAGCTTTCCCGATCCATCCTCGATCACGTGAATCCAGGGCGTCTGCTTCGGCCAGTAATTTCCATAACCGCCCTGCCGAGTGGCGGTCATGCCACCCAAATCACACATCAGATTAGGATAGCGGGTTAAGAATTCGCGGATTTGCTGGGCACTACTCCGACCGCAGCTGTGAGCCCAGATGAACTTAGTGCCGCGCTTAGTCTCTAGAAGCTGCGCCATCGCCGTCGCTTTGTCTGGCTCGGCCTCCAGGTGGATCAGCATCGGAACACTGTATTTGACACCCGCTTCGGCGATGCGATGCATGAGGTAGCTGTTCACTGGAAGATCGACATCATCTCCTCCTTGGGTGCCGAAATTCGTGTAGGCATAATGTCTCAGGATGAATTCGCCTAGGCCGAAATAACGGCCGGATTGCAATTTTTTTTCTGCTTGTCGGAGAAAGTTGTCTCCAATCTGAGTGGAACCCTCCCAGACGTGTCGATTTCGACCTCCGAGGTTGCCATGCTGCCCAGCCACGAAGGGGATAAAGCGACCGGGAAACCTCCGGGCAAATTCAAGAGCCTGTTCGTCGCTTCCATTGCCAGCCGATCTGGCGTCCCGATAGTAGCGGGCCATGAGGACCATGCTTTTAACACCGGCAACGTCCATAAGCTGAACCAATCATTCAGCCGGCATATCGCCATTTAAATGCCCGTGTGCATCGATAATGGGTAAAACGTTGGAATTGACCTGATTGTCAGCCGCTCCCGAGCCAACCGCATTCAGAAGGCTGAAGCCACTAACTCCCAGAATCATTACAAGAGCACGAAACCCCATGAACGGCACCCTACTCATCAGTCTAATGACCAAGCTCACCGGCGGCCTTGGAGCGCTGCGGAAAAGCCGTCCGGTGCAGCGTTTGTTAGGCACCCCTGCGCTGACCCCACGGCTTAGCCGAAGAGTTTTCCCTGCGATTGCACATCGGACCTGATCTCCGGCCAAAGCTCGACAAACGATGTTGCGGAAATGCGTGCCAGTTCGCTCGGCTCAATCTTGTTCAAACCGCCACCGTAAACTCGGCCTTCGCCCCGGAGTTCGTGGCCAGTGACTTGACCGAGCAAAGCGTGGACGGCTTCGGCACGGTCGGGATGTCGGCGAAGCATCGCCGCGAGGCTGTTCTGCGGGTAGAGCATCAGGTAGAGATTGGTTGCAATCGCCTTCGAGCGGTTCCAGATGAAGCGGAACGGCTGCTTGTCGTCAGAGCCACGGCCCATGTATGTGCAGAGGAACGGGGTGGGCTCTCGCTGTTCCTGCCTGTACCACGGGCTGCGCTTGCCGATCAGATAACCATCCATGATGCCAAGCGACTGGGCGGTTTGCAGGTATCCCCAAAGCGCCGGGTGCTTGGCCTCGACCATCGGCTCAGGCAGGTTGCAATCGATTACGCACAGTTGGCGGTCGAGGAGGGGGTAGCCGTCACCGTCAGCGTCGATGCTCGTGGTCTTAAGGTGGCGCGGGCTGGGAAGGATCGGGCGGAGGTACTTGCCCGGAAGTCCGAGGTTCTTTGCGTCGGCGCGGTCGAGCACGAAAAACTTGTTGCAGCCGGTGGCGATGCCCCGCTGGACGCGGAAGAAGTCGCCAAGCGTCGGGCCTTTACCGTCGCTAAGCGTGTGTCGGTCGTTCTTGGCGTGACTCGGGTACACGGTCCACTTGCGAGACTCGCGCAATCGTTCACGCGGGATGAGGTCGCGGGCGTGCGGCTCGGCCAGTGTGCCGCCGAAGGTGAACTCGACGGCATGAGCGGTGGCGGGCGGCGTCTTGCGGAACACCAGCACGACCGACGACACAAGGGCGTCACCGAACTGAACATCGTCGGGGTCAAAGCGGTGAGCGCGGATAAGCGTTACGCGATCCGCGAGGAAGCCCTTGAGGGCCGCGCCGTAGTTGACGTCCATGAACTCCGAGGGGATGAGCCACGCGGCGATCCCACCGTCTTCCATCCACGCCGTGGCGAGCAAAAGAAAGTAGACGTACAGACCCGCAAGGCCGTTGACTTCAACCCCGGTCATCTTGAACGTGAGGCGTTGGAGGCGTTCCTTGTACTCTCGGTTCATGTGATGGTGTCGGACGTAGGGCGGGTTCGCCAAGATGACGTTGGGCGCGGGTGGGCATGAGCCGGTAGCAACGACTCGCGTGAAATCGCCTCGTACAACCTCAAGCCCGGAATCGGCCCACAGATTGCGGGCGGCGTCGGCGAATGCGGGATCGAGCTCGACCCCGACGGCGCTGCTGATTCGCTTGGAGCCGAAGACAGCGAGCGCCGCCGAAAAGAAGCTGCCCGAACCGATGGAAGGGTCCGCGAAACGAATACTGCCTTTGGTCCGTCCAAGGACTGATTGGACGTAGCGAGCGATATCGACGGCGAGGGCATTGGGCGTTGCGAACTGGCCAAGGCGATTCCGCTCGGCTGCCGACTTGCGCGTATCGATGTCCGCCTGAATTGCTTGTCGCCGTGATTCAATCAAGTTGTCCTCGTAAGCGATCATGCGATTCACAGCCCCAGTTTCACAAGGTCGTCGATGCGATGCTCCCAGACCCAATCAATGCCCTCGGCGGCTTCGTAGCCCAAGTAGTCGCTGCCAAAGTAGCCGCAGAGAAACAGCACGAACGGCACGGTTTCGCTATAGGCAGCTTGAAGCTGGTGGATCTTGGTGGCTTCTTCTTTGCGCCGCTTGTTGGTGTTGGTGAAGTCACCCGCCGACTTGGCTTCGATCAGGATCGGCAGCCGATCCTGCGGAGTTTCTTGGGCTGAATCACCACGTCAACCGGGATGTTCACCTTAAGCGCCTTGCCGACCGCGAGGTTCATGCGGAATGTGTACGTCGCGGCTTCCATTTCGGTCAGCGGCTTCCCACTGGGATGGCCTTGCTTCCGGTAGCCTCGGGCGTCGAGCCAATCGCCCACGAGTTTGAGTTGCCGCTGTTCCTGAGCGTTGCGGACGATCGGGTTTGCCACGGCGCTGCATAAGCGGTCAGCGACGATCGTTGATGCTCGGTTGCGTTCGTGATCGGTAGGGTCTTTCGCGGCGTCCAGCCACGGGAAGATGTCACGGTCCAGGAGCCTTGAGATGATGCGGCAGAGTTTGGTCAACTCCGCATTCAAATCGGCGGCATTCATCTTGGTCGGGAGCTTGCCATCTTCCATTCGACCGACGAGGTTCTTGCTCGCGTCGGCCAAGCCGATCAAGCGGTCCACGGCCAGCGGCGGAGCCGTACACATGCGGAGCGTTGACAGCGCACTCGGATTGTCCTTGAGCGTGGCGGCGTCGATGCTGCGCAGGTCGCTGGTGGCGAGCAACGCAGCTTTGACATGCCCGGTAGTCTTGACGCGTGTCGAGCGAAACGCCTCGGGTGCGAAGCGCATGAACCACTGGTTGAACTGGTCAACGGAAGCCGCGATGTCCGTCTTCCAGAGGTGCGGCTTGTCCGCATTGATCCGTCTAGCCATCATGAGTCCATTCGTTCATCGGTATTGGGTCTCCGGCTGTCGCGGTTGCGGTCTCGGGGGCCTAACTATTGAGTATAATTCTGCGTTTCGAGCAGTGTATGATTTTCATTTTGCTACTCGAATTTAAGCAAAAACTGTAAGCAATCTGCCTTAGTCGTGCGGAATATGTCAAGGCTATTCATGTTTGATACACTGCCAATCTGGCGGCGTATGAGGATATTAGCCCGCAGTGTATTGGGATATTGGAAACTAGACCGCCGCCGCCATGATCGTGGGCGGGGTGCTGCTGATTACGCTGTGGAAATGAAGTGAGGTTCGATTCGTTTAGAGGAAACCGATTGATAGTACCTAGAGGTTGTGCGCGAGGCTTGCAGCGTGCTCTTGAAGTCCGATACGTCGAGAAGTTGAGTCGATTTTAGGAATAATGGCCGCCGTCACGGGCCACCGCCCGCACCGAGACTTTTCAGGTTCAGTCCAAACCGCAAACGGGCGGCGGTCCTGTGCACGGCCGTGTTAGGCTTGGCCGGCATGAACGTCCTTCACCGCCAAGGCAAGTGCCGCAACCTCACGTTCCACCGCCACGCCGACCTCCCGGCGGGCAACCTCCAACTCATACCGTTGCTGGAGGTTCATCCAGAATTCTGGCGTGGTGGAAAAGCAGCGTCCCAGCCGTAGCGCGGTGTCTGCCGTGATGCCGCGCCGCTCGTTGGCAATCTCGTTGACACGTGCGGTAGTCACGCCAAGGCGTTGCGCGAGTGCGTTGGCGGACAGACCCAGCGGCTTCATGAACTCTTCGCGCAGGATTTCGCCCGGGTGGATAGGTGGTAGCAGTTTCTTGGGCATGGCAGTTCTCCTTCAGTGATAGTCTACAATTTCAACATTCTCCGCGCCGTCATTCCAGCGAAAGCACACGCGGAACTGATTGTTCACGCGGATGCTGTGCTGCCCGGCGCGGTCGCCTTTTAGAGCTTCCAGCCGGTTGCCCGGCGGGCTCCGTAGGTCTTCCAGCTTCTTGGCCGCCGCCACCATCTCCAGCTTGCGGCGTGCCACCGCTTCGATGTTTACGAACCGCCGCACCCGCGCGCCGTTGAACAGGCTTTCGGTCTCGGCGCAGCGGAAGGTCTTGATCACTGATTGATTGTATATCGGTCAACGATAACCTTCAAGCGGACAGGTGCCGCTTGCGAATCTGGACCAACACGCTGGCGGTGGAATTGAGGAAAGAAGCAAGAAAGAAAATTTTCAAGGTCCCAGGGGTTTTCCTACAGGCTCAACTAATAAGTGAGTAGATCAATCTGAAGATATCAACCCGCAGTGGCGGCGTGCTGTTGATTACGTGGCGGAAGTAAAAAGGCGCTAGGCGACGGGCGGGTTCGGCAGGCGGTCTTCGATTTCGAAGCCGAGGTCGGCGATCATCCGATGAGCTTCGCTGGCTTCCTGGCCCGGCGTCGTCAGGTAGCCGTTGACGAAGATCGAATTCGCCGGGTAAAGACTCAGCGGCTGGAGCGAGCGGAGGTTGATCTCCCGCCCGCCGCCGACGCGAAGCTCTTTGTCGGGATTCACAAAGCGGAAGAGACAGAGAATTTTGAGACAGCGCTGCGGCGTCAAGGAATTCAACCCGCCGAACGGCGTGCCGTCGATCGGATGAAGAAAGTTGACGGGGATCGAGTCCACGCCGAGTTCTCTTAAAGAGAGCGCCAGATCCATGATATCCTCGTCGGTTTCGCCCATGCCCATGATGCCGCCGCAGCAGGAAGAGAGGCCGACGGTTTTGACGTTCGTCACCGTCTCGACGCGATCCGCGTACGTGTGTGTGGTGCAGATGTCGGGGTGATGGCGCTCGCTCGTGTTCAAGTTGTGATTGATGCGCTCGACGCCGGCCTCTTTAAGCGCCTGGACTTTCTCTTCATCCATCAGACCCAAAGAGCAGCAGATGTTGATGTTCACCCGGCTCTTGATTTCGCGCACGACGTTCGACAGCTCGCGAATTTCTTTGTCCGTCGGGCCGCGTCCGCTGTTGACGATGCAGAAGCGCACGGCGCCCGCAGCCTTCGCCGTCATCGCGCCCTCGATGAGTTTCTCTTTCGGTAAAAAAGGATATTTGTCGATCGGCGCCGTGGAAACCGACGACTGCGAGCAGTAGTGACAGTCCTCGGGACAGAGGCCGCTCTTGGCGTTCATCAGCATGTGGATCTGGACGCGCTTGCCGAAATACCGCCGGCGCACCTTGAAGGCGGCGGCGAGAAGCTCCGGCAGCTCCTCGTCCGTCGCGTCGAGCACCGCTTGCATCTCCTCACGCGAGAGCAGCTCGCCGCCGAGCGATTTTTCCGCCAAGTCATTGTAATCCACAGCTCATCCTCCTACCTGAGCCGTTTTTATCACGCAGCCAATCCCGGCGCAACCAAAGTTGCCGAATGTTGGGTTTCAGGAAACACATCGTTCCACTACCATCTCTTTGGCTCTCTTGAGATTTACCTTCCCCGACCCGAGCAGCGGAATTTCATCGACTAAAAAGAAGCCGTCGCGCTTCGGAATCCAGAGTTTCGGCAAATCGCTTTGATTCAACTTGCTCCATAGATCCTCCGGCGCGATTTCTTTGTGCGTATACAAGACCACGAGCCGCTCGCCTTTTTGCTCGTCGGGCGCCGCCATCACGACCGAGCTCTGATCGCCGAGGATGCGGTTGATGGCTTCTTCCACCTTTATATGCGGCACCATCTCGCCGCCGATCTTGCTGAAGCGGGAGAGCCGGTCGGTGATTCTAATAAATCCGTCGTCGTCGATCGACGCGATATCGCCGGTGACGTACCAGCCGTCGCGAAAGACTTTTTTCGTCAGCTCCGGCTCGCCGAGATAGCCGAGCATACGATTGGGGCCTTTGACCAACAAAAGCCCCTCTTCTCCGTATGGAAGCGGCGCGCCGGTCTCCGTGTCCACCACTTTGACGGCGACGCCGGGAATCGGATGACCGACGGTGCCGGGTTTCAGTCCGGTTTGATGCTCGCTCGCTTCTTCGGCGTCCGGAATATTAACGGAGATGACCGGCGCCGTTTCCGTGCAGCCGTATCCTTCCAAAAGATCGCGGCCGTATTTCTCTTTGAAATCTTTCGCCAGCGGCTCGCGCAGCTTCTCGGCGCCGACGATCGCGTAGCGCAGCGAAAAAAATTGTTCCGGCGGGATTCTCCTTAGATAGGCGGCGTAGAAGGTCGGCGTGCTGATGAGAATCGTGGCTTTGTACTTCGCTACCATCTCGCCGATGGTTTTGGCGTCGAGCGGATTGGGATGATACGCCACGCCGAAGCCGGAGAGGGGCGGGAACCAGAGCGTGCCGGTGAATCCGAACGAATGAAAGAACGGCAGCACGCCCATCATCCGATCTTTACGCGTTACCCAGAAGAGCTGGGCGAAGGCCTCGATATTGGAGAGGACGTTGTGGTGCGAGAGCATCACGCCCTTGGGCGCGCCGGTGCTGCCGCTGGAGAAAATGACCGTTGCCAGAGAGTCCGCCTTTGGGTCGCCGGCGCCATAAAGAGCGAGAAGCAGCCGGGAAGGAAGAACGAATGCCAGGACGGCGGCGGTGAGTTTCGCCGAGAGCCGGACTTTGCTCACCGCGTCTTCGATGAAGATCATGCCTTCCATGGGTTCAAGCTTCGCCTTGATCAGGAAGAGCCGCGAAGTCAGGATCGTCCGGATGCCGCACTGCCGCAGGGCGTCGCTCATCGCTTCTGTGCCGGCGGTGAAGTTCAAGTTGACGGGAACTTTTCCGGCGATGAGAACGGCGATATTGGCTAGCGCGCCGCCTACCGATGCGGGCAGCAGGAGACCGATCATGGACTCAGGCGCGCATTCGGTCTTTACCCAGCGCGATAGCAGCAGGCTTGCTACGGTCGTATTTCCATAGCTCAGCTCTCTTCCGCTCGAGTCCGCCATGCAGAATGAAAACCAGCGCCGCTTGGCGGTTTTTAAAAACCGCAGCTGTAGGGTGTCGCGCGGCGAGCGCCGGTGGTTCACCGCCGCGCTGCTCAACTCCAGAATCGCCTCGCGCGCTTCCCGAGCCGTCACTTTGGCGGGAAGGGGAGCGCCGAACGAGACCGTCACCGGATAAGGAAGACGCTCGGGCCATTTCCAGAAGAAGCGGCCGTCTTTGAAACTGAAGATGCTGCCCCAGAGACGGTCGAGATGGACGGGAATGACCGGGATTTCCAAACCCTCGGCGATTTTCTCGAAGCCTCGCTTGAACGGTAGCAGGTTTCCCGTGCGGCTGATCGCGCCCTCGGCGAAGATGCAGACCACGTGACCTTGCCGAAGCTCCTCGCGGGCGCGCGCCAGCGAATCGACGATGTCTCTCCGGTTGAGCGCCGATACCGGAATCGCTTTCATCAAGCGAAAAAGCCAATTCAGCCATTTAATCTCATAGTAGGGCCGGTACATCATAAAGCGGATGAACCTCTGCACGCACGCGCTGACCAGCAAGGGGTCTAGGTAAGAAAGATGATTGCAGACCAGCAGCGCCGGCCCGCGGAAGGGGACGTGCTCCTGCCCGACGATGCGGATGCGATAGACCGTATGCGTCAGCAGCCAAAGCGTGAAGCGGATCAGAAAATCGGGCATGATGGTGAGAATGTAAATCGTCGCTATGAGAGTCAAAACGCCGAGGATCAAGACGATCCAATCGGGCGAAATTTTGAATTGGTCGTGCAAAATCCAGAGCGCGGCCGAGGCGAGGAGAATGCCGGCGGTGTTGAGGAAGTTGTTGGCGGCGATCAACAAGCCCTTCTCCTCGCGCCCGCTTCTCTGCTGGAGCAAAGCGTTCAGCGGAACGACGAAGAGCCCGCCGAAAAACGCCAGCAGCGAAAGCGCGGACGCCGTCAACGCGTAGGACTCCGCGGCGGAAAAGAGCAGCAGCGAAAAAAACGCCATGGCGATCGCGCCCACGGGCACGAGCCCCAATTCCACCTTGTCGCCGGAGAGCCGTCCAGCGGCGAGGCTGCCGACGCCGATTCCCAGAGCGAGGAACGTCAGCAAAAAGCCGATGCTCAAATCGCCCAATTGCAAGGTTTCTTTGCCCAACAGGATGAGATCCATTTGCAGCAGCGCGCCCAAAAACCAGAAGTACGAGATGCCGATCACGGTGAGCCAGAGCGTCTTGTCGGCGCGCAGCCGCGCGATGCCGTTTTGGATTTCCGCCCACGGGTTCAGTTGAAATGTTTTGCGCGCGCCAGAGGGCGGCACTTTGGGGATGCCGAAACTGGTGATCGTCCCGGCTACTGCGATAACGGTTAGCAAAACTCCAATCCATTCAGGATGATTTTTCCAGGCGGCGAACATGAAGCTGCCGGCCGATGTGCCCAAGATGATCGCCAGGAACGTGCTCATCTCCAAAAGTCCATTGGCGCGCGACAATTCCTTTTCTGGAATCATCTCCGGGAGAATGCCGTACTTGGCCGGACTGAAAAACGTCGAGTGCAGCGCCATCAGGAAAAGCACCACCAGCATGAATTCGAACCGGCCTGAAAAAAAGGCGAAGATTCCCAGGGCCATCGCGAAGATCTCGAAAAATTTCGTCGCAACCAGCACGGCGCGTTTGCTCCAGATGTCGGCCAGATGGCCCGCGTAACCGGAGAAGAGAAAGAAAGGGAGGATGTAGACCGCGCCCACGAGAGAAAGATGGCCGCTGCCGCCGTCGCTCGCCGCCAGATCGGCGGCGGTGAGCGAGACGATCATCTTGAAGACGTTGTCGTTCAGCGCGCCGAGAAACTGCGTCCAGAGAAACGCGCGCAAGCCGCGGTCACGAAGCGTCTCTCTGTAGTTTCCTGCGGGCATAAATTATCTGATCGCGGAAAAATTTTTGAACCGAATTCCCAGACTCTCGAGCACCGTCGCTTGCCGGTCGAAGTAGTTCGCTTTCGCCGCGCGCCGGTAGTCCCGGCCCAAGGCCGGATAGGCGAGCACGGGGAGCGGGTAGTCCGTGCCGAAGAGCAGCCGCTCTTGCAACTCGGGATGGCGCCGCAGGAGAAAAAGCATTCTAACTCGGCTCGGGAGCGTCAGCGCCGATGCGTCGAGATAAAAGCGCGGATAGCGCCGCGCGAATTCGAGCGCTGTCTTCAAGTGAGGCTCCGGGAAAAATAATCCGTGGCTGCAACCGTGAGCCGCGATGATCGAAACTCCTTCGTCGAGCGCGCAGCGTAAGCGCGCGAGATCGCCGGCCGATTGATCGCGTCCCAGGAGACTGAACTCGTAACCGACGTGACTCAACAACGGGATCTTAAACCGGGAGAGCGCGCGGTAAAAGGGGAGATAGCGCGTATCCGCCGGATCGAAGCACTGAGCGTTCGGCAGGAACTTGACCAACGCGGCGCCTTCGCCGGCGCAGCGTTCGAGCTCGTCGAGCGCATCGGCGCGCTGCGGGTTGATCGAAACCCCGGCGAGAAAAATATCGGGATGGCGCTTGGCGACTTCCACGACGTAGCGGTTGGAGATTAAAAAATCGGTTCGTCTTCGATCGAGCACGCCGTTGCCATCGTAGATGCCGTCCATTCCGAGCAGGACGGTTTTTTTGATTTTTTGCGAGCCGCGCAACTCGCGGAGCAGCCGGTCGATGTAAAATGCATTCGCTTCCGCCGGCTTGGCGAGATCCACGCCGAACTTCCACGATAAAAAGCGCGAGACCGGCCGCCGGAGCATCCGAGCCGAGATATAGCAGCCGTTATCTCCGTCCGGCAGCGCCGCGAGATGGACGTGAACGTCGGTGAGTTGATTCACAAGTCGAGTCTTTCGCGTGCGATTTTACGGCACGCTTGGACTTAATGTCAGTCATCGCAGGCTTGCTGTCAATGCTTTCTCCGCGGCGATTATGGAAAACGTTCGCAAGCGCGAGCGAGATCATTACACGTGTCTCAACGCCTCCACGATGGGAATATGCATGGCGCGCCATACCGGCAAGACGCTTCCCGCCGCCGAAGTCACAACGGCCAGTCCGAGTACGCGTAAAGCCTCATCACGGGCCAACTCGATGGTTATGCGCAGGCCGCGCGTCAATCCCGGGGCCGGAGGCATTTGAATCCCATGGCTCAACGGACCGATCGACAGCAGCCAGCCGCCGAGGATTCCCAGAGAGCCGCCCAGCAGGGCAAGGCCAGCGGCCTCGATCACTTGACCGAGGGCGATCTCCATCCGGCTGTCGCCGTGCGCGCGCAGCGTGCCGATCTCTGCGGTCCGCTCCATCACGGTCATCGAGATCGCATTGAAGATGCCGAAGAAGACCATGAGCAAAACAATGTCCTCGATGAAAGCAAACTGGGCGTCCAGCCAATCCACCGCGTGGCGATAATAGACTTTGTCCAGCTCGTCAAAGGGCACGGCCTCTAGATCCGGCAGGAGCGTGTTCGCGGCGCCGGCGAATTCCGGCCAGGCCCGAACTCCCGAGAGCGCCACTGAGATCGTTTCAACCCTCTCTGTTTCGAGAAGTTGCTGCGCGAGTTTGAGAGGAATTCTGAACGCGTGGCTGTCGAAATCCTGGACCCCGGTCTGGAAAATCCCGCTGACGGTAAGCTTGGCGCTGTGGAGAGCCGTGTTCCCGGCGCGAGCGACCAACTCAACCTCATCATTCACGTGAACGCCCAACCCTTGTGCCAAGCCGATGCCGAGTACGATCGCGAACGGTCGGTCGTTCAAATCCCCACCTTCAACGTAATTCATCCGGGTAAAGAAGCGCGCCTCCGCTGCGCCGTCGATTCCTTCTCCTTGCCCCGCGACGGCCTTTCCGCCGGCCGCGATCATCGCGGGGATGGTGACTCGCGGGAACAGCTCCCGTACTCCTGGGAGAGCGCGCAGCTTTTCAATGGTTTCCTGCGGACTCTCGATCCAGTTTTCCCATGGCCGCTCGTGCGCCTTTTCTCGGTACCCCCGCATGTACAGTTGGCCGTGACCCCAGCGGGCGCGAATGGTGTTCTCGCGGTATTCATCCATCGTTCCTCTATTGAAGCCCATGAAGATCAACAGCCCCATCGACGCGATCGTGATGGTGGCCAGCGCGTAGAGGGAGTGGCGCCGGTTGCGGAAGAGGTTGCGCAGGGAGAGCTTCAGGACGACGGCCGCGCGGCTCATTGGAGAATCCTCCCGTCCACCAGCTGGATGACGCGGTCCGCCGCCGTAAGGATTTTGGGATCGTGGCTGGAGAAAATAAACGTGATACCGCGCTCGCGGTTGAGATGCTTCATCACGTTGACCACCGCGAGACCCGTGGTCTGATCCAGAGCCGCGGTCGGCTCATCGGCAAGGACCACCGCCGGCTCGCGCACAAGCGCGCGGGCGATCGCCACCCGTTGTCGCTGTCCGCCCGACATGTCGCTGGGTCGCTGGTCCGCTTGTGAGGCGATGCCCACTTTGTCCAGAGCTTCGAGCGCACGCCGACGGGCCTCGGCCCGGCGGATTTTTCGCTTCAGCAGAAAGTACTCGACATTCTCGCAGGCGCTGAGAACCGGTATCAGGTTGAAGGTCTGGAAGATGAAGCCGATCCGTTCGCGCCGGAGGAGTGACCGTTCGCGCTCCGCGAGATTCAAGACGTCTTTACCTTCAAAATGGATCGAGCCTCCCGAAGGGAGATCCAGGAGGCCGATCAGGTTCAGGAGCGTCGTCTTGCCGGACCCCGAGGGACCGGCAATCGCGACAAATTCACCGTTCTTTATCTCGAGATCGACGCCGCGTAAGGCGTCCACGTGGTGGCCGTTCAGTCTGTACCGGTACGAGAGGCCGCGTGCTTCGTACAATGCCATTTTGCATCACCTGCCTTTTCCAGCTCCTCGATGACGAACGACCCGCCTTCCAGGAGATCTTTGAAATCCTTGGCCAGCCTGGCGCCCGTGAGGCCGGAGATCACGAAGTTGTCGACCATCAACGTGCACTTGAGAACGTGTCCGATTCCGACCGCGCCGCCGCGGACAACCGGCTCGCGGCGCGCGCCGCCGATTCCGAAGACGACGCTCATCGGCCCGATTGGAAACATGTGTTCGCCCGAGTCGCCTTCGACGAAGGTGACGCCGCAGGTGCCGACGTTGCGTATCAAGAACCGGGGACTCCGAGTCATTGTCCAATGGACTAGCCTGACCTGCCACAAAGGCATCCGGGAGAGGCGTTGGAATCGGCGCATGGCGAAGGATTTTTCTGGCGGACATCTTTGGTATTGAGCCAGCTCGTCCTGAATTTCGTGGAGAGATTTTGCCGCAGCATTGCGCACGGTGCCAATAAACGTGACGGTTCGGTTTCCGATCATCCGGGTGATGGGAAAATTCACGTCAACGGCTTCGAATTGCACGATTCTCAGACCCAAGAGCTTCCTGAAGAGAATCGCGTTTGCTTCGGGATTGCGCTGGATCGCCAGGGCAGTGGCCTTGACGTAAAGCGGCACGTAGGTGATCGGTCGCACTCTGCGGGAATATTCCTTGCGGTAACGCTCGACCGGATCGAGGTCCACGGAGAAGGTCCCGTAACCCAAGCAGTGATGCCGTTTGGCGCGGGCCTTGAGGCAATAGATGTAGGCCTGTTCGCCGCGCACGGATTGGTCGCGGCAGATCCGGTTACCAACTTCCATTCGTTTGCTCCTTGCCGGACGAATCTGCCGCAGATCGAGCCCATAGACTGAACACCCAGCGCTTGAACGGCGCACGGGTCCGCCTCATCAATCCAGGCAGTTGCCATAGGCGGACGCGCACGCCAAGTTGTCGCGCGGCCCAGATCTCGTTGGCATTGAGTACGACCGACGCCAGGGCGCTGCACGGCGGCGCGAGCAATGACGGCACCCAGGCCAGCGGCCGCGGCGGTTTATCGCGCTCCAATATCATCTGGTCGAATACCACGTGGCGCGACTCATCCAGGGCATGGTAAGCCCACACCTGGTTGATCAAGCTCTCTTTGCGCTTGATCTTTTTCCGCGTCATCCGGTGGGCGTGGAGCGTGACTTGCTCGGCAAAGTGAAGAAAGCCGAAAGTCGTGGCGCGCCTCAGCTTCTTTCCGGGGAGCGCGTTCAGGAAGCGCCATAGCCAGCGCAACGTCAAGTCCATTCCCCGCGTCGGGACCGGCATGCAGCCGGGCATGGTGGACTGAATCTTCTCGACCGCCAGCATGAACATCGTGGCGTGATAACTTTCTTCCTTGATAAAGTGACCGATGTACTCATTGAACGCTCTTGACCGATCCGTCCCGTAGAGTTTGATAAGGGCGGTGAGGGCATGCCGTTCCACCAGCTCAGTGAAGATCATCAAGTTCATCTGCTGGTACTTGGCGAATTTCGCCCGTCCGTGAAAATCCAGCGAGCCATCCAGTCCCGTTCCCTCGAGCAAGCTCCAGGAGGAGTAGAGCGATTCGTATTCGGTGTCGGTCGTAGTCGCGTCCCAGTCGATGTCCACTTGAGGGATAAAAGAGCGACTGAGGGACAAGCGGTTCAACCGTTCGAGGAGCTTCTCGTCATGCGTCGACATTCCGTCAGACGTCGGCATTTTCATCCCCCCGATTTTCGTTTTCCGCCGATGCCCCCGCGGGCAACGCGTAGTACTCCTCGATCTCCTCGTCCGCGTCTTGATCGGCAGACGCCTTCCGGGCGCGGAGGAGATTGCGATAGTGACGCTTGCGCCATGCGAAAGCCTTGGCGTTCCAGGCGTCCTGCCAAAGTTGCATCACGCCCTCTTCGAGCTGTTCCACGGTCATTCCGCGCGGCCGGAAGTTGATGTCGAAAAGCGTGCAGCGGTCCCAAGCTCCGGGATAGAGCAAACGTCCTTCGTCCAAGAGCCTCTGATAAAGCCGGGTTCCGGGGAAGGGTGTCAGAATGGTGATTTGAACTTCCAGCAGGCGGGACCGTTCGATAAAATCGCGCAACTCGTCGAAGATCTCCGGCGTATCGGAGTCGAGCCCTACGATGAAGCAGCCGCATACGCTCACGCCCCGGCTTTGAATCTTGTCTATCGCTTCCAGGTATTTGCTGTGCTGCCCCGATTTCCAGTTGGCCCGGTCCAGTCCGTCCAGGCTGGCTCGCCGCGGGCTTTCAAAGCCAATCAGTATCTGGCGACAGCCGCTTGGGTAGAGAAGGTCCAGCAGCTCCTCGTCATCCGCCACAGAGACATCGGTTTCGGTGAAGTATCGGATCTGACGATCGGCGAGCCTCAGCAGCAATTCCTTGGCCCATTTCTTATTGACAAAAGTGTTGTCGTCCGCGAACTCAATAAAAGGTCTCCGCCACATTGCCCGTACCGCGTCAATCTCCTGAAGCACGCGCTCGATCGGCTTGATGCGGTAGCGTGGCCCGTAGAGTTTTGAGGCGGCGCAAAATTCACAGTCCAGGGGGCAACCGCGCGTGGTTTGGATGGTGATGCGGTTGTACGGCCCAAGACGGTGTAGTTCGCCGGTGTTGGCAGGATCCAGAGGATGAAGCCGAGACGGAGGGTTTTTCAAGAGAAGGTCGAAGCGCGGCATCGGGGATTCGCTGAGCTGAAATTGGCCCGGCTTGGCCTCGCGATAAAACCGCTTCAGCCCGGCTCGTCCGGCCCGTTGGAAGTCCCGCACCACTTCCGGCCACGTGATTTCCCCCTCGCCTATAACTACGGCGTCCGCATGCAGGGCGGTTTCCTCGGGGACCGTGGTGGCGTGAAGTCCCCCGAAGACGACCGGTATTCCACGCGAACGGTAGGCGTCCGCCACCTGATATGCTTCGAAAGCGCGCGCACTGTATGTGGACAACGCCACGAGATCAAAATCCAGGCGCGGCTTTTCCGTAAACGCGGCTATCTCATCGACCTCGACGTATTCAAGCTCCACATCATCCGGGGTCGCGCCGGCCAGCGTGAGCAAGGCCAAGCTCGGCAATTGAGCAATGACCTGGCTCCGGTTCACAAACTGAGGCAGGGTGATCCCCAACTCGATGAACTTTCGGGTTTGGATTTTAACGCCCGCGATCGCAATGAGGCCGATTTTCATGATTCAACTCCTCTCTTCTCCACTGCGCGGGAGAAAAAAATCGTCGAGAAGCCCAAAAGGATGCAGCCAACGTGTGCAAGGCGTATGAGCCGCCGGCCATAGTCATTGTAGGCGCCGGCGAAATTGGGCGGCAGCAGGGGCGCATCAAAGGCGTAGAGGCCCATGAACAGACCCGCTCCCATACTCAAAGCGATCAGGAACCAGCCCCACATTTCCAACGGCTGCGCATGTTCCCTTGACAGCCACAGCCCGCACAGCGTCCCGAAGAGAATCGCATCGGCCGGCACCGGCAAGAGCGCTCTGAGTTCGATGCGCGTAAAACCGGCGGCGGCAAGCACGGCGGGCATCCCGATCGTGCCGATCAACATTCCAATGCCGCCCCAACGGACGGCGCGACTATGGGGATCGGCCCGCGACGACAGCCCCGCAAACAAGACGGTCAAGACCGGCAACGCAATGGCCGCCACCCGCGCCAACCGCAGCATCCGCATTCGGAGTCCGTCCTCAGGGCCGATGTAACTTGGCAGAAAGATCTGCGGCTTGAACTCAAACAGCCCCATCACTGCTTCGAGGAAAATCCCAAAACAGAAGACTAGAAGGATGACGCGGTTCCAGCGCTCATGCGGTGTAGACAATAGACTCATGGGCTTCTTCCATAGGATAAGGCGTTGGTATCGCTTCAACCACGCCGTTCCAGAGAGCAATCCTGGCGTTCAACGCCGTTTTGGCGCTCTCTTCGGCTTCGCTCCACTTCTGCGGGTTATCGCCGCATAGCTCAGCGAGCATCCGGAGCGCCATGGGAGTGTGGCGCTCTTCATCGAGTTTGATGTGGCGCTCCAAATAATCTTGGAAGAGGGTCAGCTCTCCAGGAAAGCGATGGTCGAGTTTGGCAACCAGGGGCTTGAACATCACCGGGATGACGTCCTCTCTCCCCAAAGTGAAGGCTGCGGCTATCGCATGAGCGGCGCCTGACTCGACGACTCTCATGGTCGTCTTTACGAACTCCCGAGCCGCTTTCGGCGCACCTGCCCGCGCGAGCGAGGAATGGATGTCATCGCCGCGCCGGAGCGCGGCCAGAAAAGAATCCACTCTGGATATGTCGGCGCCGCATTGCTCCATGGCGGAGTGGTAGAGCTCGAAATGGCTGATATAGCCGCCGCCGGCTTCCTCATCGCTCTCCTCTTCCAAGACAATCTCGTTGATAAGCCTGCGGCTGAGCCGATGACCCTGCGGCACCCAGGGAATCGTGACGCAGGTGAGATCCCGTTGGAGCGCTTTCAGCAGCGACATGAAATCCCAGACCGCAAAGACGTGATGCTCCATGAACACTCGCAGTTCTTGAAGTGTCCCGATGCGACGGTAGACGTCGTGTTCGGCAACTCGCTTTCGGAGCGGGCACAAGGACTCCTGTAGCCTTTCGATCATTGTGTGCTCATTCATCGAATGCTTCCTCCTTGTGATCGCGATTTCTAGTTACAGTACATTCGGCTTCGCGACGCCGGGGCTGAAGGGTTCAAAAGATGCGTGAGCATGAAGGCGACCACTTTGCAGGCCTCTTTCTCGTCGCGGACATGCTGTGAGGTCTCCTCCGTCAGCGCCGCAACGAGATCCCCGATCGTCGTCTCAAATGTTTCTTCTCTCTTCATAAAATGCTCCTTTCCATTTGTCGCTTTGCCTTCCTGTCAACTGAAGAGAGCAAGGCATGTGCCAAGCCGATGCCAGCGCTATATCCGTTCGCTGCGGTAGATATTTCGACTGAAATTAAGGAGAATATCTGCGCTTAGGTGAAAACAGCCGCCTGTCCGAGTGGACCAGGTGTCTGATTGATTAGACGTTGAGTCAAGAGAGGCGCCCAAAGAGTTGGGCAGGTTAAGTGTCTCTATCTGCTGTAGTCTTTCTCAAGGTCTTACTCAGCTCGGCGGCAGCACGCTCGTAGATGTCGACGCGGGGTCCAAAAGCGACGACTTCCACGACGGCACCGGCAATGCGATAGATGAGACGAGCCCTGGCTATCGGGTAGCTTCTTAACCCCGCTAACTCTTCCTTCAACTCTTTCTCCAGATAGGGGTCATCGGCGATGGATCTCAAGGCCGCCTTTACTTTTCGTTTGAACTGCGGGGGAAGGTGAGGGACGAGGTCCCGGACTGTCTGCGACATCTCGATGCGGTAGCGGGTCATCTCCGTTGCTTACGGGTTCGCAAGGACTCTCCAAAGACCTCTTCAAAAGTGAACCGCCGGCCTTTTGCGAGCTGGCGTAGACTTTCTTTGATCTCACCCATGAGTGTGGGATTCCGCCTGATTTCCCTCGTCTCGCGCCAGCTCTCGTACTCGTCTGCGCTGATCAGCACTGCCGCGGGTCGACCGTTACGGGTGATTACCAGTTCGCTCTCCTCTTTTTCCAACTTGGTCACGAGTCGGCTGAGATGGGCTTTTGCCTCCGAGAGGGTCAGCACGCGTGTCATTTGGGCCTCCTCATTGATAGACTAGAATTTAGACTAGCTTGGGCCTCTCCGAGCGTCAACCGACGCCTATTCACTCAACGGTCTCTTGCTCTTTCGGACCCGCAGGCGGTAGGCTTTCGGGCTTATCGTCGGGACGATCTTTATTTTGCCCAAGCATTTTCCCCAAACATACTGCAACATGTCGCTGATCTGATCTACCAGGACAAAGAAACAAAGCAAATTGGCGGGTTGCCCCTTGTAGCCGGGAATTTTAAGCATGAGAAGGGCGGGCGCATGGCTCACGCAGTATACACAGACCATCAATCCTCATTGAATTTTTAATCTGTTCGGGTCAATTCCACGCAGCTTGCTGCGGGGTAGTTCATTTCTCCCTTGACAGCCCCCGGTATTGGTGTACATATAGAGTGTACATCCGAGAAAGGGAGAGGATCATGGCCAAGGAAAAGGTTCTTTCGTTCGTCGAGGTTCGAGCTAATTTAAGCGAGCTGGTGGACCAGGTGAGCGAGCGAGGTCAGACCTACGTCATTGCCAAGAGGCAGAAGCCGGTTGCGGTAATTGTGGGAGTCGAGAAGTACAAGGCGATGGCGAACGCGGGCAGGCATCTGCGAAGCCGCAAGGAAAAACGGATTCTCAAGCTCAAAGGGGCGGCGACCGCGGGCGGCGACATCGACCGGGCCATCGGGGAGCTGCGTAAATCAAGGATCGAGTCTCTCCTTAAATGATTCTCGCCACGGATACCCACGCCCTCGTCTATCACCTGACCGGCCAACATCGGAAGCTGGGCCGCAGAGCAAAAGCTGTTTTTGATCGCGTGGAGCGGGGTCTGGATAGTCTCCTGATTCCTTTCACCGTGCTGGAGGAGATCATGTTGCTTTCCGAGGCGGGGAAAATCCGGCTTCGCCTGCCCTTCAGGGAACTGCTTCTTGCGTTAATGCAGGCAGAGAACTTTGAATTAGGAGAGAACGACGCCCATCTCCTGCTCGAGGCCTCAGCGCTGGTTGGAATCAGAGATCCATATGACCGGATGATTGTGGCACAGGCTAGAGTGGAGGGATTACCGCTTGTAACGGCTGACGAAAAGATTCAGAAGTCGGGCTTGATTCGTACCGTTTGGGATTGATTCCTAGCATTGAGTCCTGCCCCACGATCACGATTCACGAACAAGAGTCACGGCTTTCTCTTTTGTCGATGGGCGACTTCGAACCGGTGCGCAAGGTAAAGGAGTTGATCCGCCCTTCCGACAATGAACGGGGCCAAATCCTCGGCGCCAATGTCGTTAGAGCTTTGAAGCTTTGAGATTGCGCGGCACGAACACGACCCACGACTCTTGTTGCCTGTTGCCTCGCGCCGCTCGGCTATTAGACCTCGCCTCTTGCCTATTGGATATGGTTATTCTATTTTACGCGAAACTAACTTCGGCTGGGTCGCCTGATCCGATCACATCTTTGGTCCCGCATCATCGCCCGGACTGGCTCTCCCCAGCCGGACCTTTCGTTCCTATGGTTTGGTAGACGGATTCGACAGAGAGGGGCCGGTGAAATGTGCGATTGCGATTCCGCTGAAAAACTCCCTATCCATGAAAATTTGGGAGGTCAAAAATCATTAACCGGGTTCAGAAAATCGTTTGTAGGGCATTCGTGAGCAAAAAATATTTTCCTCATTTCTCCGAAAAGACTTTTTCAGCAGAATCGATTGCGAGACCTGACCCCGGAATTTGACCCCGGAATTTCCAACGGGTTGGATCTTTCCGATCCGAGGCGCGCGGCGGCGGAATTCGTCTTTTCGAATTTGACGCGAAGATTCGCGCATGCGATCAGGACAGGCGAAGAAGCGGTTCCCAGCTTTCGCGAAGGGCTGGAGGCGCAGAAGGTTGTCGATGCGGTGCTCCGATCGGTGGAAGAGGAGAAGTGGGTGAGCGAGGCTTGACTCGGCTGCATATTTTTATAGGGCCACGAGGCTTTATCCTTTTTACTTTGCCCTTTCTTCCCCTATCCCTCATACTTCATCCTTGTCTTCGTAGCACGGCTCTTGACGGCCGGTTGGCCTCTGTAATAGGAGTCGCTCAACCAAAAGGGAGGAGATTATGAAACGGCTTGGCTTCCTGGCCTGTGGCCTGTGCGTTCTGATGGCGTCGATCTTTGTCCCTCCGCGCCTCGTTCACCCGGCGGACAAGGTCAAACTTCCCTATTCCCCGATCGGATGGGAGAGCCTGGCGTGGTACGTCGGCAAGGAGGGGGGATATTATGAAAAGTATGGATTCGACGTTGATCTCTTTTTCCAGGGAGCGTCGTCGGAGATCATTCAGGTGATGCTTGCCGGCGAGGTCAACCTGGCGGGAATGGCCGGTCCGGCCGTGATCGCCAACGTCATCGGCGGCGGAGACGTGATCCAGGTGGCGGCGCTGGTTAAAAGTTTTACGATTCCATTGTATTCGCAGCCCTCGATCAAGACGCTGGCCGATCTCAAGGGCCAGAAAGTCGGAGTGAGCAGGTTCGGATCGGTAACGCATATTACCGCCCTGGCCGTGCTGCAGCGCGCGGGCATCGCCAAGGACGTGACGATCGTTCAGACCGGCGGCGTCCCGGAATCCGCGCTTGCCCTCGCTTCCGGCGCCGTCGCCGCGGCGACCGTGCTTCCGCCGCAAAGTTTGATGCTCAAGGAGAAGGGATACCGCGAGCTGGTCGGGCTCAAGGAATTGAGGGAGCTGAATATCCCGTTCGTCGAGAACGGTCTCGTCGTGCGCCGTGCCTTTGCCAACAAGAATCCCGACCTGGTCAAGAGATTTTTGAAGGCGTCGCTCGAGGGTCTGAAGAGGGTCTTCGACGACAAAAGCTTCACGATGAAAGTCCTGGGGCAGTACACCAAGATCAACGATCCTAAACTGCTCGAGGACAGCTATGAGTGGGCCGCGGCTGCCTTCGTGAAAGATCCGCGCGTCCCCGCGGACGCCGAAAAGGCCCTCGCCGAAACGATGGTGAGTTTGAAAATGGTCGACGCCGCTGCGGCGGCAAAGACTCCCGTGACGGCTTACTTCGATAACCAATACGTGGACGCGCTGGAGAAGGAAGGCTTCCTAAAAAAACTTTGGCCCTAGTTTCAGGTGTGAGGCGCGAAGGGCTGG